>JANQHM010000268.1 GCA_028282645.1 Candidatus Gastranaerophilales bacterium
TAAAAAGAATTAAGACAATGATAATTTTTGCTTATAAAAGGGTATAAAAAGGCACACTTATCCTGGGTGATAGTCATCACCTTTTTTATGTTATCGCTACAAGCATTGATACAGCTTAAGTTTAACTGAATTAACATAGCTTGATCGACAACAATCATTGCCCCCAGGGGGGTAAAGTGCTGCTTTAAATGAGAAATTAAATTTTGCGTGGCTAGCACATCCTTTAATCTATTGATATATAATGAGTTTATATATTTAAATGCCTGATTTATTCTTATATTATTAAGATTAACTCTATTTGATACAAAGTTTTTGTTTTTATATATGCTATTAGCCGCTACCAGAGTTTTGGCAGTGCTATTAGCTTTATTTTTTAATATTTTTTTATATATTAAATTTTTAAATTTATTATATAGAATATAAAAATAATTAAAAATATACTTGGAAACAAAGAAAGAAGGCTTTTGTCCAACACAAAAAGTATTAAATGAAATAATTGAGCATAAAAATGCTACCATATTCCACAAGATAAATAATAAGTTTTGGGCGAAGAACCGTGTTAACTTCATTTTCTATAGCCTTTAGTTTTTTTCTTAAATGTCAATGTATTTCAAAATTATATTCTTAATATATATTTTAGCATCTTTTTTTTAATTCCGCAGGCTCTTGTAAAAATAAAATGCTAAACTTGTAACATTTCTTAATTTATTTAAATTTTTAAATGATTGTGATGAGTTATCTTTAACAAAAAAATAATATTATATTTAAAATTTTAAAATCATATATTTAGAGATGTTCTTTTCCTCTGACTATATGATATGATTCATATACTTGCCTTCAATTTAGTATATTTATTTTAAAACGTTTGAATAATCTGAAAAATCTTTTTAAGATAGTATAATGCTAACAATTGGGTATTAATGTTTGGGGGGGAAAGGATATGAGAAAAAAAATTAAAGTTGGAAACAAACTCATAGGTGATGGCGAGCCTACTTTTATTATTGCGGAAATCGGCATTAACCATAATGGTGCTGTGGAAAATGCAAAAAAATTAATTGATATTGCCAAGACTTGCGGCTGTGATGCTGTAAAATTTCAAAAAAGAACAGTAGATGTGGTTTATACACAAGAAGAGTTAGCAATGCCAAGACCAAACCACTTCGGAGATACAAACGGCGACCTTAAAAGAGGTTTGGAATTTGGATATAAACAGTATAAAGAGATTGATGAATACTGTAAGGCAAAAGATATTTTATGGTTTGCATCTTGCTGGGATGAAGCATCTGTTGACTTTATAGATCAATTTGATCCCCCTTGCTATAAAATAGCTTCGGCAAGCTTGACTGATGATAACCTGTTAATGCATACAAAAGCAACGGGAAAACCTATTTTATTATCTACCGGCATGAGTACTCAGAAAGAAATAAAGCACGCACTGGATATTTTAGGTGATAATGTGGTATTATTCCACTGCACTTCAACTTATCCTACGGATTTAGAAGAAATTAACCTTAAAGTAATAACAAAATACAGAAATAAATATGACTTTCCTATTGGCTTTAGCGGGCATGAAAGAGGTGTATCCACTACGATTATTGCCGCAGCAATGGGTGCTAATTCAATAGAGAGACATATAACTTTTGATAGAACAATGTGGGGAAGCGATCATGCGGCAAGCTTGGAGCCGCAAGGGTTATTCAGATTAGTTAGAGATATAAGACAGATACCTATTGTAATGGGCGATGGGCAAAAAACTGTTTATGAGTCTGAAAAGCCTATTATCAAAAAATTAAGAAGAGTTAAAGGAAACAAAAATGCCTCAAAAGTTTAATAAAAACATAAAAATAATTGCAACCGACTTTGACGGCATTATGACCGACAGTTGTGTTTATTTTTCTTCCGACAGCTTCGAGGAGCAGAAAAAAGTAAGTTATAAAGATATTATGGGAATGTCTTTGGCTGTAAAAAACGGCTATATAGTTGCAATAATATCAGGTGAGGACTCTCCTGTTATTGATAGGGTCGCTAATCGATTCAATCTGGAAGATGTGCATAAAGGCATAAAGAACAAACGGGAGTCTATAGAAAAAATATCTCAAAAATATTCTGTGCCTTTATCTCAGATATGTTATCTTGGAGATGATATCAATGATATTTGTGTGCTGGAGCGTGTAGGCTGGGCTGTGACCGTTCCTGATGCAAATTTTAAGGTTAAAGAGCTTCCCGGTATATATATTACAAAGGCTCAAGCAGGTAACGGCGCATTTAGAGAGGTTATAGATTTATTAATTAATTAATTTATATTATTTTTTTAAATAAATAAAAATAAAAAACAGAGGTGAGTGATGTTTCAAAAAAATATAGAAGTTTTAAAATTTAAAAATCCTGACTTAGCATCAAAATTAGAAAAAAACAGGTTAGAGGATATAAATGAAAATTTTTCTGTTTTTGAAGCAAAAAGTAAGGACTTAATAATAGCATACAAAGACATACCCCTTAACAGTCCGGTTGATCCTATTCAGGAGGCCAGACAAATTTGGAGTAAATCAATAAAATCAGAACCTGCTAAAAACGATATTCATTTGGTTTTTGGGATTGGCTTGGGATATTTGTTTAAAAGAACCTATATAAGCTCACCTGCCAGGATTTTTGTTTTTGAGCCTAACCTTGAAATTTTACGATTTGTATTTGAATATATTGATTTTTCTCAGGAACTGGCTGATAAAAGAGTTTATTTTACAGATAACTTTGAAACTTTAATGGATAAAATTCAAAATGAATACCTGAGCGGTGACAAAATAGAACCGCTTTTTGTCGACTCTTATGCTATATTAAATCAAAAAATATTAATGAATCTAACTTCTGAAATTATTAAAATATGCCAATTAAGAAATATGGACCAGAATACGATTTTTAGTCAGTGTAAAGATTGGACTATAAATAATATAACTAATATGAAATTTTTCCCTAAAGCTCGACCTGTGAGTATTTTACAAAACAAATTCAAGGATAAGCCTGCTTTAATTGTTTGCTCCGGGCCTTCTTTAAAAGAAAATATTCAAAATATAAAAGAAAATAAAAATAAATATATATTAATATCTATTGGTAACGCTTTAAAATATTTGGTGCAAGAGAATATTATACCGGACTTTGTGGTGTTTTCCGATTCAAAATATCTTGAGCAGCATGTTGAGGGAATAAAAGACAAAATAAATGATATAAATCTTATTACTTGCTCAAAAGCTGATTTTAATTTATCAAGAAACCCCTTTAAAAGAAAATTATTTTATTTTTCCAAGACAGACGCTATTGCGGATTGGCTTAATTCAGTTGATTCCAAGCATTTTGAATTATATAACTCAGCAGGTAGCGTCTCTATAATTAGCTATTTTGTTGCAAAAGAAATGGGATGCGCTCCCATTGTTTATACCGGTTTAGATTTGGCATTTGTAAATAACAAACTGTATGCAAATGATCAAAAGTTGGATGTAAACTCTCAAGGGGATATTAATTTGGGATATACTCCGGCGTATAACTACAAAAAGGCAATGCATGTAAAAGCTCGCAATGGTAAATATATTCTATCCAGAGATGATTATGCTTTGTTTATCAGACAATTGGAAGATATAATAGAGGAAGAAAATATTCAAAATCAGCTAATCAATACATCATTGAATGGTGCTTTGATTAAAGGTATGAAATATATCGAATTTAATGAGGTTAACTCTAAAATTTCCAATAAAAATACAAATATAGATAAGACTTTGACACAATTATTTAATCAAAGCCGTGAAGAATGGGATGTTTTACTTAATAAATTTGCAAAAAGCTTAATAGGCCAGCATAAAGAAATAAAAATTATTAATGAAAATTGTAAAAAAATAGTTAAAACACTAGGACAAATAAATAAACAATTACAAAGCGATGATGTTCAGCTTACGTTTGTAGACTCTTTGGTCAAGGGGATTAAGAAAACTATGTCTCAGACCAGGGGTGATATTGTTAAAAATATATTTCTTTCTAATTCCCTTCAAAAGGAGATTCTGGACTATACAAATAATTACAAACTAGATGTATTACCGTCTCTTGAAATTATAAAACATAATATGCAAGTTGAATATGAACTGTTTAATATGGCATGTATGGTTTCATCAGCTATAGAAAAGAATCTTGATGGTGTAATTTTTAAGTATAAAAGGAAAGTCATTAAGGATGAGTGCGTAGTGTAGTTAATATTAGCACCAATAGCTTTAAATGCAAGCAAGGAATACAAGTCTATTGCATTGGATTTTTAGGGAACTTCCGTTTTTTTAACCAGATAGGCTCTTAGTTTGGGCAAACCAACCTTGGCTGCTCAAACCGGCCATAGCAACCCTGCCGCTATGGTTTTATAAAACTAAATTAAATGTTTATTCCAGGCAATAAGCAATATTAAATTTTGTGTTTTGTAATTTAAAAAACAACTTTTTAGAAGGTGATCTGCTAATCATAATAAAGACATCGTCCCCTGTTGTAATTGTAGGAGGAGCAACTTCTATGGTCTCCTCAAGTCTTAGCCGAGACAAGGCATTATTAAGCAACATAATTGTGAATTCACTTAAACAGCTTAAAGTTATATCATTTAGTTCGTACACAGATTGCCCCATCATGCCTGAAGCAATATCATAAGCAGCCTCTTTAGGCAGGCCTATTAAGATATTGCCTTTTACTGCATTTGTTAAACCTACAAGAATACTAACATCCTCTACTGAGTTTAATGAGCTTTCCGGCAGTTCACACATAAATCTGTGGTTTAATCCAAAAGAAGGCATAATTTGAGTTGCTGCTGCCACGATAATGTCTTTAAAGTTAAAGTCCTTCATTGTTTCTTATGATTCCTCAAAACCTAAATCGATAGTAAAAGCACCTATTTCTGACTTAAAATGAAATATATCAGAATCAACCCCCATTGTAAAGATACTCATACACTCATCAGAGTATACCGACGGCGGTGTTAAAGTTATTTCCCTATTTTTAAATATATTATTAATATATGTTGTAATTCGTCCACAGTAAATATTCCCAAACTCTGCCAGATACATAAAAAGCTCTTCCGGGTCGTCAAGCGGGTCACCGCAGTTCATAGCTACTGCAAACTTATCAGCTGTAGATTTATCTGTTTGAATTAATATTCTACCGTTTTTGTTACCGGTAATGCCTATAACAACTGTTATCTCAGGAAAACTTTCTACTGTTTCGCAAGTAGAAAATTCTAAATCGGTTAATTCCTGACTGACTTCAATAAATGAATCCCTGAATACGTCAAGCTTCTCTTTTAATATCATATTCTTACTCTCTTTATTCCTTACATCCAAACAATTTTTGAATATCTTCCTACAAGAATTTTTGAATTTATACCATTTAAGTTGTAAATATATATAAATAATACACTTTGTTGATATTTTTTGCAAGATAAACATACTATGATTTAATACTGTAATAAGTCTATTATATTAAGCTATTTATACTGATTCTCAATTATATTATTCTTTATCGAATTTGTTAAGAAATTTTTCAGCTATATTTATGTGGTTTTTTATTTGCTTATCACCTTTTATGTCTAATTGTCTTGTTATAAGTTTTTCTCTGGGAATTTTTTCTAATTTTTCTCTATTTTTATATAAAAATCTCCAAAATAGTGCATCCCAAATTTCAGTCCATTCTCCTGCAGGATAATCGCTCATTTTTTTAATATAGCTTGAAGAGCTAAAGTAGGGCTTTGTCATCATCAGACCACCGTCTGCAAATTGGCTCATTCCAAATACATTTGGCAACATTACCCAGTCATAAGAATCAATATACATTTCCATAAACCACTTATAAATTTCTTGCGGAGAGATTTCACAAATAAACATAAAGTTTCCTAAAATCATAAGTCTTTCTATGTGATGGTTATAGCCTGTTTTTAAGAGTTTTTTTATAGTGCAGTCTACAGGCTTTATATCTGTTTGCCCAATATAAAAACCATGCGGTATTTGACTTTTATGATTCCAGAAGTTTAAATTTCTTTGCTCCTGGCCTTTTAAAATATACATATTTTTTATATATTCACGCCAGCCTACTATTTGCCTGATAAAACCTTCCAAGGAATTTAGGGCGGGTTTATTTTCTTTTGCAAAATCAATGGTTGTTTTTAAAATTTCATCGGGGGTGATTAGCCCGATATTTATTGCATACGATAAAACCGAATGGAATAAATATTGCTCATCTTTTAGTATTGCGTCTTCATAGTCGCCAAAAAGATTTAGCCTGTTTTCTAAAAAATCTTCCAGCCAGCTTTGTACGCCTTTGTACATTATGGGATAAATAAAATCATCGTGGGAGCCGTAGTTATCTGCAAAATGCGTATCTATGTATTTTTTTGCTTCTGCTACATATTTATTTTTTCCATATTTTATTAATTCCGGTATAGCTATACCGGATGATATTTTTTTTCTGTTTTCAGGGTCAAAACTCCATTTACCGCCTAGTGGCTTATTTTTTGAGTCTACAAGAATTTTTAATTTTTTTCTTTGCTCTATATAGAAAGAAGTTTGAGAGTATGTTTTTTTACCTTTGAAAAAATCTTCAAAACTTTCTTTAGTCGTTAAAAAACCGGGAGAGTCATACCATATTATTTTAAAGTTTGAGTTTTTAAGTTTTTTTTCCAGCTCTAAGTCAACTACGTCAATGATATGTAATGTATTAATATTTTTATTTTTTAATATTTCAAAATAATTATCAGTAAAAGTAATATAATTAACTTTTAATCCTTGCTCTGTGAGGAATTCTTCATGGTGTTTCATAGATGATCTGTGCAAGACCAGCTTATTTTTATGAAATTTAAAATCAGTAAAAAATCTTTTTTCTTCTATAAGAAAAATTTCTCTTTCTTTTGATAAAAGCGGTGATTTGGAAAAAAGCTGATTTGGAAATATTATGGATGCTTCATTCATTTTTTTATTCCACTTAACTATACTATCTCTAACTCTAAAATACTTTTCAGATTTTTCAATCGTATAAGAGCTAATTTAAGATAAGCTATTTTTTAAATTGCGAAGCGGAAGCTTATAAAAAATAAAATAGTCAATTTTACTTTTTATAAGCTTATTCCAAAGAGTAATTTTAAATTTAATTGAGAATCAGAATACAAAATTCATCAGCTATTTTATACTAAGTTTTTTTTTTAATAATTAGAAACTTGTTTATTTTCTGTATATTGAAGAAGTCTGCTAATACACCTCTAATTTTATAAAATTATTTAAAATATTTTCTCAATTATCATTTTACAATCGATCTTATTTGTGTTATTTATATGTAACGTATTCAAATTAAATAAGAGGAGAAAAAATGAAAAAGATTTTTAAAGGCTTATTGGTCTCGTTAGTGGCAGTAATAGCTCTATCTTCTAATCCGGCAGCTAATTCTGCAGCTATTACAAACGTGGCGGAAAACTCCAACATTACCCTAAATGGAACATTTTTTACAAATGGCTGGGGTGGAGGAAAAATTGTTGATCCTAAAACAATAGTTGATAATATATTTCTACCTGACTCAACACAGTGGGATCAAGGCGCTGTATGGTGGGATTCTCATCCATTACCTCCACAAAATATTGAATTAAATCTTAACGGAATATTTGAAATTAATAGTTTTACCATTCAAGCTGATAATAATGATATGTATAATCTTTATTACAAAAATTTAGCAGATAATTCTTGGAAACTTGCCTGGACAGTTCCTAATGTTGTAGGCTGGGGACTTAAAACTCGTTCTACTACTTTAACTGATTCAATAATAACAAACTCACTAAAATTTGAAGGCGTTCAACATCGTAGTGATAAAAATCTTTCTGTTTCAGAAATACAAGCATTTGGTACCCCTGCTCCGGAGCCATCTTCAATGATCTTTTTAGGCTTGTTGGGTGTAGCCGGTGCTTTAAGAAATAGAAAAAAATAGAATTTTAGAATATACTATTAACTCAAAAATAATTTATAAATATTAAAAAATAAGCCCTGTTCATTATTATACTATAGTGATATGGGGCTTACTTTTTAAATATATAATGTAAAAATTAACTAAATCAGATTTATTAGCAAGGTAAAATTTGGTTTGAAACAGAAGAAGGTAAGGGAACGACTTTTTACTTCGCGTTACCGTTTTAAAACTATTCCACCATTACAGACAATAGGGGCATAAAAATTTTATTGTTTTTTTTAAAAATCGGATTGGTTAATACGGAAAAAAACAATATGCAAGAAGCTAATCTCTACATAAATAAAATAATTGAAAAATATAACTACTCACACACTGAGCTTTTAATCATTTTAGAAGAAATTGTAGCTGAAAATGGATATCTTACGGAAGCGATGGTAAGAAATATTGCAAAACAATTATCAATGAGTCCTAATGAAGTTTATGCCGTGGCTACATTTTATTCATTTATCAGTACAAAGCCTACAGGTAAGTATATTATTAGAATTTGTAAAACTATAAGCTGTCAGCTCGCAGGCAAAAATGAAATTATAAAAGCACTTGAGCAGGAATTAAGTATCAAAATGGGGTCAATCACAGATGATAAGTTATTTACGCTGAAAACAACCGATTGTATTGGTATGTGTGACAAAGGACCTTCTATGTTAATTAATGATGAAGTTTATCATCATTTAAGTCCTGAAAAGGCTGTCTCTATAATTAGAGAGTACAAAAATTAGGTGATGGTAATCACCTTTCTTAAGTCATCGCTGTAAACTTTTGATATAACTTAAGTTTGCTTGTAACTATCAGTACTCTTGATTGACCATTACCAAAAATTATAATAGGGCAAGTTAAAATGCAAAGAAAATTTATACTTTCTAATGATTACGTATTTTGGGAAGCCTTGAACAAGGTTTTGTCGGAACCGTCACAAGATTTTATTGAATTGATAAAAAAATCAGGTCTTCGAGGTAGAGGTGGCGCTGGATTTCCAACCGGTCTTAAGCTGGAATTAGTATCTAAAAATGGCTTAGGTGAAAAAAAATATATTGTTTGCAATGCTGACGAGGGTGAACCTGGGTCTTTTAAGGACAGGGAACTTTTATTTAATCATACTGAGAAATTTATAGAAGGAATGATAGCGTCCGGCTACGCTGTCGGTGCATCCATGGGGTTTATTTATTTAAGAGCAGAATATAAGTGGATGCTAAAGAATCTATTAAACAAAATTAAACAAATAAGGGAAAAAAATTATTTAGGTAAAAATATTCTGAATAAAAATTTTGATTTTGATATAGAAATCAGATGTAATGCAGGAGCATATATATGTGGAGAAGAAAGCTCTTTAATTGAATCTATGGAAGGAAAAAGAGGTGAACCTAGAAATAGGCCGCCTTTTCCTGTTGAGCATGGTTATATTAATTTTCCAACACTGGTTGATAACGTGGAAACATTTGCTAATTTGCCATATATTGTTAAATATGGTGATGAAGAATTTAAAAAATACGGTACACAAAAATCACCGGGGACTAAATTGTTTAGTATTTCCGGAGATTGCCCAAAACCCGGTATTTATGAGTTTGATTTAGGGTGTACTTTATTAGATTTATTAAAGGCATGCGAAGCTACAGATGTTAGAGCAGTTCAGGTCGGGGGGGCTGCCGGTGTCACTGTTGCACCAAAAGATTTTAAGAAATCTATTTGTTATTCGGAATTATCACCTGAGGGCTCAATTATTATATTTAATAAGTCTCGCAATATGTTTGAGGTTCTTAAAAATTTTACTGATTTTTTTAAAGAGGAAAGTTGCGGGCTTTGTACCCCATGCAGAGAAGGTGTGCCTAAGATTGCCGAAGCTGTAGATAAGATTATCAAAAAGGAAAGCATTCCTGATAGTCATATAGAAGTTCTGATGGAGCTTGCAGATGTTATGAAAGTTGCTTCTAAGTGCGGTTTAGGGCAGACTGCTTCTAATCCTTTTGTTTATATTTATAAAAATTTTGCTGATAATCATCACCCTTTTTAAATCATCACTTTAAGCTTTTGATATAAATTAAATTTACTTGTAAGCATAAGTACTAAATAGAGTATCACCAAAAATATTAAAGAAGATATTTAAATAAAAAAATAAAAGCACTGAAGTCGGGGGATTTTAAATGAATGACAAACACAAACCCATATTAAAAGTAACCATTAATGGCAAAGAATATGAAACAAAAGAAAATGAAACAATACTGGAATTAGCTAAAAGAAATGATATATACATCCCGACTTTATGTTATCATCCTGATCTTTGTTTATCTGGAGTGTGCAGGCTTTGTTTGGTAGAAGTTGGAGGATGTAGGGCATTGCAAGCTTCTTGTAGTACTCCTGTACTCAATGGCATGATTATTCAAACAGAAACAGAGCTGGTTAATAAATCAAGAAGAATGGTGCTTGAGCTTATATTGGCAAATCATTATACAGGAAAAAGCAAATGTGATAAGACTTTAAGTTGTGAATTGCAAGAGCTTTTTATCAAATATAAGATAGAAGAAAGCCGATTTGGCAGGCCAAAAGAAAAAAGATATAAAATATTGGATAATACAGCCGTAATTAGAGATAATGACAAATGCATAAAGTGCCGTAGATGTGTGGATGCCTGTGAATGTATGCAATGCGTTGAAGCTATTAAGCCTATGTATAGAAGTAATGAGCTATCTATAGGCTCTGTATTTGATGTCGACTTGGATAAGACAGGTTGCGTTTTGTGTGGTCAATGTATAAATTATTGTCCTACTACGGCATTAGTAGAAAAAGAATCTATTAAAGAAGTTTATGAAGCTTTAAATGATCCTGCTAAACATGTGGTCGTACAAACAGCTCCGTCAATGCGTGCTACTCTGGCTGAAGAGTTTAATATTCCTGCGGGAAGAAGTTCTACTAAAAAGATGACAACAGCCCTTAGAAAAATAGGTTTTGATGCTATTTTTGATACTAATTTTTCTGCTGATTTAACTATAATCGAAGAATCCGCCGAGCTTTTAAGCAGAATAAAAAAGAAATTTTTAAATAAAGAAGAATCCTCTTTGCCTTTGTTTACATCTTGTTCGCCCGGGTGGATTAATTATATTGAATATTTTTATCCTGAATTGCTTTCAAATGTATCTACATGTAAGTCTCCCCAGCAAATGTTTGGGGCTATAGCTAAAACTTATTATGCTAATAAAATTAATATTCATCCGAAAGATATTATTTGTGTTGCAGTTATGCCTTGCACTGCCAAAAAATTTGAGGCAAATAGGCCCGAAATGAGAGACAGCGGTTACAAAGATGTTGATTATGTATTAACTATAAGAGAATTTGCAAAGATGATTCGGCGGTCTAATATAAACTTATTTGAGCTACCGGATAGTGATTATGATGCTCCTATGGGTATTTCAAGCGGAGCCGGCTTAATCTTCGGGGTTACAGGAGGAGTAATGGAAGCTGCTATTAGAACTGCTTATGAGGTTGTTACCAAAAGAGAAGTACCGTTTAAAAATCTTGATATATGCCCTGTTAGAGGAATGGAAGGAGTAAGAGAGGCATCTTTAATTATAAAAAATCCTATAGATGAGTGGAAATTTCTTGACGGTTTTGAATTAAAAGTTGCAGTGGCTCATGAATTAAGAAACGCAAAAAAACTGCTTGATAGTATCAAAGCAAATGAGTCTGATTATCATTTTGTCGAAGTTATGGCATGTCCGGGCGGTTGCCTTGGTGGGGGCGGACAGCCTAAGCCGACAAACGTGGAAATTCGCAAAAAGCGTGCAAGGGTTATTTATGAAGAGGACCGGGCTTTACCCTACAGAAAATCTCACGAAAATCCGGCTATTATAGAGCTTTATAAAGATTTTATCGGTAAGCCTTTAGGAGAAAAAGCACATAAGCTTTTGCATACTTATTATACAGTTAGGAGAGATTAGCAAAAAATTTTAAGTACTACTACAGCCGTAAATTGTTGAATAGGAATTAGCAAAAGAAATCAGACAAAAAGCAAATGGCAAATATATTATTCTTTAAATAAAGTTATCAATTGGAAAAAGATCTATTATACACTTGGATTTCAAGATATGGAAAAGTAAAAAATTAATTAAACCAAATGAATACAAGAAGAAAACAGAATTATTTTTTTCTATGATTCATGAATACTTGATTAGACGTATCCCTGTTAAAACAATACTTTTTGATAACGGATTTGCCTCCTGTAAAATGCTTAATTGCTTTAACAAGAAGAGTCCTAAATCTCTAATAAATACACATCTATATTAACATTTTCCCACTAAAGAAGGTCTTCTTATATAAAGAAGACCCAAAATACGGCATTCTGTTTATTTAGATGTATTCGGTTCTTTATTGTTCCCTAATATTCAAAAATTTAATAAAAAAGTCTTTACATGCCGAAACACAATAACCACAACGTACGCACTTCTCATGAATAACCTTAGCCTGACCATATTCTAAAATCAAAGCTCCCTGAGGACAAGAATGAATACAATTTTGACAACCTTCACACCACGGTTCAATATGAATAATTCTTTTTAAATTTTTAGTTAAACTATTTTGATCATCTGGCAACTTTGAATTTTCAACAACATAGCTGTTAAAATTAATTTCTTCAACAGAAACCATACCAATAGCAAGGGAATCTATATTTTTATTAGCTGTAATATAAGATATGGAATTCAAAATATTCTCTATAAGATATCCTCCAGCCAGAATTTTCATTGCATATAGGCCTTTATTATTTTTTTTTGCCTTGTCAATAGCTTTTTCCATATCATTTAAAGTTCCGTCTTTTATTCCTATACCTTTATAATTGATTAAAGGCATAATAACATCTATTTCTTGGATATCCGCGGCCATTTTAACAACCTTGGCAGAATGAGTAGTTAAAGATATCGCCTTTATTTTTCCCTTTTGTTTAAGGTTAGTAAGTGCTTCAAAAGCTTTAGGCCTAAATAAATCATATTCAAATTCACTAGCCTGAACCTCATGCATTCCAAAAATTTGAATATTGTTTTTATTTAAAGACTTTAGGCAATTATCTACACTTAAAGCCATATCATCATAAGTTTTAGCATAACTTCTTGAAGAAATTATTATATCATCAGGCTTCCCGATTTTTTTCAGTGCCAGTCCAACAACTTGATAAGTCTCATATAATTCAGCAGTATCCCAAAAATTAATACCCTTGTTGATGTACGCATAAACCAACAAATCACAAGCCTCATCGGGATGCAAATTAGCGTGATAAATACTTAATGCCAGTGTTCCATAACACAAGTTCGATACTTCTATACCTGATTTACCCAAAATATTTTTTTTCATTTTTGTACCTACCACTCTTTATGAGATTGTTGATGAATAACTAAATGTAGTTAGTTTATTTAAATAAATTCAAGTTATAGCTGATTTTCAAAAAATAAAAATTAATTCGTCAACAGTCCCTTTATTAAATTTTAAATTATTCTTTTGAATATTTTTTCAAATAAAAAAGCCGCTATTTTAGGCGGCTACCAGACTTGGGGAAGAGATTGGGGTATATTGGCTATATTATTATAATCGGCATTTTATTTTAAAACTTTAGGATTTTTTTATAAAATTTTTTATAGAAATTTTATCTTGGAGCAGAATAATTTACTGCAATAGACCATATGGCTAATAAAAAAATATGCATCTAAGGATCAATGAACTTAAATATAACATAATTTATACTTAAGTATATAAAAACATAAGGCTGGTTACTGGATCGAGGAGGAAAGTTAAACTTACTGACTCTAAGGAGATCAGAAAAAATATTTCAGGGATATTTCAATCAGATGGTTAAAAAACCACTGATTTTTTTTACCGGCATAAGCCCAAATTTAATTGATGAATAAAATAAAAATTTAAATTTGTACTTGCAAAATTTTTTCCTCTATTTTATAATTCATAACATAGAAAGGCGACACAAAAAAGATAAAAATCATATAAGATAATTATTTTATTTGATCGCAAGTCTAAATTCCCTATAATCTGGGGCTGTAGCTCAGTTTGGTTAGAGTGCCTGCCTGTCACGCAGGAGGTCGCGGGTTCGAGCCCCGTCAGCCCCGATTTTATATCTTTTAAAAAAGAAAATATTTTTTTATTGAAAGAAAGCTTTTTTTGCTTTTGCATGTATTGATACTTATTTTTATAATATATTTTTATCTTTATAAAGAATTAAAAAAGAAAATAATAAAGCTGATGCCGCCATTAAAAAAATAGTAGCAAATTTTTTCTTGGAGTTTTATAATAAAATAGCATTTTTATAATTATAAAATTTTTTTTTATAGTATACTAAATTCAAAAATATTTTTCAGACTATTCAATCGTGTTAAAGCGCATCCAATAAAGAGTAATATAATAAATGGATAAAAATTTGCCTATAATCTTAGCAATATCAGCAGCAAGTGGTTTTATTTTAGGAATAAGAACACTTGAATACCTATTGCAGCACGATTATAAAATTGAGCTTATTGTATCGCAGAATGCGTATTATATAGCTGAATCTGAGCTTGGACTCATATTGAACAATGATCGGGACTTGATTAGAAATAATATTTTAGAATATTTAAATTTAAAAAATAAAAGTGAAAACCTAAAAATTTGGTTAGATACAGAGTTTCATGCTAATCCGTCAAGCGGTTCTTATAAAATAGCAGGTATGATTATAGTCCCTTCCAGTATGTCTACTGTAGCAGCAATAGCTAGCGGATATACAAGCAGTTTGATTATTAGAAGTGCTGATGTATGTATAAAAGAAAAACGAAAATTGCTTGTAGTTCCCAGAGAAACACCATTAAGCAGTATTCACCTGAATAATTTATTAAAACTTTCCGATAACGGAGTTATTGTAGTTCCGCCAACTATTGGATTTTATTCTGATCCTCAGTCATTAGATGATTGTATTAATTTTATAGTTGGAAAAATTTTAGATTTATTTTATATCGATAATAATTTATATAAAAGGTGGTCATTATGAGCGAAAAAAAAGTTATTGTAGTTTCCGGTAAACAGTTTTCGGGTAAAGATACTGTTGCTGCCGTTATTAAAGATGCTTTACCCGGATTTACAATTGCACCTATTGCTTATGCAATAAAAGATGAGTTTAGTAAATATAAAAATCTTACAATAAAAGAAATAGATATGAATAAGCCTATTTATAGAGCTGATTTAATCCTTTTAGGCAGTAGAAGAAGAGATGAAGATCCTGATTATTGGATTAAAAAAGTTCTTGAGTATGAAGGAAATCTAATAGTTCCTGATGTAAGGCTTAAACGTGAATTAAAAACATTTAAAAAATTTAATACTATAACCATAAGGGTAGAGTCTTTAAGAAAAGAGCGTGCCAAGCGAGGCAAGCTTGTTTCTGAAAACGATTTTACCGAAGTTGCCCTTGATGAAGTTAAGAATTGGGATTATGTAATAGAAAACAATAAAGATCTTGACGCCCTCAAGGCAATTGCAAAAGAAATAGCTGAAGATCTTAAAGAAAAAATTGTAGAAGAGGTTTATTGATCCTTAATCAGGATAATCGATTTAACTTTTCTTGCAGAAGCATCTTTAGCTGAGTTAAGAATAAATTTTATATTTTTTATATACATAGATGTGGAACTGCCGCCGTCTAAGGCCATTGCAGAGTCTACATCCATTTCTTTTAATAATTTAGACAGCTCTTTTATCGTCATAGGATTGTCATTGCTTACGGCAATAAGTAAAATACTTTCCCCTTTTATTGCAATGGCGGATCTTGCGTATTTTTTTAATACTCCGGCTGAGCTACGTATTACTTTGTTATCTTTTTTCAATACAAAAAATTCTTTTTCCAAATCCATTTTTTCCAATAAAATCGGCCCTGCCTGAATTGAGCTAATTAGGGTACAACCCGGCATTGTTTCTTCTGAATGATATTTTATTGAATATTTATAACTATTTGAACAGTTTAAAATTCTAAATTCAGCTCTATTAAAAATTTTATCTAAATATTTTTTTAAAACATTATTGTTTATAAGATTTTCATTTAGCCAAGGATTTCCAATGTATCTATTATTTTTGTAAATATAGGAAATAGTCTTTTTATTATTAGGGTCAAAAAAGCCTCCATTAATACCTGCAAGCGCGTTAGTTTCTTCTACAACCTCTTCTACGGTTTCAAGCGTATCAGAAAAATATATATCTAGGCAGCTATCGCAGAATAAAGTATCTATATCTATTACAAATACACCTTTAGCAGGAGAATAAAAATTAATGCCACTTACTCCGTCAGATAAAACCGGAGCTGTAGCCGTTACCATAAATAGCATTAACGTAATTATTATCATTTTTAAAAAAGTTGAAAAGATTTTTATATCGACCCCCTACCCCCCTAGTAAGGAGGTTTTTTTATTTACTGGCAAATATTTTTCTGATTTCTTTTGCAATAGCTTCAGCCATTTCAAAAGTAGAAGCATGTCCGCCTAAATCAAAAGTAACGCTTTCGCCTTTTTTAAGAACTTCAATAACTGCATTATAAAGCATTTTTGCTGCTTTTTGTTCACCTATGTGTTTAAGCATCATTACAGCAGAAAGTATTAAAGCAGTAGGGTTAGCTTTGCTTAGTCCGGCTAATCCGGGAGAACTTCCGTGTACGGGTTCAAATACGGCTATTTTCTCTCCCAAATTTGCACCAGGTGCAATACCAAGCCCGCCTGTTAATCCTGCTGCAAGGTCTGATACTATATCACCATATAGGTTTGGCAATAGCAGAACATCATAAACCTGAGGATACTGAACCAGTTGCATACACATATTGTCAATTAGCAGCTCTTCACAATTAATTTCAGGATAGTCTTTTGCAATGTTCTTAGCTGACTCTAAAAATAATCCGTCTGACAGCTTGCAAATGTTAGCTTTAGTTACAACTGTGACTTTTTGTCTTTTTTGCTTTTGGGCATATTCAAATGCTGATTTTGCAATTCTTTCTGATGCTTTTCTGGTTATTCTTTTGATTGATTCAGCTGTATCATCGTCTATTTGACGTTCTATACCTGCATACAAGTCTTCGGTGTTTTCTCTAAATATTACTAAATCAACATTATCAAACTTTGTTTTTATGCCCGGCAAAGTTTTTGTAGGCCTTACACAGGCATATAAGTCAAGTTCTTTTCTTAAAGCAACGTTAACGCTTCTGAATCCGCTTCCTATAGGTGTAGTTATAGGTCCTTTTAGCGCAACTTTGTTTTTTCTTATTGAATCAAGTATATGTGCCGGTAAAGGAGAACCTTCTTTTTCTATTACTCCTTCCCCTGCATGAACAACCTCCCAGTTTATTTTTACATTAGTTGCTTCAATCGCAATTTGTGCTGCTTCTATTATCTCTGGGCCAATACCATCTCCTGGTATTAAGGTTATATTGTGCATTACGATTTTTCCTTTTCTGTTTCCTCTTTACTATATAATTTATATTATTTTTATTCTTTAAAATTAGTATAAATTTTATTATAGCCAATAATGTTAAAAAAAATACAGTTATAATCCCCTAGCAAAAAGGGACTAGCAAATTTTAAATGCCCTTCACTCAGTAAGTCTGGCACTTACCTAAACTAACTGAAAATCACCATGTTTTTCAATATGTTTAGCAAGCCCGCCATCGTTTAATATTTTTATCATTACATCCGGTAATGGAGTAATTGCAATATCTTCACCTGTTGTCTTGTTTTTAACAACACCTTCGTTTAAAGAAACTTCCAGCTCATCACCTTCGTTTATTTTATCAGTATCGCATTCGATAACCAATAAACCGATATTAATAGCGTTTCTAAAGAATATTCTTGCGAATGATTTAGCCATTACGCCGTTAACACCTGCCAACTTGATGATTTGCGGGGCATGCTCTCTTGATGATCCCAGCCCAAAGTTTTTACCAGCCACAACAAAGTCACCTTGCGACATGCCTGATGCAAAATCTTCTCTTGCATCTTCCAAAACATGTTTTGCAAACTCAGGAAGATTTGTTCTTAGATGAAATAATCTTCCCGGTGCTATATGGTCAGTACTTATCTCGTCTCCAAATTTCCAGGCTTTGCCTTTTCTTATTTCCATTTTCGTCCTCTGTTTCTTTTATACCCACCCACCGTCATTTATAATCCCTTTAATTTTTTTATTTATTTTATAAAATACCCAAAAGGGGGAGGATTAATCCCCCTTAGGGTAAATAACTTTCAAACGGATAAATACCCTGTGAGGAAGAATTTAATGAAATTATCTCCCTAGGGTCGGATATATGACCTGTTATTGCGCTATAAGCAGCGGTAGCAGGTGAACTTAAGTAAATTTGCCCTTTAGGATTACCCATTCTTCCTTGGAAGTTTCTGTTTTGAGTAGCCAGGCAAACCTCATCGTCTCCAAGTATGCCTGCATGAACACCGACACATGGACCGCATCCGGGTGCCAGTACTGATGCTCCGGCTTCAACAAATATTCTTATTAAGCCTTCTTTTATAGCTTGTAAATATATATCTTTAGAAGCAGGTACAACGATTAATCTTACATCGCTGTGTACTTGCTGATTTTCCAGTATTTGTGCTGCTATTCTCAAGTCCTCAATTCTACCGTTGGTACAGGTACCGATAAATACCTGATCAATCTTAATATCTTTTAATTCATCAACAGTAGCTGTATTGTCAACAGTATGAGGCATAGATACAGTCGGTTTTATTTGAGATGCATCTATAGTTATAACTCTTTCATAAACAGCATCAGGGTCCGCTGTTATTTCCCTGAATTTATCACCTCTGCCACGAGAAATAAGATATTCTTTAGTAAGTTGATCAGATTCTATCAGGCCGGCTTTTCCTCCTGCTTCAACAGCCATGTTTGATAGAGTAAATCTATCAGCCATGGACATATTTTTGATAGTGTCTCCACAGAATTCTAAAGCTTTATAAGTTGCACCGTCTGCACCTATTAGTCCGATTAAATGTAAAATAAAATCCTTTGCGCCTACTCCAGGTGCAAAGATTCCATTTACTTCAATTTTAAATGTTTCAGGTACTTTTAGCCAAACTTTACCCAACGCAATAGCAATACCTACATCAGTAGATCCCATTCCTGTTGCAAAAGATCCCAGAGCTCCTGATGTACACGTATGAGAATCAGCACCTACCAATATTTCACCGGGGTTAACATAATCCTCAATTAATCTTTGATGACATACCCCCTGTCCTGTTTCTGAAAGAATAGAACCTGTTTTTTTAGCAAATTCTCTTAGAATTTTATGAGCATTAGAAAGTTCTTTTCTCGGGCTTGGAGATGCATGATCAATAAATAATATTGTTCTTTTAGGATTTGCTGCTTGTTCAAGGCCAATTTTTTGTATTTCTTGTATTGTTAATGGGCCTGTACCATCTTGTACAGCTGTTACGTCAACATTTGCAACAACAAAATCTCCTGCTTTTACATCTTTATTAGAATGTTCACCTATTATTTTTTCTACAATAGTTTTTCCCATTTAAACAATCCTTTTAGGTTAGTCTCTCAATTATACTAACTCAAATACTTTTCAGATTATTAAATTGAGTTAAGTTAGTAGAATAAACTATTCTCTGAAAAAGTAATCTGAAATTTAATTGATGAGTAGTATATTTATTAGCCTGCGGCTTCAGCAGCACATTTTTTCACGTCTTTGTCAATTCTCTTTTTAAGTTCACCGACAGGTAAATAATATGGAGTAACTGTCATTATTTTGGCAGCAATATCCGGATAATCATAGATAAATCTAAGTTCATTATCCATTAATGGTTTTTGCGTGTGAACGTTTGCATATCTTACTAATTCTAAGATATTTCTTGCTTCGTCTTCATCGTGGAATTCAAGCTCCAGCTTTTCGTAAACATCTCTAAATCCTTTGATTCCACCATATTCACCAGTTGTAATCATACGACCTGTTTCTATTATTTCAGGTTCACCACGACCTAGCTCTTCAAACTCATATAGTTCATAATTTTTTCTGTCTTTTAATGCGCCGTCAGCATGAATTCCTGATTCGTGAGCAAAAGCATTGTCACCTACAGCTACCAGGTTAACCGGAATTGGCACATCAAAAGCATAAGATGTGTATTTTGCTAATCTCCAAATTACACTTAGGTCAATATTTGGATCTAAAACGTACTTATCCTTAAATCCACTTGATTTTAATACACCTAATACAACAGATGCCAAATCTGCGTTACCTGATCTTTCACCCATTCCGTTAATTGCTGTATTAATATAAGCATCCACACCTGCATCAATAGCAGCTTGTGCCCCTGCAACAGAATTGCCGGCTGCCATTCCCAGGTCATTATGACAGTGTAATTCAACATCCATTTGTGTTTCTTGTGCTAATTTATAAATTCTGTTATAGGTTGTTAAAGGATCATCGTATCCTAATGTATCACAGTACCTGATTCTATGTGCACCGGCTTCTTTAGCTGCTTTACCTAATTTTATCAAATATTCTTCATCGGTTCTGGATGCATCTTCTGCATTAACCCCGATAATTTGGGCACCACAAGTTTGTGCAGCATCAATTGATTCGATTACTTGTTTAATAATATCATCTTTGTTTTTTTTCCCGCCAAATTTCCCTTGTATCATTTGATCAGATGTGGAAATTGACAAGTTAACAAATTTTAATCTCGGAACATTTTGAAAAGCTTGAAAAACATCGCTGGCAAGTGCTCTCATCCATCCGCTTAATTTCGTTTTTGTAATAGCACCTCTATCCACTAGTTCCAGGTTTGCATTTAAGTAGTTAATTTCGTGTTTTGTATTAGGGAATCCAAATTCTGATTGAGTAATTCCCATTTCATTTAAAAGTACATTAATCATTGTTTTTTGAAGCTTTGCCAAGCTTAACCTTGATGTTTGCACTCCATCTCTATTCGTAACATCTACTATATATATTATATTCTTCGATTTTTCCAAAATTAAACCTCCTTTAATCCAGACTTAATAATACCTACATTAAATTGCATGGTATACTAACACCATTATTTTATATTTAGCTAAAATAGTAAAGTAAATCAATAGCTCAAAAAATTTTTTATAAAAAATTTTTTTAAATATAGTTCTATTTATCTTACAATACAATTGATTGAGCCAAAGTTAAGGAATATTAACATGCAAAAAACACCCAGAGGCATGAGGCTTCATATTGGTATTTTGGGAAAACGAAATGCCGGAAAATCAAGTTTATTAAATAAATTAACTAATCAAGATGTTTCAATCGTCTCAGAAACAGCAGGCACTACCACTGATCCTGTGGAAAAAGCATTGGAACTTTTACCTTTAGGGCCTGTATTATTTGTAGACACTGCCGGCATTGATGATGAAGGTGCTGTGGGAGAAATGCGTATTCAGAAAACTCTTGGCATTATTGATAGAACTGATCTGGCGATAATTGTCTGTGACTCGGAAGGGTGGGATGATTTTGAATTAAAACTTTATAAAATTTTTAAAGAAAGAAATATCCCCGTAATCTGTGTAATAAATAAAATAGATATAAATTCACCAAGTGAATCAGTTATAAATAAAATAAAAGAACTCGAAGCCGATCCTGTTTGCATTTCTGCGATGACCGGTAAAGGTGTGGACGACTTAAAACAAAAAATAATTAAATCTGCACCGGAAGAATTTATAATGCCGCCAGCAATTGTCTCTGATTTGGTTCCTGCTGGTGAATTGGCTTTGCTTGTAGTTCCAATAGACCTGGAAGCACCAAAAGGTAGGCTGATTTTGCCTCAAGTCCAAACCATAAGAGATCTTCTGGATAATGATTCAATGGTTATGGTCGTAAAGGAAAGAGAACTAAGAGATGCCTTAAACAGGTTAAACAGGCCACCTTATTTGGTTGTAACAGATTCTCAGGCTTTCTTGAAAGTATCTGCGGATGTGCCAGGGGATGTTAAGCTAACCTCTTTTTCTATTTTATTTGCACGCTTAAAAGGTGATTTAAAAGAATTTGTAAAGGGCGCGGCTACGATAGATGATCTTGAATCAGATGACAAGGTTTTAGTTTGTGAATCTTGCACCCATCATGCTATCGGGGATGACATTGGCAGAGTGAAAATTCCAAGATGGCTGAACCAATACGTAGGAGGCAAGCTGGATTTTGAATTTTATGCCGGGCATGATTTTCCTGAAGATTTAAAAGAAAAAAATTATAAGCTTATTATTCACTGTGGGGCATGTATGACAAACAGAAGGGAAATCCTGACCAGAATAATGAAAGCAAATGCAGCAGGCATACCTATTACTAACTACGGATTAACTATTGCTTACTCCTTTGGCATATTTAAAAGGGCTTTAGAGCCGTTTCCTTTTGCGTTGGAGGTGTTAAGCTAATTTTTTTTATTTTTTTTTAATTATTTTAAATAAAGGTTTAAAAATATGATAGTGGTCAATCAAGTACTGATACTTACAAGTAAACTTAAGTTATATCAAAAGCTTACAGCGATGACTTAAGAAAGGTGATGACCATCACAAAAATATTATTTATAAAGGAAATAAAAACCTATAAATCGCAACAATAAATAAATTTAAAAGAGATAACGGTAATAAAAATTTCCAACTGAAATTCATTAATTGATCAGTTCTTAGCCTTGGCAAGGTTGCTCTTATCCACATTATCACAAAGATAATAAAATAAGTTTTTAGCATAAGCCAGGCTATTTGTTCGATATTTACTAATAAATTTAAAATTATTTTATTAGTAATAAAATTTTTAAAAATTAATAAACATAAATAATCATTAAAAGGTGATAAATAGCCACCAAAAAACAATACAGAAATCAAAACACATATTATAAATAAAGCTGCATACTCCGCAAGAAAGAATAATGCAAACTTCATGCCGGAATACTCTGTATTGTAGCCGCTGACCAGCTCGCTTTCAGCTTCAGGCAAATCAAAAGGTATCCTGTTTATCTCTGCTAAAGAGCATATAAAAAATACAACAAGTCCCAGTGCAGCAGGCCACATATTCCAGCTAAAAATATTCCAGTTTAAAAATATATTATTTACAATACCACCGGATTGCCATTGTACAATTGTAGGTAAATTCATTGATTCTGCTAAAACGCATATACCTACGGCAGCAAGTACAAGCGGAATCTCGTAACTAATAGCCTGAGCCACGCCTCTGATACCGCCTAACAATGAATATTTATTGTTGCTTGCCCAGCCTGACAATACAATTCCAATAGTGGATATTGAGGTAATCGCCAGTATTAAAAATAATCCTGCAGCAGCATTTATTGCAAGCAGATTTTCGCTGAACGGCACCAGGCCGTAAACGACCATAACCGGTGCAAAAAATACAATAGGCGCAATTGTAAATAATATTTTATTTGTATTAGTAGCCATTATATCTTCTTTAAATAGCAGTTTTATTGCATCTGCAAAGGTTTGAAAGAAGCCGTTAGGCCCGACTCTGTTAGGTCCTTTTCTTACAGTAAATAAAGCAAGTAATTTTCTCTCCAGCAAAACAAGAAAAATAACAACAATAACTAAAGTTGCAGCAATACCAATAAACAGAAACATAGGCCAGCTAATTTGAGCAAATACTGTTGGTATACTAAGGTGTTCAAATATTTTTATGTATAACTCGTACATGTTTTTGACTCCGATTACCTGTCTACTTCAGGAAGTACAACGTCAAGGCTGCCAAATATAGCCATAAGATCCGAGTAAAGACTGCCCTTAGCAAGTTCCGGCAATACTTGAACATTAGAAAACGAAGGAGTTCTCCACCTTACTCTATACGGATTTTTAGTGCCGTCACTTACTACATAACAGCTTGTTATTCCTCTGGGTGCTTCTATCAGTGATGTTGCTTCACCTTTTGGAGGCTTAAAATTAACAAGGTTTATTTTTTTTTCTGTTAAAAGAGTATCAAATCCGCAATATTTACAATTTTCTTCACTACAACCGCAGTTAGGTCTTTTTATAAGTAACTTATCAGGCGTGCCTCCAGGTAGTTTTTCAATTGCCTGAAGCACTATATCAATAGACTGCCTCATTTCATCAAGCCTAATCAAATATCTGTCATAGCAGTCCCCGTTTTGCCTTGTGCATACGTCAAAACTAAACTCATTATAAACAGAATACCCGGGTTCTTTTCGCAAGTCTGTTTCAACACCTGAGGCTCTTAAATTTGGTCCTGTTATTCCGTAATCCAGCGCAACTTTTTTTGTTAAAATGCCTATACCTTTAGTTCTTTCCAAAAATATAGGGTTTTTAGTTATTATAGCCTCATATTCATTGAATAATACGGGTAGCTCATCGCATAACTTTTTGACTTTATTAAGCCAATTAGGGGGAAAATCCTGCTTAACTCCGCCAAAAGAATAAAAATTATATAATAATCTTGCACCTGCCAGCTCTTCAAAAAGGCCAAGCAGTTTTTCTCTGTCTCTAAATGTATAAAACAATGGAGATGTAGCACCAAGGTCCAGTAAAAATGTCCCCAACCAAAGCAAGTGAGAGCTTATTCTGTTAAGCTCCATTGTTATAACTCGAATATACTCGGCTCGTCTTGGTACTTTAATTTTTGCTATTGATTCCACTGCATAACAAAACGAAGCAAGATTAAAGAAGCTCGATAAATAATCCACCCTGTCAACCATCGTTAGATACTGATAATAAGTTCTTGATTCAGCGAGCTTTTCGATTCCACGATGTAAATACCCGATGACAGGCTCTAAATTTTTTATTACTTCGCCTTCCAGCTCAATAATAAGCCTTAATACTCCGTGAGTACCGGGATGCTGAGGGCCGACGTTTATTTTCATTTGTTTTGCTAGAGTTTGCATCTATCCACCTCTTACCGTTGATTCCAGATTAAACGCTCATCGTCTTGAACATAGTCTTTTCTTAGAGGGTGTCCCTGCCAATTGTCTGTAAGTAAAATTCTTTTTAAGTTAGGATGGTTTTTAAATTTTATCCCCATAAGGTCATAATTTTCTCTTTCGTGCCAGTTTGCAGCGGAATAAATACCTGCAATGCTTTCTATTGTAGGATTTTCCTTTGACAAGCTTGCTTTAATAATTATTTGATTTTTAAAAACCGAGTCAAGCAAGTGATAAGAAACCTCAAAATGCTCTGGAAAGTCTACACTGCTTACGGACAATAAAATATCAAACTTAACATCGCTTTCTCTCTTGAAAAATTCAATAATGTTACGAATATGATTCGCGTTAACAATTATAATTGAGGTTTCATTAGTATCAGATTTTTGCCATTCACAATTTATATTTAAGTTTTTAAGCTTTTTAAGAGTTTGATATTTTATTACGCTTATTTTTTCCATACTTGCTATACGCTCACTTCTTCTTTATAACTAGCATTCTGTACACCCCAATGATAAATTTTCATACCCGCTAAGGGTAAAGCCAGCTCTGAGTCTTCACTATATTTTACTTTAGGCTTATGAGCTTCCAGATATTGCTTGCGCTCCAGCAGTGATTCTGTTTTTATTTTCTTTTGTAATTTTATGATAGCATCTAAAAGAGCTTCCGGTCTTGGCGGACATCCTGGCAAGTATACATCAACAGGTATTAATCTGTCTACACCCCTTACTACAGAGTACGAATCATTTTCAAACATGCCGCCGGTAACAGTGCAAGCACCCATTGCAAGCACGTATTTAGGCTCAGGCATTTGTTCGTATAGCTGCACTACTGCGGGTGCCATTTTATGAGTTATTGTACCTGCTGTTATCATTAAATCAGCTTGTCTTGGCGTAGCTCTGAATACTTCTGAGCCAAATCGTGCAATATCAAAATTTGAGGCACTGGTTGACATCATTTCTATGGCGCAGCAAGATGTTGCAAAGGTCATTGGCCATACTGAATTTGACCTTGCCCAATTATATACAAAATCTACTGCTGTAAGAATTATTTTTATGTTCATATAGCCATATACCCTTGGTTTACCTAGTCAACACACCTAATTTTATTTACTTCCACTTTAAAAAATTTTTTTTCCATATATAAACTAAGCCTAAAACCAGTATTAAAATAAAAATAATAGCCTCCACCAGTGCAAACAAGCCTAATTTATTATAGGTTACAGCCCATGGAAAAAGAAAAATAGCTTCAATATCAAATATTATAAACATTAAAGCATACATATAATATTTGATATCAAATTGAAGTCTTGAGTCCCCAAATGTTTTCATTCCGCATTCGTAGGTGGAATTTTTATTTTTGCCTGGTGCTTTTGGGTGTACAACCCACGATGTTATAATTGCAGCTGTTGCAAAAGCCAGAGAAAACAATATAAATGCAAATAAAATTCCGTATCCTTGAATATAAAGCATTTTATATAGCTACCCCCTCTTCATATTTTGAAGTTTTATTTTTTCTTTAAAATTACTTAATAAAATTTTAGCTTATATGACTTTAAATGTATAATTCTTAACATTTCTATACGTAAAATTTTTGTCAATCCTTTAATTGCCTTTTATAACAAAAACAGGCTTTAATTTAGCTACCTTTCTGGCAAGACCTGCCTTGCAGACAGAATTTATTACTTCATCATAATCCTTATAAGCTTCCGTAAATTCATCCACGGGATAATTTCTCATATTTGTTAAAACATCAGCCTCTTCCATTTTTTTGTTTACATAGCTCTGCGATAATGTTCTCTTTGCTTCATTTCTGCCCATTGACCTGCCGGCACCATGGGGTACGGTATAATAATTGTTTTTAGATGACTCTAAGCCAACCATAATTGAACTGCCGGAAATAGAAGAACCCGGAATAATTACCGGATGGCCGGTATTATAAAACTTTGTGGGTTTTAAAGCAGGATGACCCGCAGGAAAGGCTCTTGTCGCACCTTTCCTGTGTACATAATATTTTTCACCGTTTATTTCTTCCAACTGCGCCAGGTTATGAGAAATTAAATAAACAAAATTGATTTTAGCCTTTGGATACAAGCTTTCAACAGCGAATTTAATCGCCTTATTAATTGCCAAGTGATTAACAATAGCAAAATTAGCGGCGCATCCCATAGACAATAAATAATCTTTTCCTATTTGCGAGTCTACTTTTGCCCATACGAGTTCTCTGTCAGACAGCGCAATATTATTAACACTAAAATAATCCCATAATTTTTTAAAATATTCTGTTGCGATTTGATGCCCCAGCCCTCTTGAGCCACAATGTGTTAAAAATCCGACACCTTCTGATATCTCCCACGCTGATGCAAGATTTTTATCAAGTATATTAACGTTTTGAGCTTCTAAAAAATGGTTTCCGCTGCCTAAAGAACCAATTTGTTCCTCGCCTCTTTTTATAACCTGTCCGCTTAACAGATTTGCATCTGCCGGTAAATAAGTTCTTTCCAGATTTTCTAACCATTCTAAAGGTATGCCTAAATCTTTCATTAAATCATGCTCTTTAGTTCCATTGTTTAAAATGGAAAAATATTCATTTTTACTTACTTTTAGCTGTTTTTTTGTTCTGTTTTTACCTACTCCATAAGGCACATACTCGCATATTTCGTTGATTAATTCTCTTCTTGCGATTTTATCTTTTAAAATTTTCGGATCTAAATCCGTTTGTAAATAAGATACTGAGCAGCTTATATCATAGCCTACAGGCCCGAGCATAATTGAATCTTTAGTTGCTACCATACTTCCGATAGGGCATCCATAGCCTTCATGTGCGTCAGCATTAAGGTTTATTTTGTTTACACCATTGGTAAGTGCTGTGTTTACAGCTTGTTGTATGGTTTTATCGCTAAAAGCACTTACTATTTTTTCTGTTGCAAATATATCAATAATTTTTCCGTTAGATATTTCAGGGTTTATGATGAAGTGAGCATCACCCTTTTTTACTAGTTTTTCCATTTTTTTTAAGCCTCAAAAAAAATTTTTTCCTTATTTATTATAATGCTTCATATAAGGTATTGCCAGAATATTATTGATAATATGCACCAAAAGAGGTACTAATAAATTACCTGTTAAAAGATATAGTCCGCCCAGATAGAATCCTGCCAGCATCGTATAAATACCGTAATTTACAGTTTTTTTATCACTCACATGAAATAACCCGAATACTAAAGACGCAAAAATAATACCAAATTGTTGTTGCATTACTCCTCTAAAGAATATTTCCTCTGCGGCACCAGAGAATATCCCTATCATTATAGCTTGGTACCAGCTTATATTTTGAAAAGCTGTTGATAATTTTATAAATGATTTTTTTATAATTTTAAAAAATTTTATATATTTAGATAAATATCTTATTGAAATAAAATTAGTAGTAATTAATAATAAACATGCAGCTAAAGCCAGCAAAATATCATTTAAGTTAAATGATATTAAAGCAAGAGGGTTGATTTTAATATAATATCCCCATATTAACGCCACAACAAAAAGAAAACTTTCTGTTAAAACAATAACTTTAGTTAAATTATACTGGCCTGCTTGCATATTTTTATTCTTTTTCTGTTATGTTTATTTTATTGTGATTCAAATAACTTTTAATAATTATTTTTTTTAATATTATACTAACTCTAAAATACTTTTCAGATTCTTTAATCAGATAAAAGCTAATAAAATAGACTAAACTTTGAAAAGAGTAATCTGAAATTCAATTGATAAGCTGTATTAAATAATAAATAAAAATCAAAAAAAGAAAAAATAAATCATGTATAGTGAAGAAAAAACTTTTAAACTCCTGGAATGGAACATTGTATTAGGCAAACTGGCAAGCTTTGCAACCTGCTCCATCGGTAAACAGCGTTGTTTGGACACACCTGTTTTTACAGACACAAAAAAAATACAGGAAGAATTAACCCTGACAACCCAGGCAAGATTTTTGCTAGACCATCAACTACACCCTCCAATGGGTGGTATAACAGATATATTTGAATTTGTTGATCTTGCTCACTCAGGTCATACCTTAATAAACACAGAATTAATTGATATAGCCAAAGCAATTGAAGTCTCAAGGCGTTTAAAATCTTTTTTAACAAGATATCAGGAGGAAGCACCTGAGTTAGCCCAGTTAAATGAAAACTTATACGAAAATAAAGAGCTGGAAGAGAATATTCTGGATATATTTGATAACGCAGGCAATGTCCTGGATTCGGCAAGCCCTGAGCTTAAAAGGCTAAGAAATAGTCTTAAGGACCAGATCTTTAATTTAAAAAATAAATTGAATCATTTAATTCAATCCCCTCAAGTATCAAAATACTTGCAAGAATCCGTATATACTCAACGCGAAGATAGATATGTTATTCCTGTAAAGGCTGAATTTAAATCATTAGTACCGGGCATAGTACACGATACATCCTCAAGTGGCGCAACATTTTTTATTGAACCCAAAGCAGTAGTTGAATTAAATAACTCAATAAGAGAAACAGAATTAAAAATAGAACAGGAAATAAGAAGAATTTTTACTGAATTATCTAATAAGATTGGTGAACACAGTGAAGAAATAATCAGAGCAACTTATGCACTTGCCGAGCTTGATTTTATTTTTGCAAAAGCAAAGTATAGTATATTTTTAAAAGCAATTGAGCCGGATTTAAATAATGATAAATATTTATTATTAAAAAGTGTTAAGCACCCGGTATTAATGACTGTTATAGAAGAAGTTATTCCTAATGATTTTGAAATAGGAAAAGATTGGAACAGCTTGATAATAACCGGATCTAATACAGGCGGTAAAACTGTTTTATTAAAAACAGTAGGCCTAAGCGTTCTGATGACAAAAGCAGGCCTGCATATTCCGGCACATGAAGCTAATATTTATCCGTTTAAAAATATATTTGTAGATATAGGCGATGAACAAAGCGTAATTCAAAGCTTATCAACATTTTCCGGTCATATGGTAAATATTATTAATATACTAAACGCTGTTAACGATGATTCTTTAGTCCTCTTTGACGAAGTAGGAGCCGGTACAGATCCCTCCGAAGGCTCTGCGTTGGCACAATCAATACTGGAAGAACTTTATAACAAGGAAGCAAGGACCATAGTAACCACCCACTATGGCGAGCTAAAGTCCCTTGCTTATACCCAAAAAGGTTTTTACAACGCAAGTGTTGAGTTCAACGCAGAAACCCTTGCCCCAACCTATAAGTTATTAATGGGAATTCCTGGAAAAAGTAATGCAATTACAATAGCAATCAATTTGGGATTAAGTAAAAACGTTGCAGATAAAGCGCAGGAGATATATTTAACCCAAAAAGACCCGTCAGGTATAGTTCTGGAGGAGCTGCAAATCACTCAACAACGCTTATCAAAAGATGCCCAAAAAGTTGAAGAAACAAAAGGCGAACTTGAAAAACTTGAAAAAGAATACAGTGAAAACATAGAAAAACTCAGGCATGAAAAGAAAAAAACACTTACGGTTTACAAGAAAAAATTTGAAAGCGAAATACTCGCAGCACGCTCAGAGCTAAAATCTATTTTAAATGAAATTAAGCGCACCAAAAGCGAAAAGCTACTAAAAAGAGGCGCAGGCAAAATAACTCAGGTCGAGTCCGTTCTAAGAGATATAACAGCTAAGGAAATGGAAGGCTTGAAGCCTGAAATCGAAAAGGTTGACTGGGATAATATAAAAATAGGCGATCAGGTGTACTTAAAGGATTTAGAACAAGATGCAACTCTTTTGAGCATGCCCGATAAAAATAAAAACGTACAAGTTCAAATAGGATTGCTAAAAACAAATGTTAAAGCCTCAAAAGTATATAAATCCGAACGAAAGAAGCCTGCAGAAGAAGTAAAAACTCAAGAAAAATATAAAAATTTTAAGCTTACAAAAATAAGAATAAGTAATAAACTTGATTTAAGAGGCTTTAAGGTAGAGGACGCACTTATTGAAGTGGATCTTTACCTTGATGAGGCTGCTTTATCTAATTTAACTCCGGTATATTTAATCCATGGTCACGGAACAGGAGCATTGAAGCAAGCAATACGGGATTATTTAAAATCTTCTCCTTATGTTACGAACTTCAGGCCTGGTGACAAGTCAGAAGGCGGCGACGGAGTAAGTGTTGTGGAGCTTAAATAAAAATTATATTTTATTTAAAAATTTAACTGGCGTATGAGTTATATTAATTTCTTCAACTTTGTTTTGTAACAAATTATATACTTTTACAAATTAAAGACTAAATATTCCTTAAAATTTATCGATTAATAACTTAGTGAGTTATTAATCATGGGGTTTTTGCATATTATGAAAACAAATAAAAAAGCACAACAGTTGGTAGAGTTTGCATTGATTTTACCGATTATAATAATTGTTTTAGTTGTTATAGTAGAATTTGGTTATATTATAAATGCAAGAATATCGCTGTCAGAGTCAGTTAAGCTATCAATGATAAAAGTAAATCAACTATATTCACAGCCCGGAGATGATACGACTAAACAAGCTGCTATTATGACCAGTATAGAAGACGATCTTAAAACATATTTTGATGATCAAGGACTCCCTTATTCAGATTCACTGGCAGTTACTATAGAAAGAATACCTAATAGCTTAACTTCAATTATTAGAGTAAATTACGTATATAAGCCCTTTTTTTCGTTAGCAAATTTTTTCGGCTCGGAGATAATACCTACAGAATATACTTTTACATCAACTCAAGTAGTTAATGATGTGCTTTTACAAGCAAATAACCTTGATTCCGCATTATCAACAACAGATCTTTCTTCATTTGGCAAAACGGCAACTAATTTTGACGGAAGGAACAGCATTCTAAAAAATCAAGAATTTGTAATAGATGCAATGAATACATTGGACTTAAGAAAAAGTGTTGTTTTTTTAGTGGGTATTGATACTAATGATTATACTTATGCTAGGCTTATAAACTGGTATGGAGAAGACTTACTGCCCGCAAATCTCCTGGTTAATATTCAAACCGGAACTCTTTTTGTAAAGTCTCCATATTATTCAGTAGCATTATTTGATACACAAATACCTTATATTTGGGTACTCACATCATTAGGATTTTCTCAAGCAATATACAGCAAAATAGATACAAACCCCGATATCCCGGAGAGAAGAGTTATGTTTCAAGATGAAGACATTACTTTTAATTTGGGGATACCCTGGTGCAGTCAGCAATCTTGCGTAAGCTGCGGTGACTGTGCTGATGATATGACTGATATAAATTTAGATAATCTTAATAAGCGCGGAATTAGTATGCTCCTTGATTCTAACAACCCCTCTTATGGAGCAATGGAGAAAATTAAAGTAGTAACCGGTAACACCAGGCCGGAAACAATTTTCAATCACAATTTTATAAGATCTAATTATGTTTTAAGGTTGTATGTTCCAAATGCAACAAAACCTGTTGATGCTGATAACGGATTTAAATTTGATTTTGAAATTGATGCTACAGGGGTTTTAATGGCCGGTGGAGGAACACCTGTTGATATAGTTGATGTTATTATGGACAATGATAATGATAATATACCAAATGCCTGGGATAATGACCCCGAATATATGGATGTTGATGGTAACGGTATAATTGACGGTAATGAGACTGTTAATATAGATCCTGCAATGGTAGAATACGGTTTGCCTGAACATGCAGATGCTTCAACACTTGCGATAGGTGCAGTTGTTGCGTCTGCAACTCCTGATTGTAGTGGTACTCCTTCTCAATATACAGTTACGGCAAATGAGCCCGCAGCTGATCCTTTAACCGGTGCTGCTCCTTATGAAATATATTATACAGGCCCTTTTGATTTTGCCGGAATGCCCAATACCATTAATCCTGCAAATACATATATACCGCCTACCCAAAAAGTGGCATTAGTAGATATATCATTTTCAAAAGTCGGATCTGAAATGGTAGCAGGTGTATGTACTGCCGTAAATAAAAATATCGGCCCGTTTAAATATATTACTTATGATAATGCCGGAGTTCTTTTTGTAATCAGACGTTTTGCAACCTGGGATACTGATCCTGCTATAGCAATTACTCAAAAAGTTGAATTCATAAATGGAGTGGAAGCTGCGGGAACAATAGATCTTGATGATTCTCCGGAATTAAAAGTTTTAGAAGCCAGCTTATTTAGTGCTACTAACAAAGTACAATAACTTAATAGGATAAAAGAAAATGCAATATATAAAAAATAATAAAAGAAAAGGTGTATCATTACTTATTCTTGCATTGGGCATTGTTGCACTAATGGGATTTGCCAGCTTTGTTGCAGACCTGGGTATGATAATGAATGCCAGGAATGAATTACAAAAGGTTGTAGAGTCCGTTGCTCTTGTAGGGGCATCAAATTTAGAACCCCAGCAGGATATAGCGGGTAATGTTACTATTGATACCAGTCAGGTTGTAACAGTAATGACAGATACTTATAACCAGATGGTAGCTTCTAATCCCATGCTAGCTAATGCTTCAGCACCTACAATAACTTTTAATGCACAGTCAAAAGCTGTTAGAATATTTACAACTTTGGATGTGGGAACGTATTTTGCAAAAATTATAGGAATAAATGCCGTTAGAGTTCAAGCACAGGCTGCGGCACTTTCTTCACCTTATTATTTAAATGCAACTTTCCCTAAGGGATTTAGTCCCGGAAGCATAATAAGAGAAACAAGCGGTGACAGTGATATCAGAAAACCCGTAGGTGATAATGAAAATGTTAATATGCTATTTGATCGAGCCTTGAGTGCACCTGATAATAAAGCTTTAACTTTAGGGCCCGGCGGATATTTGACAATGCGTTTTACAATGCCGCTTATGGATGGTATAGGTGCTGATTTATATATAAGAGAAATAGGTAATCTTGAAGGCTATTATCTATTTGCAGGAAATGATGCAGACCCTGATAACCCTTATGTAAATGAAGTAATGACCGGATCCGGTATTAATTGGGTTAATATCAGCTGTACGGGTATTCCTGTAGATATTGATCCAACAGGTAGTCCTATTGGCTCTTATCTTGCTAATGTCAATTATTCATCAGGAACAACTAAGGAAGCTAAATTTTATGGGAGCGGTATCTTTGATATCGGTAAAACCTGTACTGATTCCACTGGAAATATTTTATATGACGGTAATGTAAAAGGTGTAAAATATTTAAAAATCATTGATGATAATACTATTGACGGCTTTTTAAGAGAAGATATAACCAAGCCGGTTGTATTGATAGGAGAAAATTCATCAATAACTGCCGGAGTTGATATTGATGCAGTTGCTATTTTACATCATACAAGGTTAATAAGTACAATTGAATTTAATAAAGACACTGATAACGATAATTTAATAGATTTATTGGAGACAATTATAGGTACAAATCCTTCTGCGGCAGATAGTGATGCTGACGGTATAAACGATTCTCTTGAATATTCAGGATGGTACGGGGCTTCACAATCTATTATTGATGCAGGAAGCCAACAAGCACAATTTACTAATCCGCTTGATGCTGAAACTGATGGACCTGGTATAATATATATAGATAATCCAAGCTAGTGATCTGATTTTTTATGTTATCAGAATTTCTATTGACATTTAACTAAAGGTTTTCTAGGCTTTTGGTCTCATAGTAGGGAATGCAATTACATCTCTGATATTTGCAGAGTTTGTAAGTAACATTATAAGCCTATCAATACCAATACCCAGTCCACCAGTTGGAGGAAGACCATATTCTAATGCAGTAAGATAGTCTTCATCTACATCACAAGCTTCTTCATCACCTTCAGCTTTTGCCTGTGCTTGCATTTCAAAACGACTTCTTTGATCAATAGGATCATTTAACTCGGAGAATGCATTAGCAACTTCCCAGCCGTTAATTCTTGTTTCAAATCTTTCAACAAGTCTTGAGTCATCTCTATGGGCTTTTGCAAGAGGAGAAATCTCTCTTGGATAATCAATAATATGAATTGGTTGAATCAAATGCGACTCAACCTTTTCTTCAAATACTTTATCAAGAATTTGTCCCCAATTATCATAATCATCTTCAACTTCAACACCCATATTTTTAGCTGCTTCAATAGCTTCTTGAGGTAACAATAATTGTCTGAAGTCAACGCCTGTATATTTTTTTATTGCACCAACCATTGTAGACCTTTGCCAAGGTGGTGATAAATCTATTTGTTTACCTTGGAAGTCAATTATCATAGTACCAAGAACTCTTTGAGCAATAGTGCTTATAAGATTTTCTGTAAGTACCATCATTTCATTATAGTCAACATAAGCCTGATAAAGTTCCAGCATAGTAAATTCCGGATTATGCCTTGAAGAAATACCTTCGTTACGGAAACATTTATTTAATTCAAATATTTTTTCATTCAAACCGCCAACCATTAATCTCTTTAAATACAATTCAGGAGCTATTCTTAAATACATAGGGATATCTAAAGTATTATGATGAGTAATAAAAGGTTTTGCAGATGCTCCGCCAGCCATTGTTTGAAGTAGTGGTGTATCAACTTCCAGAAAACCATGCTCTTTTAAATAACTTCTTATTTCCTGAATAATAAAGCTTCTTTTTCTAAATATATTTTTAGAATCTTCATTCATAATGAGGTCCAGATAACGTTGCCTGGATCTTGTTTCAATGTCAGTAAGACCATGCCACTTTTCAGGAAGCGGTAAAAGTGCCTTGCATAAAATTTTTAAATCTTTAACTCTTACACTAAGCTCACCTCTTGGTGTTCTTCTTACTATACCGGACGCTCCTATCATATCTCCAATATCAAGATGCTTTAAAAGAGCTATTTTTTCTTCAGGCACAGAATCTTTATGCGTAAATAGTTGAATTTTGCCGGTACTGTCCATGATATCCATAAACATGCCGTTATTTCTAATAGCCATTATTCTTCCAGCTACATTATAAAAGTCTTCAGTCTCTTCACCTTGTGCTAATTCAGCATATTTATCTTGCAATTCGCCGTTAGATGCGGTTCTGTCAAAAGTATACGGATAAGGATTGATCCCTTTATCTACAAGATCATTTAATTTTAATATCCGTGTATTTCTTAGTGATTCTATTGCACTTTGAGTAACTTTTTCAGTCAATTTGACCTCCAATTTTTTCAAACTTGTTATTTTATAACTTAACTTACCAAAAAATTTGGTAGTGGTCTATCGAGCTCTGATGCCTGCAAAAAACTTGAGCTGTATCAAAAGTTTATAGTGATGACCATCACCTAAAATTTTATCATTAAAATAAAGGCAAAGAAATCTAAGTTGAAAACACAAAAAAAATTATTATAATCATCCATGAATCGCTTTATACTTGAAAGTTAATTGGTAAACAGCAGAATAAATGTAAAGCTTTGTAACTTTGTTATTGACATGTTTTATTTTTTGCTAAAGTTTTTAAAGATTCAAACCGATAAATTTCATGTAAGCAAAAACAAAGTATAAAAAGCAAAAAGAAATGTGTATATTCTAAAATGATTATATTTACAGATTAAAAAGGATTTGAAGAAGGATAATCAGGTTATATTATATAAAAGGAGTATTTGCTAATGACAGATCTCAACAATATCAACCCTCATTTTAGAGGAAAAAAAATAAACTCAAAGCAACACAAGCAAGAGGAAAAAGCTGAAAATCAACAAGCAGAAAAACAAGCAGTAGAAGATACCCAGGTTAAACATACGCCGGTTAATCCGGATAAGATAATGGAATTTATGTTCCAGGGTGGAAGTGGAATAAATATAGGTAAAACTAAAGCAAGTAAGTCGAAAAAAGGTCCTGAATTTACAGGAACAATTCAGGTTTCTAAATATGTAAGCTCTGAGCAGGCGCAAAGAATATCTGACAGTGTGAATGGATGTATGGCTTACTTATTTAAGTGCGAAGAAGCTGCTATAAAAGAATGGGGCCTCCCTAAAAAAGATGCGCAACATTTAGCGGCACTGACATTTGAAAACACAGCCTACTAATTATGGTAGTTGTCAGTTGAGTACTGATGCTTACAAGTAAACTCAAGTTATATCAAAAGCTTAGAGCCTATCTGGTTAAAAAAATAAAAGCTGGTTATATCAATAATAAAGGCTCATTTAAGGACTGCGATGTTAAAGCTGAAGCGGCTTGCCTGGCA
>JANQHM010000009.1 GCA_028282645.1 Candidatus Gastranaerophilales bacterium
TGCCAGGCAAGCCGCTTCAGCTTTAACATCGCAGTCCTTAAATGAGCCTTTATTATTGATATAACCAGCTTTTATTTTTTTAACCAGATAGGCTCTAAGTTTTGCGTGGCTGGCGCATCCTTTAATCTCAAGTAAGATAATAGTTTTGAAAATTTTAATGCTTGATTTAGCATTTGATTATTAGTATTAAGTTTGTTTAATACTTGTTTTTTGTTTTTTAATTCTTTTTAACTGAGTATTTTACAGGATAAAAAATTTTTTTTAATTTATAAATTCTTTTAAAAGATCTTCAAGATGCTCTTTTAGTTTATCTGAAGTTAAATCATCTAATTCTAATGTAGAGCGTTTATTTGATTTATTTTTATCTTTAATTATAAATGTATCTAAAATAACTTTAGAAAAACCAGGATCTACAACTTTCAAAATAACTTCGTTTATGCTGTATTGATCTTTTATGGAGAAAAAACACTTTGTGGTTGTACTAAATTCATCCACAACGATATTCTCTGTAGATAATTTTTCTTGTATATCGTTCTTTGTAGTCCTAAATAAAGGGGAAATAACGCGGATTATTTTATCGGCAAATTCGTCTTTAAACAAGTTATAATCTTTAGTTTCATCTTTATATGCTTCTAGTGGAGCGTCAATAGTTTGATCAAGGTTATCAATTAGTATAACTTTGTTATCACCTCTTGATAGTGCCTCATTTAGAGCATTATTAGCACTTGTTATAAAATCTTTTGCTGTCATTTGCTCTGAATACTCACAAATGCCTGTATTTATTATCAAATTAGGATCAAGCTCTTTTCTTATTCTGCTGGAAACAGTATAAGCGCCTTTTAAATTTGTTTTGGGCAAGATAACAAAATATTTACCCTGATCGGATGAACCTAAAATATCATTATATCTAATAGAGTCTTTAATAATTTTAGCCAGAATAACATCATTTATTTTATTTTTACATTTTGCATTAAGGCTTATGGCTATTAGAACAAGAGAATGATTATATTTACTTGCTATAGCTATTTCATTTTCTATTACTTTAACAGTTACCTGAAGATTATAAGATTTAGTTGTTTCATCAATCAAGTTTAATGTTTCAAGCAAATCATTTTTCTTTTCCAGTTCCCTGTTCAGGTCACTTTTTTGCAGACACCAGAGGGTTCTCATTAAAAATTCTGTATCATTTATAGGTCTGAGCAAATAATCGTTAATGCCAATATCAAAACAAGATAAGATAAAATCCTCATCGTATCCGTTAAAAATACAAATAATAGGAATATTTTTTAATAAATTATCACTTTTTAGCCTTTTACAAACGTTTAAAGTATTTTCTCTTCTTCGATGTGCGAAAATCACTATTGTATCAGGCTTATATTGATGACAATAAGAAAGTGCATTAGCAGAATTAGTATTTATTATTGAATCAACATCTCTTAGTAAAACCAGTTTTGAACGTAATTCCGTAATATCATTATGTTCCTCACTTACTATCAGTAAACTTTTTGTAATAGGCATAAATAACTCCCAGCTTATTAATTCCAAAAATCAGTCAAATTATACTAATTCTGAACAATACTCTTCAGATTATTCAATCCTGTTAAATCCAATAAAATAATATATTCGTTAGAAAAGAGTAATTTAAAATTTATTTTTGAAGCAGTATAATAAATAAAATTTTTCATATATTATAGTACAATTATTTTTGTTTTAATTCAAGGAAAGTTAAACAACATGAAAAAACTTTGGGTAATTCTTTTAATAGTAAGCATTTTAATAATAAGCATAAATTTAAATACATCAAAAAAGGAAGATAAAGTAAAAATTAAATTTTCCAGTTGGGGATCTGAAAGTGAACTAAAAATCCTGAAACCTTTAATTAAAGAGTTTGAAAAAGAAAATCCCGATATAAAAATAGAATTTCTGCATACCCCTAAAAATTATTTTCAAAAATTACATTTGTTGGTGGCATCTAATTTAGCACCTGATGTTGTGTTTTTGAATAATATAAACGGCCAAATGTATTGGGCTAATAATATTTTTTTAGGGTTAAACAGCTTTTTAGATAATGATAGATTGATATCTGGTACTGATTTTTTTGATAATGCCTTAAAGGCTTTTACTTATAAAGATAAAATATATGCAATTCCCCGAGATATATCTAATTTGGTAATTTATTATAATAAAGATATTTTTGAAAGAGAAAATATTTCTCTTCCGGGTAAAAGCTGGAATATAGAAGAGTTTTTAATAACAGCTCAAAAGCTTACAAAAGATTTTAATAATGACGGTCAAACAGACAGGTTTGGTTTTGGCTTTGAAGAGAACCCGCTTTTCTGGCTACCTTTTTTATGGAGCAACGGAGGCGGTATAATTGATGATGAGTTAAAAAAAATAATAATAAACAAGCCTGAGTCTGTTAAGTGGATTCAATTTTATGCTGATTTGAGAAATAAATATCACGTAGCACCCACAGCAGGCGAGGCGGGGAGTGCTACAATGTCTCAGTTATTTATGCAGGGTAAGCTTGCAATGCATATCAGCGGTAGATGGAGTGTACCCAGATATCGTAAAGATATCAAATTTGACTGGGATGTGGCTAAATTCCCGAGCGGTACTAGCGGTTCAATTGTAGATGCGGATGCATCGGGCTGGAGTATAAGTAAAAAATCTAAATACCCGCAAAAAGCTTGGAAGTTAATAAGATTTTTAGCAAGTAAAAAATCTATTGACAAGTTTACTGGCAGCGGACTTATTGTGCCTTCAAGAAAGGACGTGGCTAATTCTAACGTGTTTTTAGCAAAGAAAAAAAAGCCTTTCAGTTCAGAAATATTTATAAATATAATCCCGCAGGCAAAGCCTACGCCTGCAAATAAACGCTATCAAGAAATTATTGATCTTGTAAACCATCAATTAGAGGCTGTATGGAATGGTAAAGTTTCTGCCAAAGAAGCTATTGATGAAACTTTTATTAAAAAACTGCAAGGCTTATTATAAAGGCAAATGCTTAGTAATATTTTTCAACTTTTTTTTCTATCAGTTCTATACTTCTACCGTCCGGATCCTTTACAAAAGCTATTTTAGGACCTTTTGGCGTAACCATAAACGGTTCTCTGGCATATTCCAGCCTATGCTTTTTAAGGATTTCCGTGAACTTATTCATATCGTGAGTTTCAAATGCAAAATGTCCAAAGTAGTTGCCGTGTTGATATCCTTCTTCCGGCATTGTGTGATTGTGGGTTAATTCTATTTCGCAAGTACCTTTTTCGTCTGCTAAAAAATACAAAGTTGCATCTTTTAGTTCCATTGTTCTTGAAAGTTTTAGGCCTAAGACTTCTTGGTAGAACTTTAAAGATTTGTCTATGTCTGCTACTCTTACCATTGTGTGTAGAAATTTCATTATATCTCCTCTCCTTATATACGTAAGTCGTGGCTTACATAACATTATTAAAAGCACTTTAAAAATTTCAAAACTATGCTAAAATAATAAAATAAGGACAGGGTGTGCAACCACCCTTTTCAGAATCCTAAAATAAAGTTTATTTAAAGAGGGTTAATACCAATGGTATTAGCTCTTTTTGGTTTAATACAACCAGAAGAATTAAGAATAAAATTAACAATTCTGGCTTATCAGCCCTAAAATAAAGCTTCATCCGCTCACCTCCCTTCGAGAAAATTCGATTTTGAGTCGTATCTCTCGGGAAATGATTTAAGGATTCCTAGTCCTTGTCTATTTTAACATAAATGAATTTTTGTAAATATTAAATACAAAATTATTAATATTTTTTTGTTTATTTTTTAAAATCAAAAACATATATATTAAAGCGTTAACGAAAGTCAAGGCAGGAAGTAGCAATGGAAGCAACATACGGGTTTATTTTACACTGGGTTAATTTAGTAGCTTGGGTTTTATTTGCTATATTCAATAGCTATACCTGTCAGATTTTTTGCCTATACGTACAGTAAGCTCTTTAGGATTTTTAGGATTTCAGTCCTGCCAGATGAGCCGGAGAGTGTTGAAGGGAATAGCTTATTTTTTTAAATTCTTAAGGAAACAATTTTCATCTGACATGTAAAAATACTTTTTTAAAATTTATTCAACGCAATTTAAAAAAAATGTATTATAGTGTATAATATGAAGAGAATGTATAAGACCATAAGGAAAAAAGATGTACGATCGATTAAGCATAAGTCTTGCTTCCTTTAAATCCAAGGAGGCGTAGTTAAGTAAAAGTATGTCATCATCGAACTCATTCAGCAACAATATAGACGAAGACAGTCACTCGTTAGAGATACATATAGAATCACCCCAAAATAAGGCCTTTAATAAAAAACAAATATTATCAGAGCTGGCAGTATGGCGTGCTCTTTTAGCTAATTTAGGGATTGCGGCAATTAAGCTTGTTTGCTTTTTAATTAGCGGCAGTTCTGCTATGTTATCAGAGGCTATACACTCCGCAGCAGACAGCTTTAACAGCTCTTGCCTTTTAGTAGGACTAAAGCGAGGCAGTAGGCCGGCAGACAAGGAACATCCTTTTGGCTATGGACTGGAAGCAAATATTTGGGCGTTATTTGCCTGTATATTAATGCTGATTGGTACATCTATTGCTATATACAAAGGCTGGCACAGATTGGTTACACCGGAGGAAAATCCGGCTGCGTTTTTAGATAATATAAACTTATTGATTTTAACGCTTGTGGGCAGTATTACATTTGAAATATGGTCTGTCATGAGTGCAAGCTCCGCTGTTATGGAAGAAGTAGAAGTTAAAACAAAGAATAAGTTTGATACTTTAATAAAATCTTTTAAATATATTAAACATATTAAAAGCCCTACTACTAAGTTTGTGTGGTATGAAGATACCGCAGCATTAAGTGGTGCAGGTATTGCGCTTATTGCAATTGTTATAGCAAAATTTGTCCCTCAGCATTATGCTGCAATACCTGATGCTATAGCTTCAATTCTTATAGGTCTGATGCTTTTAGGTCTTGCTATTTATTTGTTAAAACACAATGTAAGCGTATTAACGGGTGTAGCTGCAAAACCTCAAACAGAAGAGCTTATTAGAGATATTGCATCCACCGTAAACGGAGTTTCTCAGGTTTATGACCTTAAAACTATGGATATGGGTCCGTCAGGTCTTATTGTAAATATGGAAATAGAAGTAGATCCGGAAACCCAGGTAAAAGAAGCTGATGATATTGCAGATAGGCTTGAAGAAAAACTAAAAGAAAAAGTTAAAAATATATCCCACGTTACTATTGAAGTTCAGGCGGATGATGCTGAAGATAACTGGGAAGAAAAGTTTGTATGCTTAATAAATGAAGGTAAAAAGCTTGGAATCCTGAAAAAACGTGAAGCTAAAATGCTAAAAAGCTTCTTTGACTTTACGGATACTGTTGTGTACGAAGTTATGGTTCCAAGAACTGACATAGATTCAATAGACGCTGATTCTTCTATTAATGAATTAATGGATGTAGTTATTACTTCAGGGCATACAAGAATACCTATTTACAAAGACCATATAGATAATATTATCGGTGTGATAAATGCTAAAGATGTCTTAGGTGTTCTAAAGAATAACCAAAAAGATCATATAAAAATAGAAAATCTTGCAAGAGAAGTTGACATCGTCCCTGAAAACAAGCCCATCAGTGATATGTTAAATGAATTCTGCTCAAATAAAGCACAAATGGCTGTTGTTGTTGACGAACACGGCGGAGTTGCCGGAATAGTTACAATGGAAGACCTTTTGGAAGAAATTGTAGGCGAAATCTGGGATGAGTATGATATTCAGGTTCATGAAATTATAAAAATAGATCAGAATACCTTAAGTGTTATTTCTAAAATGAATATATATGATTTAAACGAAAGGTTTAACCTTGATTTATCAACAGAAGATTTTCAGACAATAGGCGGCTATGTGTTTGGCCTGCTGGGAAGAGAGCCTGAGGTCGGCGATGAAGTACATAGTGGTGATCTAAAGTGTAAAATTGAAAGCATGGATGGCCATAAAATAATTAGGGTCTTATTGATAAAAGATGACGGCTTTATTGATAAGCAGGATATAGAAGAAGAAACCGAGGACGCTGAAGAGCAAGAAATAGAGTGAATATAAAAAATTCGGTAGTAGTCCGTTGAGCACTGATGCTTACAAGTAAACTCAAGTTATATCAAAACTTACACTTACAGCGATGACATAAGAAAGGTGATGACCATCACCAAAAATTCAACCGGAGAATTAAATTTAAATGGCATATAAATCAGGATTTGTTGCAATAATTGGCAGGCCCAATGTTGGAAAATCAACATTATTAAATAAAATATTAGGACAAAAAGTTGTTATAACCAGTGAAAAACCTCAAACTACAAGAAAAAGAATAAAAGGTATTCTTACAACAGACAAGGGCCAGATAATTTTTGTGGATACACCGGGAATTAATAAGCCTTTATATAAATTCCATGAGTTCCTTATAGAAGAAGCTAAGCTTGCTATACCGGATGCTGATGTTATTATTTTTCTTATTGATGGGTCTGAAAAGGCTGGGGCAGGTGATAAATGGATTGTGCAAAACCTTTTAAAAGCTGAAAAAGATATTATTATTACGATTAATAAGGTTGATACAATAAAAAATATTGATGCCAGAGATGATATTATTCAATCTTATATTGATTTATTTGAAGGTAAAAAAATGCCTTTGCTGAAAATATCCGCAAAAACCGGTAGAAATATAGATGATTTAGTCAAAAATATATATAGAAAGCTTCCTAAGGGTCCTAAATATTATCCGGAAGAAGAATTAACCGATCAAAATATGAGAGCGATAGTTGAAGAAATTATTAGGGAAAAGATTTTGAGGAAGACACACCAGGAAATACCTCATAGTGTGGCTGTTATTATTGATACTTATAAAGAAACCGATACTATGGACAGTATTCAGGCTACTATATTTGTGGAGCGAGACTCTCAAAAGGGTATGATAATTGGAAACAAGGGGGCTATGTTAAAGCAAATCGGCACTGACGTGAGAAAAGAAATGGAAGAAAATCTCAATAAAAAAGTATTTATAGAGCTTTTTGTAAAAGTTGAAAAGAATTGGCGCAAAAAAGACAAGGCCTTAAAAGAGTTTGGGTATTCTAATTAATTTAAATATATTAAAACTTGTCTGCATAATTTATTTTTTTAACATTTTTAAAAATTATTTATTATTATTTTTATTTATTGCTATTTAATATTAACTTGAAGTATACTTAATTTATAAAAACTTGTATTATAATAATAAATAATTTAAAGAGGCAGGTTATGTCAAAAAAAATACGAATACTAGGCATTCAGCTAAATCCAAAACTGGAAGATAAGCAATATAACTTAGACAAAGTGCAAAGCTTTATAAAAGAGTATAACTGGTATAAACCTGACTTAATAATATTACCCGAAGTTTTTAATGTAGGTATAGCGCACGATGCTTTTCAAAAGACATCAGAAACTGTACCTGACGGAGAAACAAGCAAGTTGTTTTCATTGCTGGCAGCAAAATATAAAACAAATATTATAGCCGGTAGTTTTATAGAAAAAGTATCTGATGGGCAGTTCGGAAATGCGTGTCTGATATTTAACAGAGACGGGCAGTGTCTTTCTAAATATCATAAAACACATATGTTTTCATATTTTGGCTCCACCGAAGGCAAGTATATCACGCCTGGAGAAGAACTTGTAGTAACTCAAACAGATGTAGGGAAAATAGGCTTAAGTATTTGTTATGATTTAAGATTTCCTGAATTATTCAGGGCTTTAACCTTTTCCGGAGCAGAAATAATTATTTGTCCGGCTGCATGGCCACAAACAAGGCTGGAACATTGGATAACTCTTAGCAAAGCAAGAGCTATAGAAAATCAAGTTTATTTTATACCTATTAATCAAGCCGGTGTTATAGATAATGGCAGGCTTAATGCGGGTAACTCCATGGTTATAAATCCTTGGGGGGAGGTTGTAGCCTCAATAGGAACGGAAGAAGGTATATTAAAAGCAGAAATTGACTTAGATGAAGTTCACCGAGTAAGAGAATCGTTCCCTGTGCTACAGGATAAAAAAGATTCTGTTTATAAAAATATTTCTATCAAGTAAAGTTATTTTACGGTAAGTTTTTATATATATTTTTTTGCGGTAGTGGTCAGTTGAGTACTGATGCTTACAAGTAAACTCAAGTTATATCAAAAGCTTACAGCTATGCTATTAAGAAAGTTGATGACCATCACCTAAAAAAATAAGCCACCTACACACTGTGTTGCAGACGGCTTATTTTTTATTGTTATCTAAATATTTTCTTGATTATTTTCATTGTCTTGGGCTGATTCTTGATTTTTACTGGAAGTACTTTCTTTAATTTTTTTACTTAAATCTTTAATACTTAAGCCGATTCTATGTTCTTGTGGAGTAAATCGCTTAATTAGTACAGTTATTTCTTCACCTAATGTCAACTTTTCATAAGGATTAACAGGTTCATTTGACATTTCTGCCGCAGGCAAAAGAGCTTCTACTCCGGGAAAAATATCTATAAACGCACCAAAGTTTGTTATTTTATTAACTTTACCTTTAATAATTTGTCCTTCGGTAAATTGCCCTTCAATTTTAACCCAAGGATTTTCTTCCATTCTTTTGAGGCTTAAACTAATTCTATTTAATTCAGTATCAATCTTTAAAACTTTAACTTTAACTGATTGACCAAGTCTTAACACATCAGAAGGATGTTTAACCCTCTGCCAAGATATTTCCGATATAGGTAACAGTCCATCAACTCCATTAATATCAATAAATGCACCAAAGTCAGCCAATCTTACAACTTCGCCTTCTACAACTTGTTGTACTTTCAGTTCTGACATTACTTGAGCAATAATTTCTTGTCTTCTTTGTGCTAAAGCTTGTCTTTGACTCAATATAAGCTTATTTCTTTTTGGATCGGTTTCTAATATTTTAACGGGAATTTCCTGGCCTATTAAACCGTCATGGGGCATACCTGTTCTAAGTTGGCTTGCCGGGACAAATCCTCTTAATCCCAAAACTTCTACAATAACACCACCTTTTACCAGAGAAACTATTTTAGCTGTAATAGTCTCATCACTACTGCGGTATTCATTTAGCTGAGTCCAACTTTTTGCAAGTGAAACTCTTTTTAAGGAAAGTGTAATCTGACCTTCATCATCTTCTTCCCTTAAAATGTAAAATTCTCTTTTTTCACCGATAGTTACAATATCCTCAGGTTTGTCAAAAGGTACATTAGAAAGTTCTCTAAAATATAAAATAGCTTCTGTCTTACTGCCAATATCAATAAGAACGGAGTTTCTTTCAAACTTAATAACTGTTCCTTTAACCAAATCAGCTATTTTAAAATTGTAATCATAAGATTCATTTAATAATTTTTCAAATTCACTTAAAGATGCTTTTTCTTTAATGGCTTCTGTCACGGACTTAGTTCTCCTATTTTTTTAACAACTTCTTCAATAATAAATTCAGGAGTGGATGCTCCTGCTGTGATACCTGTTGAAAATGACATTTCAATGATATCTTTATAGTTATCCAAGTCTTTTTCTGTTTCAACGTGGATGGTTTTTGTAATTTTTTGTGTTAATTCTGCTAAATGAGTCGTATTAGCACTTGTTTTACTACCTACAACAATCATTAAGTCAGAATTGTTTGCCAGCTCATAGGCATGCTTTTGCCTTTTGGTTGTAGCAGAGCATATTGTATTAAATACTCTTAAATGCTTAGAATATTCTGCTATCAATGGTAAAATTTGTTTAAATTTTTCTACTTGCTGTGTTGTCTGTATAACAATACCTATATCTTTTGATTTTTTTATTATATCAAGGTAAATCTTTACGTCTTCTATTGATGAAACAACTATTGTTTCTTTTTGCGCAACTATATCGGCATGTGCTTTGATCGCCAAGACTTCGGGATGATCCGCCCTACCTATTATAATAACTTGATAATCCTGTTGCGCCAACCATTTTGCTTTATCCTGAACTCTTTTTACATCAGGGCATGTTGCGTCTATAATAGTGCATTTTTTTTGTTTAAGAATATCAAGTTGCTGCGGGGTTATACCATGAGTCCTTATTATACAAAATCCGTCAAGATTTTCAGGTATATCATTTAAAGTTTGAATACCATATTCTTTTAATTTATTTATTGCCTGGTTATTATGGATTAATTGCCCTAATATATAGACCGGTTCGTCAGGATTTTCCAATTTTGTTTTTATTGATAAATCTATAGCCCTTTTAACGCCATAACAAAAACCTGCATATTTAGCTTTTTTTATATGTTTAGTTGTTTGGACCAGTATCCTCAACCCCTATCGTTAGAGTTTTAATGGTAATAATTATCAATTATACCACTTATCAATTAATGTAAAGTATTTTAGAGTTTAGTATAAAGATAATTATAACCATCAATAAGGTTTATATCATGTGAATGATTAAATTTCAAACAATTTTTATAGAAAATTATATAAAAATACCAATTTTTATTAAATTCATGCAACAAAAAAAGGATATTAATTCTCACTAAATTACTATATAATGGCTTAATAACTTAAAATATCTTTCAGATTATTAAACCTTGTTAAAATTAATTAAGGAGATCAATTAAATGTTTAAGTTTGTAAATAAATATTTGTTAGTAATATTAACATTTATTGTCTCATCACAAGCTTTTGCAGCAACACCCGAAAATTTTTTAATTAACGAAAATTTATCTAAATACGGATATTCTAAAGAAATAATAAGAATGGTTAACCTGCAAAAAGCAAGGTCAAGCGGCAAGTTTGACGAAATCCCCTCCATGCCGGGAAAATTTAAAAAATTATTAAATAACCTGGATTGGGATCCTGATATTACAAGTTCTTTACAAGAATTTGGAGACAGACGCATAGATATCAAGTAAAAAACCGCTAGGAACTATCTTTATTAAACTTGTAAAAAGCTGTCTAAAGGCAGCTTTTTAAGATGATTTTTGTTTAAATGTTAAAATACGCTACTGTTTCTTTAACTTTTATAGATTTTTTTAGAAAAATATGTAAAAATAAAAGATATATAATAAATATATTAATAGTTTAAAAACATATTAGTACTAAGGAGCAATAACTGTGGAACCTAAAATTATGCACAAAAAATCCTTTACCGCTATTGGATTTAGCAGGGACTTAAGTATACATTCAAATTTAGAAGAATTTTATGATTTATGGTCAAATTTTGAAAAAGATATTGAAAAAATAGAAAAGCGCAAAGGTAATCTAAATATAGGTATATATCAAAACAAATTCAAAGAAGGTATACCTTTGGAAGAATTTTGCTATACTGCTGCGGCAATTACGGATGATGATGCAAGTATACCCGAGGGAATGAATAAAATTCAAATACCTGAATCTGATTATGCTATATTTACCCATTCGGACGGTTATGAAACATTTAATAATACTTATAAGTGTATATATGAAGGGTTGTTAAAAAATTCTGATTATAAACTAGCCCAAGCCCCAAGCTTTACAATGGAATTAAAAAGCTTTTTAACCGGAGCTATTGAGATAGAAATACATGTGCCGATAATAAAAAGTAAAGTATTAACTTAGGTTTCCCAATCCTGATTAATATAAAATAATTTTCTAGCAATATTTTATTTTTTCTGTTTTTACAAAATTAATAAATTCGCTTAAAACTTTTTAAATATTATAAAAAAATAAGCCAATTGTGAGCTGTAACTCTGTTACTGGATACTCGAATAAAGGGTTGATGGTGCAGGGTTACTTTTTGAAAATAATTAAATATTTTTTGTTAACTCATTAATTTAAATTCGTGGCAATTTATTAATGTACATGATAAAACATATAAAGAAAGTAAATAATTTATGGAGAAAATAAATTGATTACGGTTAAAGACGTTGAACACGTTGCAAAACTTGCAAGATTAGAATTAACTGATGATGAAAAACAAAAGTTTACTGAACAACTTGATAATATCCTTGATTATTTTAATCAATTAAATGAACTCGATACAACCGGTATAGAGCCGCTTTCTCATCCTATACCAATATATAATGTGATGAGAGAAGATTCTCCGAGTGAATTCAGCGAAATAGAAACGGTTCTAAATAATGCACCGGAAGAAGAAAACGGATACTTTAGAGTTCCTAAAATATCCGAATAATAATATATAAATATAAACCAAAGGAATTGAGAATGACTAAATATATATTTGTTACAGGAGGAGTTGTAAGCTCTTTGGGGAAAGGTATCGTAGCTGCATCACTCGGTAAGCTTTTAAGAGCAAGAGGCTATTCGGTTACCATACAAAAATTTGACCCGTATATTAACGTTGATCCCGGTACAATGAGTCCTTTTCAACATGGCGAAGTTTTTGTAACCAATGACGGTGCAGAAACAGATCTTGACCTTGGACATTATGAACGTTTTATCAATGCAGATTTAGGCAAAGTAAATAATGTAACATCCGGCAGTATCTACCTAAGCGTTATAACAAAAGAAAGAAAAGGTGACTACCTTGGTGCTACAGTTCAAACTATTCCTCATATTACAAATGAAATAAAAAGCAAATTAAAGGAAGCTTCCAAGAGCAAGCCTGATTTTCTAATCGCAGAAGTAGGCGGTACTGTCGGTGATATCGAAGGACTACCATTCCTTGAGGCAATAAGGCAATTTAAAATAGAAGCGGGTTATGGAAATGCTTTATTTATACACGTAACTCTATTGCCATATTTGGCAGTATCGGGCGAATTAAAAACAAAGCCCTCTCAGCACAGTGTAATTACACTGAGAAGTATTGGTATACAACCTGATATTCTTGTTTGCAGAACACAGCAAGCAATACCTAAAACCGAAAGAAAAAAATTGGCTTTGTTTACCAATGTTACACCGGAAGCCGTTATTGAATGCAGAGACTTAAAATCTATTTATGAAGTACCTTTAGCTTTAGAAACCGAAGGATTAGCCAATGAAGTTCTTAAAAGGCTAAGTATGAATAATCCTCAACCAGAAATGGGGGCTTGGGATTCGCTCGTTAAAAAGATTGTAGCATCTGATAAAGTAGTTAAAATCGGTATTGCCGGTAAGTATACAAAATTGTCCGATGCTTACATTTCAATAGTTGAATCTCTCAAACATGCCGGAGCTGCTGAAGATACAAAAATTGAGATAAAATGGATATCTTCTGATGAGTGTAGCTCTGAGGAAAAAGCAAAAGAGGCATTATCTGATATTCAGGGATTAATTATTCCGGGTGGATTCGGTTATAGAGGAATAGAAGGTAAAGTTAATGTTATAAAAATAGCAAGAGAAACCAATTTACCGTTTTTAGGGCTTTGTCTTGGTATGCAGTGTTCTGTTATTGAGTTTGCAAGAAATGTTGCTAACTTTGAAGATGCTAACAGTTCCGAGTTTGAACCTGAGTGTGCAAATCCTATTGTAGACTTAATGCCTGATCAGGAAGGTTTTACGGATTACGGCGGCAGTATGAGGCTTGGTTCTTACGAATGCCACTTACAACCCGGGACAAAAGTACGAAAAATTTACGGGCAAGATGTTATTTATGAAAGACACAGGCACAGGTATGAAGTTAATAACGACTACAGGGATGCTCTGGCAAAGGCTGGGCTGGTGTTCTCAGGGCTTTCTCCCGATGGAAAACTGGTTGAAATTATTGAGAATCCAAGTCATAAATTCTTTGTGGCAACTCAGTTCCACCCGGAGTTTAAATCAAGGTTAGAAAATCCTCATCCTTTATTTGTGCATTTTGTAAAAGCTGCTTTGACAACTGAACAACAAACTGTGATTTCTGATATAGAAGAATAAAAAGCAAGAATAATATTCATTAAAGAAGCCATCTGGTTAAAATGGAATATTTTATGTGATTAAAGGCGGAATTCAATGGGAAATGTTGCCTATCCTTCAAAAATTTGGAATCAGTACACTAGAATACCTTTTGATAATAAATATAATAGTCAGCAATAACGTTTGCCAGTGTTTTTATTGTGAATAAGACTACAAACGCTCCAACTGCAGGCTTAAAAATAAAGCTTAACTGGAACACGTTGACCTGTGGTGCTGTTTTAGAAATTGTTCCCAAAACTACATCCTGACATAATGTAGTCAAAAGTATTGGAGATGCAATTTGTAACCCTACTGTTAAAATGCTGCCGGTGAGTTTTATCAGATAGTCTATGTGAAATTCTTCATACAACATAAAACTAGTTGAATAAAGCGGAAAAATTTCAAATGTTCTGTCAAAAGCCAGGAATAACCAGTAAACACCACCTACATGAATAAATATGATTGTTGCAAAAAATCTAAAAAGTCGGCCAACTAAACTGGATTGCTCTTTAGCACTTTGATCAAACATCATAGCAGAAGATAAACCCATTTGCATATTAATTATGTCACCTGCTGCTATTGCAACAGAGAATATTGCTTGCGCCAAATACCCTATAAAAGCACCAAACATAATATTTAAAAGTATCGCTAAAAACAAAGACGACTCTTCCGGCAGTTTATCAGGTTGTAAAATAATTACAAAACATACAGTCATAATAAAAGCAAACGAGGTTTTAACCATTGCCGGTATATCTTTACGGTTTAAAACAGGTGCATACTTAACAAAGCCTAAAAATCTTGAAAAAATAATTAAGCCTGCTTGTACATTATTATTAAATTCAGGTATTTCCTGCAGTAATGTCAGGTATTTTTCAATCATTTTAAATTATCTTTTTGGCCTTGGAGGTTTATCTATTTCGCAATTAAAAAATTTTTGCTCCTTCTGTGGCAGCAAAGGTGGTGTATCTATTTTTAAACTATTAATACTATTAATTTTTTTATTTTTATTGTTAACTTTTACTAAAAATTTATATTCTTTTGTTTTTGTTTTTATTGTTAAATTTGTTTCTCTCTTTTTAATAGGCTTTATTAATAAGCTTTTTTTGTTATTAAAAATACTTGTTATATATTCAATTTTTAAAACTCTTTTTTTATCTACTTTATAAGATTTAATATCTTCATCAAAATTTAAAAAATAAGATAACCCTTTTGTAAGATAAATACTTTGTTGTTCATTATTAATGTTCTTTACGCTCTTTTGTTCTCCATAGCATTCCAGGCTAAAACAATTAATACATATAAATTGAATAAAAATTATAAATATTATTCTATAAAACATATTCTTAAACTCCCTTATTTACTATTTACCTGTATATATTTTTTTCTTTTCTATCAATGTAGGTTTTGAATTAGGGGTTCTGTTTGATTTGGTTATGGACGGATCTTGTTTTTTATCTATATAAGGAATTTTACCGGGTGATTGCATTAATTTATTAATATCAGGAGTTTTACCGGAATTAAAATGTTTTTGCTCTTTGCCAAAGAAGTTGTTTTTATTTATTAATTCCGCATCATGCGGTAAGACATATTCATCATTTTTGGGAATAATTTTCATTCCCATATTAATTGAATTGATTAAATATTCTTTTAAGACTTTTGTGGTAAAGCCCCCCATCATTATTAGTATCAAAAATACCCCTAGAATCTTAGGCGCTGCAGCAATTGTTTGTTCTTGAACCTGCGTAACCGCTTGTAATATACCAACAACAAGACCGATAGATGCTGCTGTTAATACAACAGGCATTGATATTAACAATACATTTAAAAATCCACGACCTACATGTTCTAATAATATTTCCACACTGCACCTCGCTAATTGAAACTTTGAACCAAGCCTGTTACTACCAAACTCCATCCATCCACAGCAATAAATATTAGTATTTTAAATGGCAAAGATATAATTGTTGGTGATAACATCATCATACCAAGTGCTAACAGTACGTTTGCCACAACAAGGTCAATTACAATAAAGGGTATAAATATAATAAATCCTATCTGAAAAGCTGTTTTTAGCTCTCCTATCATATATGCCGGTGCTACTTCAAATATCGTTACATCATCCGGGTTTTTAGGCCGTTGTTTTCTCATTAAATCAACAAAAAATATTAAATCCTCTTGCCGAGTTTGTTTCATCATAAATCGTTTTAAAGGCTCACTTCCTTCTTTTACAGCCAATACTATCGAGCCTGATTTTTTATAAGGTTCGTGACCAGCCTCGAACATTTTTGAAAAAACAGGAGCCATCGTATAAAGAGTCAGCATAACAGCTAAACCTACAATAATCATCGAAGGCGGTACTTGTTGCGTACCCATAGCCTGCTTAAGAATAGAAAAGACAATTACGTATCTTAAAAAACTTGTTAAACATACAAATGCTAACGGCAAAAATGACAAAGATGCCATAAATATTAAAAGTTGAATTGCTGGATCCAAGCCTTTTAAAAGTTCATCCATTGTTATATACCCCTCTATTTACCTTATTTTTAACAATTTCTTTACATTCTTTACAGAAAGTTGTTCTGTATTTTCTTCTTTTGACTCCAATTTATTATTAAGCTCGGAATTATCTTTATTGTCATTGTGTTCTAGTTTAGTTAGTAATTTACATCCATTCATATCTGTAGAAAGAAGAAATTTTTCATTTCCCGCATTTATTACATATAAGTTTTTTCTGGGTTCTAAACTTAAAACACTTTCCATACTAAGAAAATTATTTTTTTTTCTGTTTAAAGTACCACCATACATTGTTTTTTGCACCAAAATAAAAGCAGTAAAAATCATACCAATTATAGCCAACGTGTAAACAGAAAAATTTATAATATAATCTGTCATTGTAAATACCCCTTATTCATCATCATCTATTTCAAAATCACTATAATCAAAATCTTCATCAGCTGATTGATCCGTATTTTCATCAACCTTGTCTTCTGATAATTCTTTTTCATCTGTTTGAGCATTATCAGAAATTTGAGGAGTTGGCTCGTAAGTTTCTTCTTCGTAATTTTTTTCTTCTATTTGTACAGGTAAGTCTGCTGAAGAGTCTTGAGAATCTTGTTGTCCTTGTAGTATTTTAGTTATTTTAACTCCATACTTTTCTCCAATTATAACCAGCTCACCAAGAGCTATTTGTTTCCCTTCTACCTGCAAAAATAATCTATTATCAACTAATGGTGCCACATCAACAATTAGACCTTCTGTAATTTGTTTGATTTCTCCAACTGTCATTCTTATTTTTTCAAATTCTGCTGTGACATCAACTTGTAAATTATCCCATATATCGGTTTTATTATTGTCCAAGTCGCTCATTTGTCCTTCTCCACTATCTTTTTCATCTTCTTCATCGTCCAGATCTAATACTAATCTTGGATCAGGATTAATATTTATTGATACTTCACCTTGCGATGTTTTTATACTTATAAAATTTATATTGCTTTCCTCTAAGAGGAGTATATCTTCCGGTTCCAAGCCTTTAAGTTCTTTTAGAGATATTTTTGAATGTCCTACAACAATATCAAGGCTTATCTGACCATCTTCTATATTTAAAATGTCTATAACTCTATTTTGCTGCAATAGGGGTTCAGGTTTATTTATGATGAGCTCCGGGAAAGAAAATATCAATTTACCTACCAAGTCAGATTTTTTAGCTTTTACATAGAATGTTAAGTTAAGCAAGCCAGGAACTTGATATGTTTGTGGAATAGGTATATCTTCTTTGGATAAAAATATATCTGTGGCTTTTTCAAACAAATGCTTGTTAAAAGCGGTTATAATCATTGCTTCTAATTCTGTTAAGTTTTTAAACTCAAATTCATCATCGTATTCGCTGTGTGGACCCAGTGTATTATCTAAGATTATTCGGGTTGCAACTTCTGAAACTCTTAAATGTACAAACAAATCCTTTGAAATATTTATCTGAGTTACAAAGTATTCGCTATTTTTCCATACAAAACACGAGCCATTTGTTATTGCAAACAGATAAAAGTTTATATCACTCCCTAAAAATGATTTTGTTAGTTCTTTTAATGTAGTACCAAATTTTTTATCAAACCAACTAAAACAGGTATTCAGATCAATACTGCCGTTTATAGATTTTTCCTGATTTGATACAGAAGTCATGTTAGCTATTCACCCTTCCCGGCATTGATATTTATACTAGCCCTGAACAGTTTAAATATTATCTCTACTTATTTTGAGTGATTTTTATATTAACTGTTATATAATCTATTAATAGATATTTTTACCCCTATTATTCATTAGGGTAAAACTTTGTCTTTACAAATGCATCAACCATTTAATGTATATTAATGATGGCAAAGTCTCATTTTCATACTTCAGTTTGATTTTTAATCCTACAAAAAGAAGGAATAACGCGATTCCTTCTTTTTACAAATTAAATATTTTTTATAATACCTACTCTACTTGATATTGGAATAGGTCCAAGCATTAAGGTTAGGTCTTTCTTTTACAATAATGTCTTTTGGTTTTTCTTTGCTGGAGCTATGAGCGATTGGTTTATACAGTCTGTTATAGTACTCAATAACCATTCTATCAGAGTGAAAATACGCTTGCGCTGTTCTGATAGCTTGACGCATTAATTTGGACCATCTGTCTTTATCAGTATAGTATGTAGGAAGAATATCATTTTCAATGAGATCCATCATTGTTTCATAATCTTTCCAATGTCTTTCTTCCCAAGGAATATCATCGTCAAGACCAGGATAGGTTACACAGTAACCGTTAATATCATGGAATGTACCTTCTACAGTCCATCCGTCATGAATTGACAAGTGTAATGCACCATTCATATTTGCAGACATACCGGATGTACCGGAAGCTTCAAAAGGTCTAAGCGGTGTATTTAACCATACATCAGTACCTTTTTTAAGTAAACTGCTGAGTTCTAGTTCATAGTTTGGCAAAACAACTACGTTTGGAAGTTCATAAGATTGTTTAAGAATATTATTAAACATATCTCTGCCTAATGTATCAGCAGGGTGGAATTTACCTGAGAAAATAAGTTGAACTTTATTTTCTTTTAATAACTTGCCAATACGATCTCTGTTCATCAAGATCAGCCAAGCACGCTTGTAGTCGGCAAATCTTCTTGCCCATGTTATTGTTAAGACATTAGGATCAAATCTTTTACCGGTTTTTCCTGCAACATATTTAAATAATTCTTTTTTCATTTCAACTTTGGCATCCAAGAGATCAGTACCGGTTTTGGCGTTATTTATTCTTTCATCTTGCCAATAGTTAAGATTAACAGCATTTGTAATAGCAATAATTGGGCATCTGTCTTCTACAGATTCCCACATTTTATTGGAAACTAGCCCATGCAGCTGAGAAACCGCATTTGCGACCCTACTCATTTTAAGGGCTGCAACTGTTAAAGAGAAGTTTTCTCCTCCTAATTCAATAGCTTTTTCTCTGGATACGCCTGAAAAGAATCCTGCATCATTTAATAAATCAATCCAATGAACTTCGTTACCTGCGGATACAGGAGTATGGGTGGTGAATACAGTTTTTTCTCTTACTTTTTCCAAGTCACCGTTGTATTTATGTAAAAGTTCAAATGCAGCCGGCAAGGCATGCCCTTCGTTCATATGAATAAGGTCAAAATCATATTTTGCAGCTTCAAGAACTCTTACGCCTCCAATACCTAAAACAATTTCCTGACTTATACGTGTTCTTTCGTTAGCATCGTATAATCTGTGTGTAATTTGACGATTTTCCGGGGAATTTTCAGGAATATCCGTTGTTAAAAGGTAAATTGGAACTGTGCCAAATATTTCAGGTTCTAGTCTAAAAGCTTTTACTTTTACATTTTGACCAAAAATTTGAACATCAACTGTTATTCCTGTATCTGTAAGAAAGTCATAGTGCTTTCTAAAATATGCAATTTCTACATTACCTTCTGCATCTATTCTTTGATCATAATAACCATAGGACCATAGAATGCAAACCCCCGCCATTGGCATATCAAGATATCCGGCAGACTGCATATGACTGCCGGCTAAGAAACCTAAACCTCCTGCATAGGTGCTTAAAGCTTGATCAATTGCCATTTCCATTGAAAAATATGCAACTTTTGGTAGTGACATAATATCTTTTAACCTTTTTCTTAAATATTACTCTACTTAT
>JANQHM010000047.1 GCA_028282645.1 Candidatus Gastranaerophilales bacterium
CTAATAGTATTTTGGCTCATTTAAGTGTTTTTTTCAAAACAACTATTTTTTCAAACACTGACTATTTTTAATTTTTAGCTAGAATTAATTTGCCCTGATAGGAAAAACCACCCTTGCCCTGGAGTATGTTTACAGAAATAAACAAAATTATCATCACGTTTTTTGGATAAACGCAGAGACAACGCAAACTCTCGATGACGAATACAGAAAAATTGCTTTAGAGATAGATATTAAGGAAACTGAACTTGAACAGATAAAGAATAAAGTAAAAAAATGGTTCATGCAAAATGATAACTGGCTTATTGTATTAGATAACGTAGAAGATAAAGAAACAGTCCACAATTATATACCTGATGGCAACGGTAAACTAATAATAACCACCAGAAATAAAAAATTGGGTATTGGTGATAATTTAGATTTAAGCCTGATGGAAGAAGCCGAAGCAGTAGAGTTTTTAAGCGAAAAAACAAAAAAAACAGATAATGAATCTAAAGAAAAATTTAAGGAGCTGGCTGAAAAACTCGGATACTTACCCCTTGCACTTGAGCAGGCAGCAGCTTATATATATAATAGCGAAGAATCAGTAGAAGAGTATATTAAATTATTTGATAAGCAAAAGCTTAAGATTTTTCAAAAAGGGGCAGTAAACAAAAGTTATGAAATTAATGTAGCTACAACCTGGGAGGTTTCTTTAGAGGAAATAAAAAAGGAACAGCCTGCTGCAATAGAAATATTAAATATTTGTGCATTTTTAGCACCTGATGATATTTCATTGTATTTATTCACCGAAGGGCTAGAGCAGTTGCCTGACAGCTTAAAAGCTGTTATTGCAGATGAAATGGAATTTAATGACTGCAAAGTCTTATTTAATAATTACTCTATGGTTACCTTGTCTAAAGAAGATAATACACTATCCATACACAGGCTTGTACAGGAAGTTATAAAAAATAGAATAGAAGAAGACAACCAAAAACATTACGCGCAAACAGCCTTAACTTTAGTTAATGAACTGTTTAGATTTGAATATCATGAGGTTGATTCCTGGGGCTGGTGCTCTTTTATATTGCCTCATGCAAATGCAGTAATTAACAATACCAATGATTTAAAAATAGACAGTGAGCAAAAAGCATATTTATTACATAAAGCCGGACGATTATATGAAAGACAAGGCAGTTATGATGAGGCGTTGGAGTTTTATAAAAAATCTTTAGAAATAAAATTAAAAACCTTGGGCGAGGAGCATCCTTCTACTGCTACTACTTATGATAATATAGGTCAGGTACATAGTAATAAAGGCAGTTATGATGAGGCGTTAAAGTTTTATAAAAAATCTTTAGAAATAACATTAAAAATCCTGGGCGATGAGAATCCTTCTACTGCTACTACTTATAATAATATAGGTCAGGTACATAGTAATAAAGACAGTTATGATGAGGCGTTAAAGTTTTATAAAAAATCTTTAGAAATAAAATTAAAAATCCTGGGCGATGAGCATCCTTCTACTGCTGCTACTTATCATAATATAGGTACAGTTTACTATATTAAAAAACAATATAACAAAGCTCATGATCATATTACAAAAGCAATAAACATCTTTAAACACACCCTGCCAGCAGAGCATCCTCATATTATAAATGCACAAGGCTGGCTGGATGATGTGAAAAAAGAAATGTAGGTAATCGAGCCGAATTATTAATAAAAGTTTAAAAAAATCACCTGGAGGCTTAACTTTGCATAAAAAATGTTTTAACATATAGTAAGAAAATAAAACCGGATAAGAGGGGGGCAACCCTCAGACCCGGTAACCAATATTTTATTTAAAATATTAGTTGTGAAATATTTTAGGATAGTCGCTATATCAGTAGCGGCTATTTTGTCTTTGAAAATATTTTTTTATATAAAAAATAAAATATAAAAGACTAGTTTATGTTAAAATTAAATCGACAAGGACTAGGAGTTCTTTAAACATCTCCCGAGAGAAACGACTCAAAATCGTAAATATCTTAAAAAAGGAGGTGCTGCGGATGGATTTACAACTCGTAGTAAGCTAGGAAGAGTTAATAATCATATTAATTTTCATTCTTGTATTATCACGTAAAAACGAGTTAGCTAAATTACTAACTCGCTTAATAAGTAAATAATTCCAAGAACTCTGAAAAGGGTGTTAGCGCACCTCTGTCCTTGTTACCCCATTTTAACATATTTTTGTGCATAATGCACACCCACTATATTTTAATAAAAATAAAAAATATTGTAAGTGGTAAGTGGAAATTTTACTGATAGCAATTTATGTATACCCTTAAAAATATTTTTTTATATAAAATTAATAAATATAAAAATAAAATATAAAAGACTAGTTTATGTTAAAATTAAATCGACAAGGACTAGGACTCCTTAAGTCATTCCCCGAGAGGTACGACTTCAAATCTATCTATTCTCGAAGGGAGGTGATGCAGATGAAGCTTTATTTTAGGGCTGATAAGCCGGAACTGTTAATATTATTCTTAATTCTTCTGGTTTTATTAAACCAAAAAGACCTAATACCGCTGGTACTAAGTCTTTTCTGATAAAATAAAAAAATCATTTGCTTAAGGATTCTGAAAAGGGTGTTGCGCACCTCTGTCCTTGTTACCCCATTTTAACATATTTTTGTGCATAATGCACACCCACTATTTTTAATAAAAAAATAATGTAACAATAATTTAACAAAATAGCCCTTTTTTCTGGAAATCCAAAATTTTTCATGCATTTAAATTTTTAAACTGCTATAATATATACTAAATAAATAAAAATCATTTAGTATCAAACTTTAATGCAAGTTTCGGGGTGTTTTGAATTGGAAAACAAAGCAGCAAAAACCGAAGATAAATCCCAAAAGGATAATGACAAGTACGCCGCATTCCTGTACTACAGGCTTCGCAACGAAATTGTCATACTGCGGCGTTTTGCCAAAAATTATAGCCTCGGCCACCT
>JANQHM010000106.1 GCA_028282645.1 Candidatus Gastranaerophilales bacterium
AAAAGAAGAAGCTAAACAGCTAACCTTAGAGGCTATGTCAATTTACAAATGTAAAAAAATCAGGCAGGGAGAATTTAAGTTAATAAAAGTCAGCAATAATCCCAAGCTGGAGAATTTAAATCTTTTCAAAGAATTAAAGGAAATACCCGCGGAAGAGGCAAAGGTGGCTGATACTGCGTCAGCAGGTGATATTACTATTTTAGAAGATAATGAAAAAGAAAATATTATTAAAGAAGAATATAATTGTGCAAATGATAATATAATAGACATAACTATTGATAGAAATTATAGCAAAAAAGAAGAGTTGAATAAGAAAAAGCCCCATTATTAGCGGGTTTTGGATTCAAAAATAAAATAATTCATTACAACGGTAACTTTTTGCCTGGCAAAAGGACTTTTATCGTTGTCTTTTTTGGTGATGGTCATCACCTTTCTTATGTCATCGCTGTAAGCTTTTGATATAACTTGAGTTTACTTGTAAGCATCAGTACTCAACTGACCACTACCTATTTTTGTATTCCATTATCCGCATGGCATAAGAAGCACAAGCTAGTCTCCATCAGTAATGCTGAAAGAAAGCTATAATTGATCTGTACAGCTAAAGCCGGTCGATAACTAAACCGTAACTTATAAGAGGTGCTGACTAGCATCGAAGAGCGATTAGAGTACCTCCGCCAAAGGGCAGATAAGATATTTGATAACCCGTATGATTATTGAAGACCTCTAAAAAGTCTTTCATTTCATTTTGATGCGATGTCACGTTATCCGCAATAAACATGCCGTTTTCAAGTAATAAAGGATCCAAAGCATTAAAGTAATCAATATATTCAGCCTTGTTTGCATCAATAAAAATAAAGTCAAATAAGTCAATCTCGTTATTATTTACTTGTTTAGCCAGTAATTTTATAATATCTAATGCCTTGCCATGCTTAATATTTACATACTGAAGTAAATCACAGTCTTTCAAATTATTTTTAGCAAGATTAATACGCTCTTCAAAGTATTCAACAGTAGTAACTTTTCCGTTAGTTTGCCTAGCAGCTTCTGCCATCCATATAGCTGAATAACCGTTAGAGGTACCCACTTCCAAAATATTTTTATACTTACAAGCTTTGATTAACAAACTTAAATGAACCGCTGTTTCTCTTGGTATATTCCAGTATTGTTTGCTGGTTTCCTCAAGAGCCTTTAATTTCTTGGCAATAACCGTATTCATTTTACTGTTAAAACTTCCAATCAATAACCTTAAGCGATCCCACCAACTTGCTAACAGGCAAATAGCCGGTTATTTTATTAGTTCTAAGGTCTATAACGGCTATCTCGTATGCATCTATATTAGAAATCAAAGCTTTGCTGTTATCAGGGCTAAAGTTTATTTTATAAGGAAATCCGCCTTGTTTTAACGCTATTTTACTTGTTATTTCCAAAGTCTTGGTATCTATAATGCTAAGTTCAAATGAATCTGCGGATAAAACGTATAATTTATTGGAACCACTTATGTAATTTATATCTACAGGTTTTTCTCCGACTATAAGCTCTTTAATAATTTGTTTTTTCATAGTATCAAATACTATTAACTTATTGTCAGCTCTGGAAATCATAAATAATTTATTATCAACACACTTCATACCATTGATATTCAACGACTCAGCCAACTCCAAGGACGGATAATTATCAGTATTCATTAGTTTATATAATTTACCGCTAAAGTAATCATTATAATAAATTTCTGATCCTTCTGCCGACATTTCAATATTAGTAGGTCTTCCACTAATTTTTATGCTATTCTCAAGCTGCATATTCTTTAAATCTATAATAGAAATATCAGCAGAACCTTTGTTTATAACATAAGCCTTGTTATTTTCTTTAGATATAGCCATATCAGAGGGCTTTTCTCCAACCTTTATATTCTTAACAAAAGTATGCCTAACTAAATCAATAACCGAGATTTTATCGGCACCTAGCCCACAAATCAGCATATATCTTTTATCCGGCGTAATTTTGGCCTTAGAAGCCAAAAACGGTAATTTAATAGACTTTAAAGGACGTCCGGTATCCGGTGCTATCATATAAAGGTGATCATTTTGAAAATTAATTGAATAAAATATTTTATTATCAAGCCCTTCCAGCTCTTTGTAATGTTTAGAACCGGTATTTTTAGTTGTTTTAGTATAATTAGTCTTAAAAATATTTTCAATACTATTTTTATTAGCGATAGGTATTTTTAAATCTCCTAAAATTATTTTCAATTCCGGCGGCACTGATAAATTTTCGGGTACAACCAGGTCTTGAGGCAATATTCCCATTTTCACAGTCAAAGGAATCTTATCACTGCTTATTAATGACAAATTTCCATTTTTATCTTTTAAAATTTTTAATAAAGCAAAATTATTATTAAAAAGTATCAACCCCGGCTTGTCAGAAAATTTAAGGTTCTCAGGAAGAGTTTTAACAATTTCAAGCTTTTCCACTTGCTCAAAATTCAAAGGATAAACCGGTAAATAAGAATTTTCGTCCTCCAGCTCAATATATCCGTCAAATCTTATAGTTGCCCCTTCATTATTAGATTTAATAAACTCTTTAACCGATTGTGGCAACTCCGTGGCTAAACACGGCAAGTTAAATAATAATAATCCTGCTAAAACCAGTAAATTAACCCAATATCCTCTCATAATATTTACACCTTATGTTGTCTAATTATTTGGACTAAACTAACCATAAAACATTTTTAATCTAAAATGCAACTACCACATTTATGATATATTAGTTTAGCTTAAGGCTCCTTTTATCTTATCCAAAATAGAATCTTTATCTTTTTTTTCACTTTGGATTTGAGCTAACCTTTGGAATAATTTTTTCTCTTCATCGCTAAGATTTGCAGGAGTTACTACGTTTATTTTAATATATTGGTCACCTCTTTTATTTGGATTGTTAATAAATGGTACACCCGCATTTCTTATGGTTAATACAGTATTATTTTGTATTCCGGCAGTAATTTTAAGAGGTTTTTTCCCATCAACAGTTGCAACTTCTATCTGTGCACCTAATGCAGCTTGAGTAAAGCTTATTTCTTCTTCTGTATAAATATTAAATCCGTCTCTTCTAAATATACTGTGAGGTTTTATATACAGAATAATATATAAATCCCCGGAAGGACCGCCATTTTTACCTGCATCACCTTCAGAGTTTACCCTTAATTTTGTATTATTATCAACACCTTTTGGTATTCTCACATTTATTATTTTAGAAACATTTTTTCTGCCTTGCCCGGAACAATTTTTACAAGGATTTTTAATCATTTGCCCTGATCCTTGACAGTGAGGGCAGGTAGTAACTTGAGTAAAGCTACCTAAAATGGTTTGTGTCGAGTGCTGCACCTGCCCGGCACCTCCGCAAGTACTGCATGTTACAGGAGAGGATCCCGGCTCTGCACCTTTACCGTTACATACATTACAAGTTTCCAGATGAAATATTTCTACTTCTTTTTCTGCACCAAATATAGCTTCTTCAAAATCTATTTCAAAGTCCAACCTTAAATCACTGCCCCTAACAGGGGCATTAACATCACGCCTCCTGCCTCCGGGTCCCATACCAGCCCCAAAGAAGCTGGATAATATCTCACTTAAATCACCAAAGCCAAAATCAAATGGTCCTTCAAAGTCATAGCCTGCATTTTTAAGGCCGTCTTCACCATAACGATCATACATTGATCTTTTTTCATCATCCATCAATACTTCATAAGCTTGTCCCAGCTCTTTAAATCTTTCTTCGGCATCATGTGATTTGTTCACATCCGGATGACATTCACGTGCTTTTTTTCTAAACGCTTTTTTTATTTCATCAGAGGAAGCGTCTTGTGATACCCCTAATATTTTATAATAATCTTTAGCCATATTGTTCCTTCTGGATAATTATTCATTAACTGCAACATTAACAAGAGCAGCTCTTACTACTCTATCACTCAACTGAAACCCGCTTTGAAGTTCGTTAATAATGGTGTTATCTTTTTGCTCACTTGTAGGTGTTTGCATTACTGCTTCATGATACATGGGATCAAAATCTTTTCCTTCTGTTTCAATTTTTTTAACTCCTATTTTTTCCAAGCATTCTAAGAGCTGTCTGTAAATCACATCAAAGCTTTCTTTAATTTTTTCAGGATCATCCATATCCATCACTGATTTTTTTGCTCTATCAAAAGTATCAATTAAAGGTAAAAGCTTTTTAATGGTATCTTCCGCTCCATATTTAAGCAGTGATTCTCTTTCTTGAGCCTGTCTTTTTCTATAGTTGTCAAAATCAGCTGCAAGTCTTAAATATTGCGCTTTCATAATTTCCAGCTCTTTAGCTGTTTCATCTTCTTTCTCTTGCTGAGTTTGATTTTCTTCTGTTTTATTTTCAAGGTCTTCTTCAATTGCTTTATTTTCTACCTTTACATCATCATTTTCTTTATCAGAAGTAGCAAAAGGATTATTTGCAGATTCTTCTACGCTTATATCAGAATTTTTATTTCCTTCATTTCCCATATTCTTTACCCCTTTATATAAGTCTAATAAATCCATACTAATTCTCTTCAGTTTTAAAATTATAAATTTAAAATTATTTAATTTCATAAATCTTCAGATTTTTTTAATAATTCCCTTAATAATATTAAAACACAAACAATTTAGGAAAAAAATAAAATTTAAAAACTAAACAAAGCCGTCCACTTGTATTTTAGCAGTTGACCTTGTTTAGTTTTTTTACATTCCATTCGTTGTATAAAGAAATTACCCTGTTTTAAAAATATTTTATATAATTAATGTTTTTTGTATGTCTTGTGTTGATACATTTTCAGGATTACCATCTTTTTTAGATAACTCGTTAATATCTTCTATATTTATTCCTTTTTCATCTTTTGTGGCTTTGGTTAAGCCTTTAAAGTTATCTTTTATAAAAGAAACTGCTCATTTGTTTTTGCGGTGGGTGAGTCAGGTGGTACCGGTGCAAATGTATAAATCCAGGATAAAGCATTTGCTTCTTCTCTGCTTATTATTCCGTTTGGAGCTTTATCTGCATTTTTTAATGTTTGTAATAAGAATTTTGTGTCTGCGCTCCGAGTTTTTTCACGTTTGCGCGATCCGCTATGTTTATTGATTTTATTGCCATTATCCTGTCTGTAATAACGATATGATCTCTTGTTTGTATTAACATCGTCAGACTTGTCGGATTTGCGATTATTAAAGTTATAAGATTTAAAAGACCAGCTATTGCGGCGTGTGCCATTATCTGAATCAGCCTTAGCTTCGTCGTTAGGTGTACCTTGATTTCCTAAGCTTTGTCCTTTATTAGAACTATAAGATTTAAAGGACCAGCTATTACGGCATGTGCCATTATCTGAATCAGCCTTAGCTTCGCCGTTAGCTTTGCCGAAGTCAAAGGGTTTATTATATTTACTTATTAATACGTTATTATTATCTGATTTGTTGTAGCGACCTCCTCTGCCAAACTGATTGCCCCTGTTTTTATTCGACCTGGAATTTTTATTACCTTTATCAGCGTATTCAGGAGGCATTCTTTTGGGTAGCTCTTTTTTATCTTCTTGAGTTGAAGTATTGGGATTTTCCGATGTAGAATTTTGTTCAGGTTGATTACCCTTAGTGGCCGTTAAAGAACTCTTTTGCTGTGATCCGTTTATAATACCAAAAGCTAATTCCTCTAAACTGGGTATTTTAAAATCATTAATTAGTGAGCTGCTGATACCAGATATATTATTACTGAAGCTAAATAACTGTTCAATATTATTAGATTTATCATAGCGAGGACTTTGATTCTCATTATTTGTGATTGTCTTTATTTGAGGTCTTGTATAATTAGTCCGAATCATAAAAATGCTCCTTATTACATAAATAGCCAGTATTTTATTATTCCCCTGTATCAAGTTTGAAGCTGTCTTTTTTCGCAGCACACATTGAGCGTACGATTAAAAATTTATAGTACATAGTACTAAAATTTTTAATCATCACTATTAATCATTTTAGATTTTTATACAGGTTCCAAATTAAATTTCAGATTTCTCTTTGGAATGAGCTTATAAAAAGTAAAATTGACCATTTCACTTTTTAACGCTCCCGCTTCGCAATTCAGAAAATAGCTTATTTTATTAGTTTTTACCTGATTAAAGAATCTGAAAAGTATTT
>JANQHM010000175.1 GCA_028282645.1 Candidatus Gastranaerophilales bacterium
GGATAATTTTTGATCAAGCTCTTTTTGAGAAACTTTATCCTTAATCTGCTCTAAACGCTCGACTATTTCAACATTTTTATCAGTCAGATTATTCTGTAAGTCTTCAATAATTTCACTTTTAGCCAGATTTTCCATATCATTTTTTACAGGTAATTCATCTATTTTGTTTTTAACCTCAGATAATTTTTGATCAAGCTCTTTTTGAAAAATTTTATCCTTAATCTGCTCTAAACTCTCAACTATTTCAACACTTTTATCAGTCAGATTATTCTGTAAATCTTCAATAGTTTCACTTTTAGCCAAATCAGATAATTTTGCATTTATAACATCAAGATTTTGCATTTTGTCTAAAATGCTTGATACTTCTTCTTTTACAGAATTTTCTTGAATCTGACTTTTTATATAATTTAAAGCATTATCAATTTCTTCAAGTTGAAGCCTGTCTTTTATATCTTCAAGCCTGCTTATTACTTCGCCTAAATCTTCTTTTACGTACCCGTCCTCTATTTTAAATTTTATTTCTGATAATTTATCGTCAAGATTTTCTTGAGAAACTCGTTCCCTAATTTCGTCCAAACGGCCTGTTAATTCAGTACTTGAATTCTGCAAATTATTTTTAAATTCTTCTATAGTTTCATTTTTAACTAAAGAAGATAATCTTTCATTTATTGCCTTTGTATTATCAAAGGTATAATTATTTAAATCTTTTAAAAGGCTTGTTAATGCAACAAGTTTTTGGTTAAAAGTATCTGTGGATAAATCTTTCTTAAGCAGCTCCAAAGACGTTTTAAAATACTTTTCCAATCCTGCTATTTCTTGGGTAATCTCTTCAAATTGGCTCTTACTGGCATCTTCTTCACACATCAGTTGGATATTTTCAATACCGCCTTGCATGGATGCAGAGGTCTCTTTTAACTGTTCCAGTTCTTGCTGAAAGCTTTCAACCTGATTCGCAACTTCGGTATTAAATTCTGCACTTTTTTGCTCTAAAAGATTATTTATAGATTCATTAGTTCCCTTTAAAAGCTCTTCTAAATCAGAAAAATTATTTTTTAACCCTTTTAGTTCATTAGCATTATTAGAATGACAAGAGGTAGCCGCAAGTGATTTTATTTCTGCGAGAAAACCGCTAAACTCATTCAGCCTGTCTTCAATCTCATTAATAGCAAGCTTAATATCCTCAATACCATCTTCTGACGGTACTGCCTTTAGCAATTCAAAAACAACATCAAATTTGTTGGCAATGCCTTTAACTTCTCCTTTTAATTGAGAAATTTTTTCACTTTGAGAATTTTTACAAATTTCTTTAGTTTCAGTTGTTATCAGCTCTAATTTTTCCAGAGTATTTTTTACATACTCGTCGTTATCGTCTTTTTCATCTTCGTGACTTAGTACCTGCTTTTCAATATGGAGTTTTACCCTGTCAAATTTAGAGTTTAGTTCATTAAATTTTAGATCATATTTTGATAGTAAGCTTTTTAAACTTTCAAGATCACTTTCTGCGGTATTCTCTAATTTTTCATAAATTTTATTCATATTATATTGAGAACTGTAAAATTCATCTTTTAAAGCAGAAATAGAAGAATTTAAATCATCAATTTGCTCATTTAATTCACTAAGATTTTTCTCCCCATGAACTTCTTCTGTAGAAATATTTATGATTGTTTTAACTATATCTTCTAAAGAGCTGACCTTTTCTTCTAAAACATTTTGTTTATCTTCAATTTCCTGTTTCAAATCTGATATTGCCAACTCAATATAATCAACACCACCTGTCTGGGCAATAACATCCACTTTTGCCTCGAGCCGGCTTAACACATCATTATTTTGACGAGAAGATGCTATCGGATATTTTTCGATAAACTCTTCTACTAAAGAAGCTAATCTGTCAATTTTATTATTTTCAAACTCCATAGAAGAAACTCTCCCTAATCTAATAAATATTCCTACTCTACTTTCTCTACTTTAAATGATTTTATAAAAATAGACTTAATTAAACAACCCATAGCAAGTTCTTTTACTTTTAAAATTTATTATACATTTCTTCAAATGTATTAGATAGTACAATACAGCCATTTTTTAATAAATTTATCTATTTAAAGAATTTTTTTCGATATATTTATAACTCTACAAAGAATTATAGCAACAAATAGCATAATAAAAAAATAAATTTATTATACTTTTTAACAATAATTATTGAAGTACTTTCTATTAGCCATAGTAAAAAGGCAGTATATTTTTTTATTATGCTAAAAGGGCATAAAATTTACTTCACAAACTTTTACAATGAAGTTTGTAAATCCTCAACTCTTCTAAATCTACTTGCTACTCGCTTGTCTCTGATTCCAATCAGGGACTTTTTTTTCCTTATGTAATGTACGCTAGATTTTTCATCAATAAATTTTTAAAATGCATTTAAAAAACTATTTAAAACTGTAGAATACTTTTTCTTTTATTTTTTTAAGGAGAAAATCTGAAAATAAACGAGTTCACTGGAATAACAGTCTAAATTTTAATTTTACAAACCAGAATAAAATATTGTAAAGTTCTATTTATGAATTATATTTGTACTGGTGTTAAAATTTATTTAAATTAAAAAGAAAAAACTAGAATAAATAAAATGAAAGTAGCAGTTAGTACAACTGAACAAAATTTAAGGGTTAAAGAAGCGGAATTACCAACAATTGATCAAACCGGAGCTATTGTAAAAATTTTAGGCTGCGGCTTATGTGGCTCTGATTTGGTAAAAATTAAAGATAAGAACAGTTCAGAAAACATTGTCCACGGCCACGAAATTGTAGGTGAAATTGTAGAACTAAAAATAAATAATAAATCTATACCCTTTAAAAAGGGTGATATAATTGTCGCAGGACATCATGTCCCTTGCTATAAATGCCACTACTGCAACAATAAAAACTACTCAATGTGCTCAAAATTCAAGCAAACTAATTTTATACCGGGTGGATTCAGTGAATATATATTTCTTTCAGAAGATCACCTTGAACATACAGCAATTAAAGTACCTGATAATTTGTCAGAAATAGAAGCTTCATTCTGTGAACCGGCAGCTTGTTGTGTAAGAGCAATAAAAAGATCTGATATTAAGCAAAATGATAAAGTTCTAATCATAGGCCTGGGGTCTATTGGTATTTTAATGGGACAAATAGCAAGGCATTACGGTGCTTATGCAGTAGGCTGTGACTTGATTGACAAGAGAATTAAAGCCGCTAAAAGTCTGGGTTTTGACGATAGTATTAAATTTGAAACTCAAGAAATAACCTCAGATTATATTATAGATAAATGCAATAATATAGGTGCCGATCAAATATTTCTAACCTCAGGCAGCAAAAGCAGCTTGGACTTAGCAGTTAAATCCATCAGAAGCGGAGGAAAAATAATAATTTTCTCCAGCATATCGTCGCCGAATGCTTATATTCATAATAATGAAATATACTACAGAGAATTATCATTAATAGGGTGTTACTCCGCCTCACCGGAAGACTTAAAAGATTCAATATACATGTTAGAAAAAGGTATCATAAAGACTGATAACCTAACTACTGTTTATGATTTTAAAGATATAAACCTTGCAGTAGAAGATACAATAAAAAATAAAATAATAAAGGCTTATATAAAAATCAGTCAAATCAATAATGATATCAGTAAGGAGCAATATAAATAATGAAAGCAGCCTTATTTTACGGACCTGATGATGTAAAACTGGAAGATATACCAAAGCCTCAAATAAATCCGGATGAAGTTTTAATAAAGGTAAAAGTAGCACTTACCTGCGGTACAGATGTAAAAACTTTTAGAAGGGGACATCCTGTAATAATAAAAAGCATTCCATCTTCTTTCGGACATGAATTTTCAGGAGTAATCGAGGAAATAGGCATGAACGTAAGAAATTTTTCTATAGGTCAAAGAGTAGTAGCTGCAAATACAGCTCCATGTCAAAAGTGTTATTATTGTAAAATTGGTGAATATAACCTCTGCGAAGACCTTGAAATTCTTAATGGTGCTTTTTCTGAGTATATAAAAATACCGGCAAGTATAGTAAAACAAAATTTATTACCTATACCTGATCATGTAAGCTTTGAGGAAGCAGCTTTTACTGAGCCATTTGCAAATGTTCTAAACGGTTTTGAAAAAACTGAAATAAAGCGGGGTGATACAGTCGGAGTTATAGGAATCGGCCCCATTGGCTTGATGTTTATCAGGCTTGCAAAGCTAAAAGGTGCCAATGTTATAGCAATGGGCAGAAATCCTCTTAAGCTGGAGCTGGCAAAAACCTTTGGTAATGCTGATAAGGTAATAGATTTAACAAAAACTTCTGATCCCGTTAATAATATACTAAGCCAAACAAAAGCTCAAAAAGGCTTTGATGTGGTGATAGAGGCTGTAGGTTTACCTGAGGTTTGGGAAAAAAGTATTTCTCTAGTCAGAAAAGGCGGAACAGTTCATTTGTTTGGAGGGTGTAAGTCCGGTACGTCTGTAAGTTTTGACACTCGTAGACTTCATTATGATCAAATAAAAATTATAAGTGTATTTCATCATACACCGCATTATATAAAGCGTTCTCTAGAAATGATCAGCAATAGCGAAGTAGACTTTAAACCCTTGATAACCAAATCAATGTCTTTAGCCCACGTGGTAGATGCCTTAAAAGACCATGAAGCCGGAAAAGCTATTAAAATAGCTGTTTATCCTTGAGGTTATGTTAATAATTCGTTAATTTTGTATTTTAACAGCAGCTGATTTTTTATTAATAAGTCTTTTGGTATAAAGTCTACACCAAGGCCCTCAGCTACTTCTTTAATATCATAGCTGCCTGATATTATTAGAATATTTTTAACTTTTTCTTGATGTGCTTTTATATTTTTAACAAGCCAGGCACCTGCGTAGTTTTCGTTTGGTATTTTTTCCATTTCTAAATCTGTTATAAGCAGGTCAAAAAGCTTGTCAGAAGACATAATTTTTTCAAAAGCACTTTTTGCACTGCTCGCACAAACAACTTCAAGAGCATCAAGCCCATAAAAGGTTTTTATTAAGCTCGCGTGGTGATTAAGCCAGTCACAAATATCATCTGCTATTAGGATTCTGTAATTTTTTGTATCGTTGTTTTGCACGGTGATTAAACTACCCTACTTAAATATTTGTTTACTATATATTACCTATAAAATTATTCAATTATGTGAAATCTGAAATTTAATTGAGTACCAGTATAATAACCTAATAAAGAGAAAGAAGCAAAGTAAAGATTCTTTTTACTATCAAAATCTTTATAATTTCTTTACCCAAAATTCTCGATTTAGATATTTTTTAATTTTTAGAATGTGATATATTTTAAAAATAAAGACTAGGAGACTAAGAAGAGACGAGGTAAATAAAATTGTGCGGAATTATAGGCTATATAGGTAATAAACAAGTTATTCCGGTTATACTAAATGGATTAAGTAACCTTGAATACAGGGGGTACGACTCTGCAGGAATTGCATATCTTGAGAATAGCGATATTAATACCTATAAAGCTCAAGGCAAACTCCAAAACCTAAAGGATAAAGCAAAAAACATAACAGTAAATAATAGCCTAAATATAGGTATTGGACATATAAGATGGGCAACACACGGTGTACCAAATGAAACAAACGCCCATCCTCATACAAGCTGTTGCAATAAAATTGCACTTGTTCATAACGGAATTATAGAAAATTATAAAGAATTAAAAGATGGTCTTGTAAAAAAAGGTCATAAAATACAATCACAAACAGATACAGAAATTATAGTTCACTTAATAGAAGAAAAATTAAAAGAAACCTCTGATAAAACAACAGCTATAATAAATACTCTTAACGATTTAGATGGAGCTTATGCGCTAGGTATAATTTTTGCTGATGAACCCGAAACATTTTTTGCCGCAAGAAAATCAGCACCTCTAATCGTAGGTATCGGAGAAGGTGATAACTATATAGCAAGTGATGTTCCGGCAATACTTGAATACACAAAAAAAGTAATATACCTGGAAGACAATGAAGTAGCCAAGTTAACAAAAGACAATGTTAAAATATTTAATAAAGAAAATAAAAAAATAGAAAAAAAAGTTGAAATCATTCCCTGGGAGCCTGTTGCAATAGATAAAATGGGCTACAAGCATTTTATGCTTAAGGAAATACATGAACAACCAAACGTTGTACGGCAAACTCTCTCAGATAAATTACACAGTAGCGAAAAACCGGTGCAGCTAAATGAAGTAAAATTAAATGGAGAAGACTTAAAAAAGCTGGAAAGAATACAAATAATAGCCTGCGGTACTTCGCTACATGCCGCAATGGTAGGTAAATATATAATAGAAGAGCTTGTTGAGATACCCGTAGATGTAGAGGCCTCAAGCGAGTATATTTATAAAAAAAATATCACAGGTAAAAATTCTTTAACAATAGGCTTATCTCAATCAGGTGAAACAGCGGATACTTTAACTGCAATCAGGCAGTCAAAAGAAAAAGGATCTCATATACTGATAATAACTAATAGAGTTGACTCAACGATGGCAAGAGAAGCAGACAGCTTATTACCAATTAATGCCGGTATAGAAGTTAGTGTAGCTGCAACAAAATCTTATACAGCACAGTTGTTAGCATTATACTTACTGGCTCTTAATCTTGCAGAGGTTAAAAAATCATTAAGCAACGGTAAACTAAGCTCTTTAAAAGAAGAGCTTTTAAAGACACCTCAGCAAATAGAAATAATGTTGAGCAACAAAAAATCCATTCAAAAATGCGCAAGAAAATATTATGACACAAGAGATTTTATTTATATTGCAAGGGGCATTAACTTTCCGGCAGCACTGGAGGGTGCATTAAAACTTAAAGAAATAAGCTATATAAACGCAACAGGATATCCGGCAGGAGAGTTAAAGCATGGCCCTATAGCAATGCTGGATAATACAATACCAGTACTTTCTATTCTTGTGCCGGGCACTGTTTATGAAAAAGTTTTATCTAACAGTGAAGAATCAAAAGCAAGAGACGCAAGTATAATTGCAGTCACATCTTCTGATGATGAAAAATTAGAGTCTATTTTTGATTATATTATTAAAATTCCGCAAACAGATGAGTTGATATCACCAATAATTACAACTGTTCCATTACAATTATTGGCATACTATATAGCAGAATTCCTTGGTAAAGACGTAGATCAGCCAAGAAATTTAGCAAAATCAGTAACAGTAGAGTAACTTATATATTGAAGGATGGCAGGAAAGAAGGACTTAAGGAATATTTCAATGAAGCTGGAAATCAAACATTTTACACTGGAAAATAATAACGATTTAACCGCAGATTATATTGAACAAAATATAAAAGAGCAAGGCTATACTCCTTTAAGGTGGGCAATAGTAGAGACTAATCAGAAAAATATTTTATTAGATACGGTTGTCATTAAAAATTAAGTACTACTCAGGCACTACTATTTTGTAACTTAGCATGTAAAATATAATCAGTAAAACATAAAAAAGGAGCAAAAAATGCTGGAATTCAACTGGAAAAACGCAGATGAGGCTGTTATAGGAAAAGAACACGGTATTAATGTTAAAAATGAATTTGAAAACTATAAAAGCAAAGTAGCTAATATAATTTCTGACATATATTCAAACAAAAATATCTCGGGTAAGTGGCTGGCATGGATGAACCTTGGTTATAATGAAGAATTAGTAAAAGAAATAAACGAATATGCCAAGTCAATAAAAGGTAAATTTGATAATTTACTGGTTTTGGGTATAGGCGGCTCAGCCTTAGGCGGTATTGCAGTGACTGAAGCCTTGTTAAAGCCATACTGGAATGTACTGGATAAAGAACAAAGAAATGATATGCCAAGAATATTCTTTGTTGATAATATTGATCCTGATCAAATTAAAGGTTTATTAGATATTTTAAATATTAAAAAGACGCTGGTTAATGTTATTACCAAGTCGGGCAGCACTGCAGAAACAATGTCCGCATTTATGATTCTGAAAGATATGCTTGAGCAAGACCTGGGTTCTGACTACAAAAAGAATATAGTAGCTACAACAGATGTTACAAAAGGTATATTAAGACAAATTTCAGATAAAGAAGGCTTAAAATCTTTTATAGTACCTGATGATGTAGGCGGAAGATTCTCTGTATTTTCAGCAGTAGGCTTGTTACCGTTTGCTCTTGTTGGCATTGACATTGCAAAAATATTAAAAGGTGTCAGAGATATGGATAAAGCCTTATCCAACACAGATATTAATAATAATATTGCAGCTCAAAATGCTTTAATTCACTATTTAATGGATAAAAAAGGTAAAAACATTTCAGTAATGATGCCGTATTCAGGCAGATTAAAATTTGTATCTGACTGGTATGTACAGCTATGGGCAGAATCATTGGGCAAAGACAAAGACCTGGATGGCAATGATGTGAATGTAGGCCCTACTCCTATTAAAGCTTTAGGCGCAACAGACCAGCATTCACAAATCCAGCTTTACAACGAAGGCCCTAATGACAAGCTAATAAATTTTATCAGAGTAAAAGAATTCGATAATACACTGGAGATACCTACAGTCTTCCAAAACACAGGCATAAGCTACCTTGGCGGAAAAACTGTTAATGATTTAAATAATGCGGAAGCTGATTCTACAAGAGTTGCTTTAAATGATTATAAAAGACCAAACGTAACTATTACAGTTCCAAAAGTAAATGAATACTATTTAGGACAGATTTTATATATGCTCGAAATCCAAACAGCAATTGCCGGTGCGCTTTATAATATTGATACCTTTAATCAGCCCGGTGTTGAGCAAGCTAAAAACTATATTTATGCTTTAATGGGTAGAAAGGGCTATGAAGAAAGTGCAAAAACCTTAAAGCAAAAAATTAATACATAATAAATAATATTAAATTTAAGAGGAGGCTTCTGCCTCTTTATTTTATGCTGTTTTTGCAAATCATCCTAAGAAAAAAGATATTGATATCTAATATGAATGTATTAAATATCTTTAAAAAAGTAAGTTTACATGTTGTAAATGTTTTTTGATGAACTAAAATATTAAAGTTTCCAGTTATACTAACTCTAGTATACTTTTAATATTATTAAATATTATTAAAGTTAATAATAAAATTATGAAAAAACTTTTTTGAATTTAATTGACGAGTGGATTAATAGTAAAAACTACGGGGATAAATATGAAAACTCTTTTTGATGAATCAAATATTGGCAAATTAAAGCTTAAAAATAGGTTTATAAGATCAGCAACACACTTATCTCTCGCAGAAAAAGATTGTCATACAAGCGAAAAACTTTTAAATGCTTATGAAGACTTGGCACAAGGTGGTGTAAGTGTTATAATTACGGGATTTTCTCACGCTTTTGCAGAGGAACAACCAGCTGTTAAAATGATAGGCGCATATGATGATAAATTTATTCCTGATTTTAAAAAAATAACAGAAGTTGTACATAAGCACGACTGTAATATAATAATGCAATTAGCATACGGTGGCTCGCAATCAAAGCTACTAAAGGCCAAAAGGAAAATAATGGGGCCTTCTGCTGTGGAGCACATATTTACCGGCATAAAACCCATTGAAATGACCAAGAAAGATTTTAAGGCTTTTTCAGAAAAATTTGGAGATGCTGCGTTAAGAGTTAAAAAGGGCGGGTTTGACGGAGTTCAATTGCATTGTGCGCACGGTTATATGTTAAGTCAATGCTTAAGTCCTTACCATAACAGAAGAGCTGATGAATATGGAGGACCTATTGAGAATAGGGCAAGAATAATATTTGAAACTTATGAAAATATGAGAAAAAAAGTTGGTGATGATTTTCCTATTCTTGTAAAGATAAATTGCTCTGATTTTATGGGCGAAGATGGCTTACAACTAGAAGAATGTAAAGTTTTATGCAAAAAATTAGCCCAAATGGGGCTAGATGCTATAGAAATAAGTGGCAATGTTGCTTATAATGAAAATTCTCCGCTTATCTTCGAAAAAAAGATTAGTAGAGACAAATCAAGACAATCGTATTTTAGTAAATACGCCGCAGAAATTGCAGCAGAAATTGATATACCGCTTATAGTAGTAGGTGGCAACAGAAGTATCGATGTGATGACAGATATTTTAAACAGTACAGACATAAGTTACTTTTCACTTTCCAGAACTTTATTATCAGAACCTGATTTAATAAATAAATGGAAAGAAGATGAAAACTATAATCCTAAATGTGTTGCTTGCAATAAATGTTGGTCGCTAAAAGGCAATATTTGCATTTTAAACAGATAAATATTTTTGATCGTCAAAATTAATAAAGTTTTTAAGGGTTTAAATCCCTTTTTTTATTTTTAAATAAAAATAATAATAAATTTGATGATAGTTATTGTACAGAACACTTGTTTATGGTATAAAACGACTTATATTAATATTGCGTCAATTTAGATATTTGAAACAAAAGGAGAGGTTTTAATGTCACAGAAAAGAGTCTACCTATTTAGAGAAGGTAATTCAGACATGAGGAATTTGCTTGGTGGTAAAGGTGCTAACCTGGCAGAAATGACAAATGCTGGACTTCCAGTTCCTCCGGGGTTAACAATTACAACTGAAACATGTATTGAATACATTGACAATGGCAATAAAATGCCGGCAGACTTAATGGATTCCGTAAAAAAAGCTTTAGCGGATGTAGAAAAAGAAACAGGTAAAAAATTCGGCAATGCAGCCAATCCATTGCTACTTTCTGTAAGGTCAGGTGCAAGATTAAGTATGCCTGGTATGATGGAAACAATTTTAAACCTTGGTTTAAACGATGAAACTTTAAAAGGACTAATTTCTTTAACAAAAAATGACAGATTCGCCTATGACAGTTACAGAAGATTTCTTTCTATGTTCGGCGGCGTTGTTTTAGATATTGATAAAGATGAATTTGAACACAGATTAGATAAAGTAAAAAAATCTAAAGGTGTTGATTTAGATACAGACTTAGATACAGAAGCTTTAAAGGAAGTTGTTAAGGCATACAAAGCTTTAATTAAAGAAAAAACAGGAAAAGACTTTCCTCAAGATCCAATGACACAGTTACAACTAGCTGTTGAGGCAGTATTTAAATCCTGGAATATTCCAAGAGCTGTGGCATACAGAAATCATTACAAAATAGATCACAGATACGGTACAGCTGTAAATGTTCAAAGTATGGTATTTGGTAACATGGGTAATGATTCAGCTACCGGCGTATCATTTACAAGAAATCCAAGTGATGGCGAAAACGTTTTCTACGGTGAATACTTAACAAATGCACAGGGTGAAGACGTTGTAGCAGGTATTAGAACACCAAAGCCAATTTCTGAGCTTGCTGATGAAATGCCTGAATTATACAAAGAATACGTTGATATTGCTCAAAAATTAGAGCGTCACTATCAAGATATTCAAGATATGGAATTTACTATTGAAAGAGGAAAACTCTATATTTTACAGACAAGATCAGGTAAAAGAACAGCAAAAGCAGCTTTAAAAATAGCTGTTGATCTGGAAAAAGAAGGTATTATTACTAAAGAAAAAGCTCTCCAGTTAGTAGATCCTTCTCAATTGTATCAATTATTGCTTCCTAGCTTTGATTTAAAAGCTAAAGAAAAAGCTGTTAAAGACGGAAAACTTCTTGCGACCGGTTTAAATGCATCACCTGGCGCAGCAACCGGCATGTTAATATTCGATCCTACAGAGGCTGCTGAAAGAGCAGAAAAAGGCGAAAAAGTTATTCTAACAAGAATTGAAACATGCCCTGATGACATTCACGGTATGATACCATCTCAAGGTGTATTAACAGCAAGAGGTGGTATGACCAGTCATGCTGCTGTTGTAGCAAGAGGCATGGGTAAACCTTGTGTTGCAGGTTGTGAGTCTTTAAAAGTAGATTTAGCAAAAGAAACCATTACAACTGCTGAAGGTAAAACCTTCAAAAAAGGTGAGATTATCTCATTAGACGGTGGAACCGGTGAAGTATTTGTCGGTGCAATTGCAACAGTAGATCCTGAACTTGGCGGTGACTTTGACCAATTGTTAGAGTGGGCAGATGAAGTAAAACGTTTAGTTGTAAGAGCTAATGCAGATACTCCTGAAGATGCTGAAAAAGCTATTGAGCTTGGTGCTAAAGGCATTGGTCTTTGTAGAACAGAGCATATGTTTATGGCTCAAGACAGATTACCTGTTGTACAGCAAATGATTCTTGCGGGAACAGTAGAAGCAAGAAAAGAAGCTTTAGCAAAGTTACTTCCATTCCAATACGAAGATTTTAAAGCTATATTCAAGTCAATGAAAGAGCTCCCGGTGACAATTCGTCTGCTGGATCCTCCTTTACACGAGTTCTTGCCTAACCATGAGGAGTTATTGGCAGAAGTTGTTGAACTAAGAGTAAGAAAAAATAATCCAAGCCTCTTAAAAGAAAAAGAAGAATTATTGCGTAAAGTATCAGAATTAAGTGAATCTAATCCAATGATGGGCTTAAGAGGATGTAGATTAGGCTTAACCTATCCTGAAATTAACGAGATGCAAGTAAGAGCTATTTTTCAAGCAGCTTGCGATCTTAAAAAAGAAGGTATGGATGTCAAGCCTGAAGTTATGATTCCTTTAGTCGGTCATGTTAATGAATTAAAAACCGCAAGAGAACAGTTAGAATCTGTTGCTAAAGAAGTTATGAGCAAAAAAGGCGTTAATGTTGATTACCAATTTGGTACAATGATAGAAATACCTCGAGCTGCGCTTACTGCTGATGAAGTTGCGGAATATGCGGAGTTCTTTAGCTTTGGTACTAACGATTTAACACAAATGACATTTGGATATAGTCGTGATGATGCAGAAGCTAAATTTTTAAATAACTATACCGAAAAGCAAATCCTTCTCGAAAATCCATTCGAAACTTTAGATCAGGATGGTGTAGGTCAATTAATGAAGATTGCTATTGAAAAAGGCCAATCTACAAGACCAAATATCAAGCTTGGCATTTGTGGTGAACATGGAGGCGATCCAAAGAGTGTTAAATTTTGTAACCTTATTGGATTAAACTATGTAAGCTGTTCACCTTTCAGAGTACCTATTGCAAGATTGTCAGCTGCGCAGGCTGTGATTGAGCAACAGGAAAAGAAAGTTCTTTTAGCAAAATAAAATTAATAATTTTTTAATATAAAGAGAGGAAAGCGAGTACAAACACACTCGCTTTCTATTGTTTTTTCTGTTAATTTATTTATTATACTCTTCATATTTCTTCATATTTTTTTGAAAATTTGGCAATTTTTATTAAAAAAAATACTTTATATAATTGGGTAAAGGAAACAGAAAAAAAAAATTTAATTAAAATTTGGTAATGTGCTAACGATGGTGGTTCTGAAAAGAACCTTTTTTCTTTTGTTCAAGGTAAAATAATAATAAAAAAATTTTACTTTGGGAGGTACTTTTTCAGTTGAGTTCAAACATTGAAATATCTTTGATAATATGCACGTGCAACAGAGCAGATATGTTGTATGACTTGCTGGAATCTGTTGATGCGCAAAGCTTGGATAAATCCAGGTTTGAAGTACTTTTGACAGACCAGAGCGATGATAATAAAACAAAAAACCTGGTTAAAGATTGCTCTTGGGTGAATTATATTAAATTGGATTCCAAAGGTGTTTCTATCTCCAGAAATAAAGGTATTGCCACCGCGACTGGTAAAATTTTGGTTTTTGTTGATGACGACGTGCTTTTTGGCGAAAAATATTTAGAAGAGATTTTAAATTTTTTTAAAACATCAGAGCTAAAGCCTGACATGATAGGCGGAAAAACCTTAATAGACTTTATCGGCAAAAAACCTGACTGGTTAAACGGACGTTTATTAGAGGTTTTGGCAGCGTCGGACTTTGGTAATGAACCTAAGCTTTACAGCGAACATCCTAAACATGTGCCTTATACGTGCAACATGGCTATTAAAAAATCCTGCGCCGAGAAAGTCGGCGGGTTTTCTGAGTTGATTAGCAAGCTTGACCTGAAAATAGCTGTTAATGATGATGTTATTTTTGCAAACCAGGTTAGGCAGGCGGGATATAATTTGGTTTATAATCCTAATATGCTCGTTTATCACAGAATGCCTACAGCCAGGCTGACATATGCTTATTATAAAAAGAAATACTTTGCACACGGGCGATCTGATGCTTATGCATATTATCTTTTGGGCATGTATCAGTTTAAAGATATTCCTCAAAAATTACTTATACATTCTAAGCGGTTGTGTGAGGGATTTGTTTTGCAGTTTTTTAAGAAGGATTTGACGGAAAAATATTATCAGTGGCTTAGGGTGCATTACAATGCAGGTTTTTTGGCTGCGTTGTTTAATGTGGCTAAGAGAAGAGGCAAGTTGAGTATATAAATAGTAAAAAAGTTTTGGTTTATTTCTTGATGCTGCTATGATGGGTTAGTAATTACACAGTAGGAGACAAGAAAATGAGCTTAGATATAAACGAAAATAAAGGTTTTATTGAAATTAACGGCTGTATGATAAAAAAAGATGCTGTTTCTTGTTTTTATTTTGAAGCACCATCTAAATGCGATTGCTCAGGTGAGCACGCTGGTGAACTGCCCGGCGAAGAGTTACCTCAAAGTTTAATATTGAATGTTAACAACAAAGAATATCAATATGGCTTTACTGTTAACAAAGATCAGGCTGAAAATGAATTGGAAGCCTTAAAAAATCAGTTAGTTGATCTTTTGAGTTAAGCAACAGCAAGTTAAAATTTAATAATTATTAGTAGAAGTACCTTTTTGGGGCTTCTATTTCTAGGTTTATAAATATTTTATCTATATTTAAGCTAAAAAACTTTTGCAAAGCTTATTATATATTTTATCAAGCTCATTATTAACCTGATAATTGACATATTCCCCTAATGAAAAAGAAATTAAGGTTTTCATTTCTTCTTCATTCAACATTCCTTCTTTATAAAGCGAAACGATGTAGTTTATTTTTTTATTGTATTTATTGTTTTTCATTAGTTACTCAATTTTTTTATATTACTTATTCATTAATAATATAAATTATTTTTATACTTGTCTTTGAATATTAAAAACTTACATTTTTGTCTTAAGTCATCAAGAGGTATTACTTGTTCAGCTTCTTTTTGAAGCTTCCAAAATGTCCACCCCGATGGACCATAACCCCATCCCCTTTTTTGATAAATTAATTTGCCAGGGTCAGATGGTTTATCAAATTCTTTTCCCGCATAAAGTAACTTGCCATTGGTTGTTATTTCTGCACTAAAATATTCTTCTTTATGTGATGCAATAAGCTTATCACCTTTTTTCAAAAGACCATATTCAAATAAGGTAGTTATTGTCATATTTTTATTTATTGAAACTATTTCTTCCAGCTTATCTTTTAGCTTTATTATATTTTCATACAAATCATTTATAAACTCATCTGACTTATCTGCTATATCCTCCCCCATATCGCCATCTTTATTCTCACTCTCTGGTTTTATTCTAAACTCTTCTATCTCAGCTTCAATTGTTTTACTTATTAATCGGTTTATAAAATCAGGTACTTCTTTAAATATTTGATTTATACATTTAAGATTATACTCTAATTCTATTTGTTTTTTTTCAATGTCTGGAGTTTGATTATATGCTCTTCTTAACTCTGGCAAAAGTTCTTTTACAATAAAAAGTATAGAACTTATTCTTTTTTCAACTAGATTGCCATTAATAATAGGAAATCCTCTTGTATATGTATTTATAACTTTAAGCTTATAATCTTTCTGGATAACAAATTTAACTCTTTTATTGTCTTTCTTTTTCTTTATGACTAAGCCTACATTTCCAAATTTTCTTTCTTTTAATGCGCTTACCAGTCTTTCTGTTAGTTCATTTAACGTATTAGAGTCAAAGGAGATACTGCTAAACTCAGAAACACTTGCTTGAGCATTATCTATTGTTTCTATTTCTATTTCTTCTGTTAAGTTTTTCTCTCCAATTAAATCTTTTGATAATAGCCATAGCGGTAAATTTTCATCAATTGATAAATTAATTTCTTTAAGAAAACTTATATCTAAACTTATCCCTTTAATAAGCTCATTAACCCACGTTTGCATTAAATCATCATCTGTAGTTCCCCATATGGAATAAATTTTTCCAGTTTCATCTTGATAAATTAAAATTTCTAAAAAGAATTCACTTTCTAACATGACTGATTTAAATATCAGATAAAAAGTATTTGCATCTATACTCTGAACAAAATCAATACCTATATTATTTTCATTTGTATATTTATATTCTTCTTTGTTAAAGTCTTCTTCTAGTTGATTTATGTTTTGCAAAGAAGAAACTTGATATTTTGTTATATTAGTTTGCCCTTCGGTGAAAGTTGCATTTTTATTTATTTTTTGTAACATATTTCTCTCCAGAAGTTTAATTTTCAATTTTTAATTTAACCGGATTATAACATAGCTTTATTTTTAAACCAAAAAATGAAAGGAAAAAAGAAATTAATACATAGATTCCATAGCAAAATTTTTGAAGCAAATTACCATTACATTCAAGTTTAAACTTCATATCAATTTGCCCTTTTCTTGGCATTCCATCCAGTGATTGAATTGAAAAAATATGAGGTTTTTCATAATCAGGCAATGCAATATTGTCGTCATGTTCGTGCATATAAATTTTAAAAATTTTTTTATTCACATCCCAAACATAATCATCAGATTCATTTGTTGAATTATTTGGAACTATTGGCTCTAAATAAATTTGTGAATCTATATTGAATTTTATTTGAATATAAGGATTAATTTTTAATATATTAAAAAGCCAATTAAGAAAAATTTTTATGGCATTTAGTCTAAACAATAGTTCTACTTGAGGTATATTAAAACAAATTCTACAGGGCTCTTGATTTTTCAATTTAATATTATTTATTTTTTCTGCATTTTCTATATTAAATTCAGGAGAAATAAAAACCAACCCAAATTTTTCAATAATAAAAAATATTAAAAGTGATGCTAAATAAGTAAAATGAACTAATGTTGAGCTTAAAAAAACTAAAGACTCTTTTTTTATAGGAATTAAATCATATAGTACTTTATTATAATTTAATATTGCTATTGCTATATAAATAATACTTGTTAAAATATTTAGAATATAAGTAATCATACAATCTTAATTATTGGCTTAAAACATATTGAAACATTTTTATGACATCAGGTTTTTCTATGCATTCTTCTTTATTTAACTTTATATCACCGCTTTTCGCCAATTTAATTTGACAATTTCCATCATAAATATCTATTTTTTTTATTAATAATTTATTTTCTATCAAATAATCTTTAATTTTTGTATAATCCTTCAATTCAATAAGATTTGATAGTTCCTCTGGAATAGCATCATCATTAATAGCATCAATTAAAAAATTTTCATTTTCTGCAAGGTAATCTATTAATTTAAATAGAGCTTTACTACTAAACGGTAAAAATTGTAATGTTTTATATAATTTTTCAATTTCTGTATAGTAATTATTTTCATCTATTTTTGCAACACAAATATTAGACTTAAATAAGTCTAAATATTCAAAATTCAAATCATTTTTCGCCTTTAAAAATAATTTATATATCATAAACAAGGCACCAATATTGTAATGAAAACAATTCCTACTAATTTTAATAAAAACATTTAGTTATAAAAGATTTACTATTAAGTCACCAACTTAATAGTATAACACATATCTGTTTTTTCAACAGTGAATTATTACAAATATCAGGGCAAATTAATTCTAAGCAATACCTTTGGAGTTTAAAGCATAATCTATGTTACAACAGTTTATAAATCTTGCCTGAGAAATATTTTTTA
>JANQHM010000194.1 GCA_028282645.1 Candidatus Gastranaerophilales bacterium
CAAAAAAGGTCAAAGAAGATGGGTTACCTGTCTTAATCCTGTAATGGCAGAATTAGACAGTAAAAAAAGAGAATATTTTCAACAAATAATTGAAAAAAAGTAGAATTTAGCACTGCAAAAGAGTGGATAATCAAAAACGGCTACAAAAAATACGTAACAATCAAAGATATGAAGATAGAATTAAATCGTGAAAAATTTAATGAAGATGAACTCTACGACAGTAAGTGGACATTAATAACAAATACTAGAGCTGGCTAAGAACGAGCTTGTTAATACATACAAAGATCTTGCAATGATAGAAAGACACTTTTACTTGCATTTAAAGCTATTGGTGCTAATATACCTTCTAAAATTATTAGATAACCGAGTACCTGCGTTTAATTTGAAAAATCGGCATAATGTCCGATATCACTTAATTTTTTTATTTTTAAATGTCGAATTTCCGTTAAATATTTTTATTATAACTTTACAAAACTTCTTCTTTTTCTTCTAAAGCGTATTCTATCTCGTCTATGATCATTTTTGCAGCTGAGATTCTCTTTGTTGCTTGAGTGATTGGTCGACCTACTACCAAATAATCACCACCGGCTTTTATTGCATCAGTTGGAGTTAAAATTCTTATTTGATCATTTACCATAGACCAGGTGGGCCTTACTGCAGGGCACATTATTACAAAATCTTCAGCACATTTTTTTCTTATATTCGGTAAATCATTTGCGCTAACCATAACACCATCTAAACCACAATCCTTTGCCAGCATTGCAAGTTTTGTAGCATAGTCATCTATATTTGCATAAATGCCCAGTTCTTCTGTCAGTGTTCTTTGTCCGAAGCTTGAAATTAGAGTTACCCCTAATATTGTAGGTTCTGGCTGTTCATATCTTTTTGCTGTTTCCCTTGCTAATTTTGCAGCGGTCATCATCATTTTTGATCCGCCTGCTACGTGTATATCAAAAAATGTAACACCGTGTTTTACTAAGTTCGCACATGCCTTTGCTACGGTATTTGGTATATCATGGAATTTACCGTCAAAAAATATATTAGCGCCTTCTCCGTGAATGATTTTGATTATTTCCGGCCCCACACTTGTGAATAATTGCAAACCAATCTTAAAAGTGCCTACATAATTTTTTAATTCGTAAACTAACTCTTTGGCGTCTTCCAGTGTGTCGACATCCAGTGCTAAAACAAGTCTGTCTTTAGGCTTTTTTATATTCGATTTCAATATTTACTTCTCCTGCTTGATATGTATTTTAATATACCATGGAATATTCTTTTTAGGATTAAATGTTAACTGTTTTTAAATATTTATATATTATATATATCTTTAAAAACTATTTTTTATTGCAAAAAGAAAAACTCTTAATTATGCTTACTCTAAATAAAATTCATTATTATTCTGGTACAAAATTAAATTATTAAATTACTCTTTTCAATATAGCCTATTTTATTAAATTTAACACGATTGAATAATCTGAAAAGTATTTTTGAGTCATTATTATAATTTATGCTAAAATTATCTATATTGTAGGTTTTGGTAAAAAATAATGACTATTGATAACAATAAAAAGATATTTATATTTTGTATATTTTTTATTGTAAGTGTAGCAAGCGTTTTATTAAATAAATTCTTTATAATTCTTGTATTTTTGGTATTTATTAGTATTATTATAAGGATAAGGTTAAGTATATCAAAAAATTTAATTATTTTTTATCTAGCTGTATTTTTACTTGCAGGTATCTATACATTTTTTAAATTACCAAATCCTGATAAATTATATCATTTGACTCCATCAAATATATATTTGGAAGGCAGAATAATCTCTTTGCCACAAGTTTATTCAGAATATAAGACAAAGTTTGAATTTATTCCGTCTAAATATAAACATAAAAATAAATGGAATTTAATTGCTAAAAGCAAAACTATTGTTACTATTTATAATTTTAAGCAAGTATTATTGCCTAAGCTGAATATAGGTGACGTAGTCAGATTAAAAGGCAAGCTTAAAAAACCTTATTCAAATAATAATCCCAATGTATTTAATTATAGAAAATATTTAAAAAATAAAAAAATATTTACTACATTTTCGGTTAAAGCCGAAGAGGTAAAATTAATAAAGCACCCTAGCAATTATAAATGGCTGTTTATTCAGAGTTTAAACATATTCAGAGAAAAAATACTTAATATACATAAATATTATCTTAATCCTTCTGAGCTTGAAATACTGGGAGGCATGGTATTTGGAGATCATGCCGTTCGCTGCAGAAAAGAAACAAAAGATAGCTTTATAAAATCAGGCTTATTTCATTTGCTTGCCGCTTCGGGCATGAATGTTGCTTTAATTTTTGGTATATGGTTTTTTATTGCAAAGAGTATTGCTGTACCTGAGAGGCTAAACATTGCTATTGGAGGTTTGATTGTACTTTTATACTTATTTTTAACGGGTATGCCTCCATCTGTATTACGTGCTACTATTATGATGGAATTTGTTTTATTTGGAAAGTTAATCAATAAAAATACTGACATTTTGACCCTCTTATCAATGGCTGCTTTTTTAATGGTTATATGGGATCCTTTATACTTATTAAATATTAGTTTTCAATTATCTTTTATTGTCACATTTGGTTTAATATTATGCACCGAGGCATGTGTAAATAAGCTGAAGCCTATACCTATAGTAATTTCAGGGGCTGTTCTTGTTCCTATGATCGCACAAGTTTGGGTAGCCCCCATACAGGCATATTACTTTAATACATTTGCAACTTATTCTGTTTTAGCTAACGCAATCGTAACCTTATTTGTAGGATTTATAACATTTCTTGGCTTCATAGCAAGTATTTTATGTATTACTCCTTTTATTGGAGCGCCTATTTGCTTCTGGTTTGATGTTTGTGCATTACCCTTGATTCAAATACTTCTTAATGTGTCTGCCTTTTTTTCAGAACTGCCTAATTCAATCTTATACCTGCCTTCTCCCAGTTTAGGCGAGCTGTTTCTTATATATTTAACTATATTAAGTATTTCTGTTTACTTATATGTTTTTAAAAGAACAGAGCAGGAGAATCAAATTAGAACAAAATATTTAAAAAAATTAATTTTAAGTATTTTAATCAGCTGTATTTTATTTTTATTATTTATTTTTATACAAAAATATTTTGATAATAATTTAAAATTAACATTTTTCAGTATAAAAAATGCTAATACGGTTTTAATAAAAACACCGGAAAAAAAATATATTTTAATAAATCCTACTAACTTGAACAAAAAAAAATATACGCCAGTTAATAGTATTTTATTACCTTACTTTAGATCAAAAGGAATAAACAAAATTGATAAAGTGATTACTTTTAATTCTAGTTTGCCTTTTAAAAACTCTTTATTTCAGCTTATTAAAAGTATTAAAGTTGATAAATTATATATTATTAGTAACAAAAAGAGAGATCGTTTTGCTAAAGTACAATCTATATGTGAACAAAACAAAATTAGCCTATACATAATTAATCAAAACGAAATAATTTTAGATGAATTTAAAAATTTTAAAATATTAAATATTAACCGACGATTATCCGTTAAATACAAAAAATTCAATGCTATAATTGGCTTAAAAGATATTCAAAGCTATATAAATACTTTAAATAAAATGGATATTAATTCCGGAGCTATACAAATAAATACTGATGGGCAAGCAATAAAAATTAAAAGTTTTGCAAATTCTGAAAAGTATTTTTAAGTTGGTACAAATTACATTAAATGATTTATATTGCAGACATAAAAATATGTTACCATTTCACAACGGGGTGATGATAATCGCCTTTTTTAAATAATCGCTACAAGCTTTAATATAACTTAAGCTTGATTAAAAACACCAGAGTTCGACAGACCACTGATTTAATATTTACCCCAAAAAACTTCTAAATATAAGAGATTTATTGAATGACTAATCCTAAAAAAAATTTTAAAAATGTTTATGAGCAAGCTCGTCTGGAAAAAACAAAAAAATATGGCGATCCTGACAGAAATTTGCTTATTACATTAGGAATAATAGCTTTAGTAGCAGTAATCCTAATTGTTACTAAACAAAAAAGTGAAAATGGAACTCTTGGTTTTACAAGATATTATCCGTCTTCAACATTACTATATATGGATTTTGATGAAGATAATATTAAAATTAAAAATGAATCAATAAAGTCCGGGATTAAATCATTTGCATTTAGCAATTTATTTAAAGAAACTCTAAATAAAAACATTTATAATATCTTATTAAAAGAAGACAAAAAAAAACTTGTAAGGCAGGGCTTTAAAGGAAATTACAGCTTTGGGATATGGAGCCGGGATAAAAAGCTTGCTAAACCGGCTAAACTGGGCATTATAAATTTAAATAATGAAGTTTTTGCAACTAATTTTATAAATCAAATTTTTCATGAGAATAACACATTTTCCAGTAAAGTTTTTAAAGGGTACAAAATTATAATTTTACCCAAAGGTGCCTATTTTATAAATAAAAGAAAGCTTTATTTGGCTGACAGCAAACAAACTTTGGAGTATCTTATAGATAACTTTATCTTGAAGAAGTCTGATAGTTTAAAAAGTTCAAAAATTATAAAAAATTTTAAAACCCTGTTCAATGACAAAAGAGCGGCAACTATTATTGCTAAAGACCTTAATAAATTTTTAGGACACAAAGGATTATCTGAAATTCATAACTATTCAATCGGAATTTTAAAATTAGAAAATGATATTTGCGATTTGAATATTTTTTCAAAAGTTAAAACAGCATTACCCCAAGTTGATGCAAAAGAAGCAATTACCTCAACATTTAAAAAAAATAAAATCTATCGAGTATCAAAATTTATTCCTGATGATACTTTGCTATATATCTCTATTAACAATATTTATAAGTATAAAAATCTATTAACTCCTTTATTGGAGAATGAAAGCCCTTTTAACTTTTTTGACATTATTGCTGTCTCTAAACAAAATGATTTAAACATTGAAGAACTATTAAAAAGTAATATATTTGGAGCTTTATTTAACCAAAAAGATTATATATTTATGGTTTCTAAAAATGAAAAAATTGATAAATTTCAATATAATCTCGAAAATAATATTTTAAATAAGTTTATGGATATTAAAAGTATTAATTACGGAAAAAATGAATTTAAGGCCGTATATAACAAAAAAGCACAGGAAGGTATTTGCTGGGGAGAATTTAATAAAGAATTTTATGCGATTAGTAATACCAATTCTATACAAAAGCTTGTTAATTTAAACTCTAATAAAAAATCAAAAAAACTGGCAAATAATGAATATTTTTTAAAGCTATTAAAAAAGAATCCGCAAAATTCTGATATATTTGCATTCGTTAAAATAAACAAGCTTGATGCCATTGAACACAATCAAAAATTTTTAGACTTGAGGAATAATGAAAATAAAAATTTATTTGTATCTGAGTTGCTAAGCAAGCTGGATCGATTAATGTTAAATATAAATTATAATAGAGATATGATTAATTACAGATTTTTACTGGATTTTAAGGAATAAAGATGATAGGTACTTTTTTATGCTAGAAAAATTGCACCAGGCAAAGGGGCTTATTCTTGAAGTAGAGGAGGAACTGATTAAGCAAAAAGGTTTTTGCCCTTATGAAGTCGGATATGCTTTACGTAAAATAGATGATGCGATTCTGGAATTAAAGAATATATTGGCTGTTAATAACCAAGATACGGCTTAATTTGTTTAATTCACTCCTCTCCCTAAAAAATACTTTTCAGATTCTTGAATCGTGTAAAAAGAGGTAAAATAAACTATATTCTGAAAAGAGTAACCTAAAATTTAATTGATGAGTAGTATAAATATAAAGCTGGATTTTAATTTCTATAAAAGATTCAGATGCAGGCATTTAGTCAAATATAAAAATAAAAAGCTATTGACATATATAAAAATACTGCCTTTACATTTAGCCAATGATAGAATGGCAATTAAACAGCTGGGTTGTATATTTTATAAAGGCTCTAATTTTTTAAAAATAATGTAACAAATTGTTAAAAAACATGCATAATTTAGTAATTATTTAACATGTGGGTATTTTAATAATAATAGATATCATGGAAATAAGAAGGCATTTATATGGTCGACAAAATTAATTTATTTGCACAACCTATACGCAAAGATCAACAGGCAGCTCAACCTGCTGTAAATAATGTAGCAGCTTTTCAAGCTAAGGCTGCTCAACAACAGCAAGGCCCTTCTTTTGGATCCATGGTCAAAAAAGTAGGGGTAAATCCCTTAGCTCAAAAATATGGCCCATCCAAGCTAGATGCTGCAACCGTCCAAGGTTCTAAAGAAAAACACATGGCTGGAAGGAGCATGCTGGGAGAAGGTGCTCTCGGTAAAGAAGGCGCTGTTAATGGTAAACTAGGTGCCAGATTAAATCTTTTTGCGTAGTTAACAATAGGCAATGAATTTAAAGAAAAGAAGCTGTCTCATATGAGACAGCTTCTTTTTTAGGTAGTGGTCAGTTGAGTACTGATGCTTAACCATCACCCTTTTTTAATGTGCAAATAAATGCAAAAAGGATGTCCTTCTAAACCCTAGAAACACATCCATTATAAAATCTCCCTCTTTTAGCCTTAAAAAGGATAAAAAAAATATTCAATTGTATGTTGATTTAAAATTAAAAAGAATTAAGACAATGATAATTTTTGCTTATAAAAGGGTATAAAAAGGCACACTTATCCTGGGTGATAGTCATCACCTT
>JANQHM010000226.1 GCA_028282645.1 Candidatus Gastranaerophilales bacterium
GAATATAATATTGCAAATGATAATATAATAGACATAACTATTGATAGAAATTATAGTAGAAAAGAAGAATTAAACAAGAAAAAACCCCATTATTAGTGGGTTTTGGGTTTGAAAATTAAATTAAACAGGTAATGATAGACTTTTCACTTGCTGAAAGGGGAATTATCATTACCTGTTTTGTTTAATGAGCCTTTATTCGATAGAATACCCCGACCCTTGGGTCGAGGAGGTTCATTATTGATATAACCAGCTTTTATTTTTTTAACCAGACAGGCTCTAAAAACTTAAAATACCTCAGTGCTTTTTGCAGGATTTTTAAACTTGGTGATATTACTATAAAATAAGAGCTCCACGGTACCAACAGGACCATTTCTTTGTTTGGCAATAATAATCTCAGCCTTGCCTTTGTTATTTTCAATAGACTCAGGATTGTAATACTCATCTCTGTATATAAACATAACAATATCTGCATCTTGCTCAATACTTCCGCTTTCTCTCAAGTCGCTAAGCATAGGACGCTTGTTTGTTCTTGATTCTACCGCACGAGACAACTGAGATAATGCAATAATAGGAACTTTTAATTCTCTGGCAAGACCTTTAAGCCCGCGAGAAATCCTTGATATCTCTTGAACCCTGTCATTAGAGCCTGTGCCTTCCATAAGCTGCAAATAATCAATGATTATCATACCAATATCTTTTTGTTCCATACAGAGCCTTCTGCACTTGGCTCTAAGCTCCATAACTGTAGCACCTGGTGAATCATCAATAAAAATTGGTGAATCTGCAAGCTTACCCATTGCTTCCGCCAGCTTATTCCAATCTTCCGTATGCATATGACCGGTTCTTAGCCTATTACTGTCAATCTCTGCCTCAGAACATAAGATTCTTTGTACCAACTGTTCCTTTGACATCTCTAAACTAAATATTGCAACAGTTTTTTTTTGTCTAATTCCCACTGTCTGTGCAATGTTCAAACAAAAAGCCGTTTTCCCCATAGAAGGCCTTGCGGCAAGGATAATCAAATCAGAAGGCTGAAATCCGGCTGTATAGGTATCCAAATCATAAAATCCACTTGATACACCTGTTAAATCATCACGATTATTATATCGCTTTTCAATCATATCATAACTTTCAACTACGATATCCTTAACGTGTACAAGGTCTTCCGATGTTTTTCTTTGGGCAATAGCAAATATAGCCTGCTCTGCGCTATCCAATACTTTAGATGTATCTGTTTCTTGATATGCCATAGATACAATATTGGAGCCTGCGGCTATTAGATCTCTTAATATAGATTTATCTGCTATTAAATTAGCGTAATAGTCAGAGTTTGCAGTTGTTACTACGGACAGAGCAAGATCATTTATATATGATCTGCCGCCCACATTATCAAGTTTACCCCTATCTCTCAAAGATTCTGAAACTGTTACTACATCAATCGGTTCATTATTGCTAAAAAGCTCTATTATAGCAGAATAAATAAGTTTATGCGCCTGTTTATAAAAATATTCAGGTTTTAATACTTCAACCAGACTGGTTATACAAACGGGATTAACCAGCAAAGCTCCCAGAACAGCTTGTTCCGATTCAAGACTCTGCGGTGGCAGCTTTTCTGTTTGAATTACATTGTTCTCTACCACTTATCGTTACTCCCCGATGATTAAAGAAAAAAACTTTCTACCTTTCCTATTATAATGAGTAGACGATAAGAAAAAATGATATAAACAGTTTAAATCCAAATAATCATTGTTTTTTTAATTTAGATTGCACTTTGGTAAAAAAACTGCTTACAAATTCCTGAGATAAATCATATTCACCGTTTGAAGGGGTTACTCTAATGTATGTCAATTTTTGATTTACCGGCAAAATTATTATAAAAACTTCTTTATCTTCTGACAATCTGGCGTTTATATGTCCTTTTTCAGAATTAAAAGATAATACTTTGGTATTCAGATCGCTTAATACAGCAATTGTATTTATATATACCTCCATATACGAAGCATCAAACGCTTTTAAATGGTCAAGCAAGTTTTGACTGCTACGCGCACGAAAGTATAGATTTACTAAGCTGCTGTCTGTATCTTGTGCATTGCTTGACTGAAAAAAATTAATAAAAAATAAAAATAAGATTAAATATCTGATTATATTTTTTCTCATTAAGTTTCCATCCAACTAGGTCCGCAATTAACATCTACTAATAATGGTACTTCAAGCGGCTGATCTAATTCCATACATTTTTGCACAATACTAATCGTATCGTCTAACTCATTCTTTGGTACTTCCAACACAAGTTCATCGTGTACCTGAAGTATTAATTTAGCATTTAATTTTGACGAAATCAATTCCTTATGAAGTTTTATCATTGCGATTTTTATCAAATCAGCTGCAGTCCCTTGTAATGGCGCATTTATGGCTGCTCTTTCGGCAAATTCCCTTATAGATCTATTTCTGCTGCTTAGCTCATCTTGCAAGTATCTTTTTCTACCGTAAAGAGTTGTCACATAACCTTTTTCATGCGCTTGTGCTATTGTTCCATCCATAAATGCTTTTATATTTGGGTAAGTAGCAAAGTATTTTTCTATTATCTCTTTTGCTTCTTTTGGTTTTATACCAAGGGACTCCGCCAAACCGTAGTTTGATTGGCCGTATATAATACCAAAGTTAACGGCTTTTGCTTTTCTTCTCATATCTTTTGTAACTTCTTCCATAGGTACATCAAAGACAGAAGCCGCTGTAGTACTATGAATATCTTTATTGTTTTTATACGCATCAATTAAAGTAGGATCTTGCGAATAATGAGCCAGTAGCCTAAGTTCAATTTGAGAATAATCCGCGGATAAGATAACCTCAGATTCTTTATCCGTAGGGACAAAGGCTGCTCTAATGCGGTTGCCCAGCTCTGTTTTTATCGGTATATTTTGTAAGTTTGGATTACTGCTGGAAAGCCTGCCGGTTGATGTTATTGTCTGGTTAAAACTTGTATGAACCCTTCCGGTTGCAGGGTTGACTAAAGCAGGTAGTGCGTCAATATAAGTTGATTTTAACTTTGATAAATGTCTATGCTCAAGCAATAAATTAACTATAGGGTGCTCGTCCTTTAATGATTCCAAAACTTTTGCACTGGTGCTGTATCCTGTTTTTGTTTTTTTAGGCTTTTTAGATAAGTTCAATCTTTCAAATAGTACATCTCCTACTTGCTTTGGAGAGTTAATATTAAAAGGTAATCCCGAGTATCCGAATATTTCGGCTTCTATTTTTTGTATATTAACTTCCAATTCTTCTGATAAACTTTTTAAATAATCCAAATCAAGGCAAACACCGGTTCTTTCCATTTGAGCAAGTACAGGAACCAAAGGTATTTCTATGTCCATTAATATTTTTTTCTCCAGTTCATCCAGTCTTTCTGTATAAAATCTGCCAAGCTCCAATGTAGACTTGGCATCAGCAGCAGCATATTGAGCGGCAGCTTCTATATTAACCTTATCCATAGTTATTTGAGATTTGCCTGTACCTATTAAATCTTCAATTGGCTGCATATCATACTTTAAATGATAGCTTGCCTGTTGTTTTAAGCCGTGCTTAGAGGCCGGATTTTTTACATAACTTGCGAGCATAGTATCATACAGGTGATTAGAAATGTTTATATTATATTTTTTAAGAAAATTAAGTTCAAATTTTATATTTTGTATGACTTTTAATATATTTTTATCCTCTAAAAGAGGCCTTATCTTATCTAAAACATAATCAAAATGAGGCTGAGCACCTTCCTTATGGGCAAGAGGTAAATAAAAATTCTCTGTTTTATCTTCCTGTGCCTCATTTATATATATTTGATTGTCTTTATTTTGTATTTGATTGTTCCAGGCAAAGGACATGCCGACCAAAGAATTACTAAAAATATCCAGACCTGTTGTTTCTATATCAAAAGAAAAAATATTTTTTTGCGAAAGGTTTGATATAAAAGCATCAAAAGCCTCATCAGAATCTACAATATTAACTTTTAAAGTTATTTGAGGAATTTTCTCTTGAGATAGTTCTTGTTGTTGGTCAAATAACCCTAATTGATTATCAGTTTTATGTATACTTACGGTAGGCTTTTGTTTGGTCATTGACAATAATTCTTCTGATATAACAGGGGTAACACCATCATTAAACGGCTTTAACATATCAGGCAGTTGTTTAAGAAAGCTCTTAAATTCTACTTTTCTCAAGTAGTCCGTTAATTTTTCCAGCTCCGGCATTGTTAAATGCGTATGTTCAAAGTCAAATTCGATTGGCACGTCTCTTTTAATTGTCGCCAGGAACTTACTCTTTTCAGCCATTTCTTTGCCTTCTTCAATTTTTTTTCTTATGGCATTTCCGCTGATTTCATCGGTATGAGATAAAATATTTTCCATATTCCCAAATTGATTAAGAAGCTTTACTGCCGTTTTTTCTCCTACGCCTTTTATGCCCGGTATATTATCGGATGTGTCACCTCTTAAGCCTTTGTAATCAATAATTTGCTCAGGCCATACTCCCATTTTTTCGTGAACTTTTTCTTTGTCATACTCAATAAGTTCACCCTTTGAGGGGATTAATACTGTTACATTTTCTTCGTCAAGTAACTGAAAAGAATCCTGATCACCCGTTAAAATAAGCGTTTTATGTCCAAGCTTACTTGCTTTTTTAGATATAGTACCAATTATATCATCTGCTTCATAGCCGGACATTTTATATATAGGTATCCCAAAAGCTTCAACACCTTCAACTAAAACAGAAAGCTGCTCTTTCAAGGAATCAGGCATGGCTTGCCTATTTGCTTTGTATTCAGGATAGGCTTCCAGCCTGAATGTTTCTCTGCCTACGTCAAAGGATACTGCTATTGCATCGGGGCTAACTTTTTTTAACAGGTCAAACAAAGATTTAAAAAATCCGTATACTGCCCAGGTCGGTAGCCCCGCAGAAGTTTTCATTCCCGTTCTTTCCAGTGCAAAGAATGACCTGTAGGCCAGTGCGTGACCGTCTATTAGTATTAATGTTTTAGAACCCATGCAATAACTCCTCTCAAGTATAATTTATTTTTTCTTTTTTTTATACTGGTACAAAATTAAATTTTAAATTTCTCTTTTCAGAGTATAGCCTATTTTACCAGCTTTTACACGATTTAATAGTCTGATAAAGTATTGTTGGAATTAGTATACTATTAAAAAAATGGGCTTTCGAGCGTTTTTTTATAAAAATTTTTTTATTTTATTATTTTAAATATATAAAAATTTTATAAAAGAAGAATAAAAGAAATAAATAAAGTAGTGACTTTCGATCAAAAATTAAAGAAAAATTAAAAAATAAAACACGCCTGAAAATTTATACTACAATAAGATAAAGATGTTAATCTCATATAAAGGAGAAAAAAATGTCTGATGAAATTAGACCAATAGGTAAAGAAAATCATTCATTAAATTTTGTTCCTAAAATAGAAGGAGCCAAAGTAAGAGATGATAAATTAAACTGTCCTCATTGCTTAACAGTAAACGGCAAGATTGTGCCGGATCATGTTCCAACAGAATATAGTACTAAAACCAAGCAAGTCTATGAAGGCGAGGCTACACCTTCCCAGTTTGGGATAACCCATTGTGAAAACTGTAACAGCTACACGATATGGAAACAAAGAGAAGGAGTGCTGTCTCCACTTAACCAAAATGAAGTAGCAAATAAAAAGAATATCCCCGAAGAAATACAAAAAACATTTAATGACGCAATAAGCATAAAAGAAAAACAACCTGATAAAGCCGCAAAATTGCTTTTATATTCAATTAAAGCATTAAATGTACATATTTGTGGCAGCGAAAAATGTAATTTTGAAAATATGATTACAAATTTTGAACATTCTATACCTGTACATGAACATGATAGGCTTCTTAATCCAATTAGAGATATGTTAAGCAACATTGTCTTCCATCAAGACCCTTCTGCTGATAAGCATAAACTGCTAAACAGTTTAATTAGCCTATTTAATTTTATGGTATTACTCGAAAATCCTGATAAAAAACGACCTAAGAAAAAAATAGATGTGTAAATATTGATAAAAATCTTGTCAATCTAAAACTCTCCTTGTTAAATGACAGGAGAGTTTTTTAGTATTTTTAACTGTTTACAATGTGTTAAAAATAGCTAAACTTGTAATTGAATATAAATATTTTAGAGAGAGTGTTATATGAATAAAGAACTTCTATTTAAAAATGCGCTGATCGTAAATGTTTTTATCGGAGCATTTCTACTATTTATGATTCAGCCGCTTATCGGCAAAATTTTTACCCCGATATTCGGTGGAGGATCTCAAATATGGATTTTATGCCTGTTTTTCTTTCAATTTGTATTGCTATGCGGATATTCGTTTGCGTATTTATTAAGCAAATTGCCTAAAAAATTACAAATTATAGTATACAGTATTTCTATTATATCCTCTCTATTTATATTTAAATTCCCTGCTATAGAGCAGATAGAAGTAAATAGCACAAACCCTATCAGCTCTATATTAATGATTTTGCTGGCTAATTTTGCTTTACCGTTGATGTTGGTATCATCTGTAAGCACTACAATACAAAACTGGTATAAAATCAGTACAAACAAAGAACCTTATTTTCTTTATGCAATATCAAATATCGGCTCGTTACTTGCTTTATTATCATTTCCTTTTATCATAGAGCCTAATTTAACCGTTAGTATTACTTCTGATATGTGGCTATTGGGGTACTGGGCGTTAGGAGTATGTATTGTAAGCACATCTTTACTTTTCTTTTTTAATAAACAGTCTAATTGCAATACACAAAGCAATAACGAAGGTACACAAGCAAATAACAGGGAGTTTTCTGTAAAAAATTTACTGCTCTGGGTTGCCCTAAGTTGTCTTGGAACTTCTATATTACTAGCTTTTACATCACACCTGACGCATGATATTGCCCCGATTCCGTTGTTATGGGTATTCCCTTTAGGGCTTTATTTGTTTACTTTTGTATCTGTATTTGGTAAAAATAAGGTTTATAACCGTAAACTATATATATTTGGATCGTTTTTGCTTATTATGCTATTATTTATATCTAAAAATCCCAGCCTTAAGGCTTACTTTACAAACTTTTCAGAAATACTAACTACTTTAATACTGATGCTTTTTTTATGTATGGTTTGCCATGGCGAACTTTACGAACTACGTCCGAATTCAAAGAAATTACCTATATTTTATCTTTCGATTTCTTTTGGCGGAGCGTTAGGAGGATTTTTAATAAGCATTGCATCGCCCATCTTATTTAATAACTATCTTGAGCATGCACTGATTTTAACCGCTATATTTAGCTATCTGCTATTTTTAGTTTTTAAGCATAAGCTTATATTATTTTACGATCAAAAAGTTGATTTAGGATTCAGGTATTTTGTTTTATTAGTTATATCAGTTTATGCCATAAAAGTCGGGGCCTGCGAAATAGGAAAATTAAACAGTAAATCTAAGATTGTAGAGACCCGCAACTTTTATGGAGCGGCCAAGCTGCACCTAAATGCGCAAAATCGCAATACATTATACAATGGAAGAATTCTGCATGGGTATCAACTTATTGATGAAAAAACAAAAGAACTTTTACCAACGCCAACAGCTTATTATGGAAGCCTTTCAGCTTTTGGTATTGTTTATGATTTATTTAAAAATTATCATAACAAGTCAATTAAAATGGGAATTATCGGGTTAGGTACCGGTACGCAAGCTATTTATGGTAAAAAAGGAGATATAATTGATTTTTTTGAAATTGATCCCAAAATAATAAAGATAGCAAACGAACATTTCTCATTTATAAAAAATTCAAAAGCTAAAGTTAACTTTATTCTTGGTGATGGTCGATTGAATTTAGCCAAGCAGCGCAAAGAAAGTTATGATTTACTTGTAGTTGATGCATTTAGCAGCGATGCAATACCTGTACATCTTTTGACTAAAGAGGCTTTAGAGCTTTATATGAGAAAAATAAAAAAAGATGGACTTTTAATTATACATATTTCAAATAAATATGTTGATTTAAAAAAGCTGTTAGAAAGCCTATCCATTGATTTAGGCTTAAATCAAGTAGCAATCAGGGTAAAACCTACAAGCCTTGATCCCTATTCATATTCAAATCATTATGCTTTTATTTCCAAATCAGATTTTTTAAAAAAAGAAATTAAAAAACAAAAAATCGAAGAAAAATATAACCATATTAAACTGAGTTATCCTCCAAAGAAGGCTAAAGTTGATATTTGGACAGATAATTTCAGCAATATATTTACTTTACTAAAGTAAATCCTGATAAAAAATTTAAAAAAATGTTTTCAATAAAAAAATAATTAAAATAAAAGATATAAGAAAAATATTTATACTACCTCAATATGTAAATATTTTTTTCAATTTTATAGAAAACCATTAAAGTTTTTATAAATTTACACCGACTATTTTTGTATACCAAGTATACTACCTATAAAATACTTTAGAGAAAAAGAACCGGCCAGGGTACAGGAGAATATAATAAATGGTAAAAAAATCTACAGGGCAAGAAAATATTAATCAAATCGGTCTTTCCAAATTATTTAATTTTAACGAGGAAAAGATATCTGCTGAACATAAAAAAACAGGTTTTTGGAATTTTACGGGAAATAATAAGCAAATAATTGGATTAAACAGCAAAAAAACAAGAATTAGAGAAGAAATTCAAAAAGCCAAAGCAGAAGAAACTATTTATAAGCAAATTATGACAGATGACCCTGTAAGAAGGCTTGATTTTCAAGCATAATATATATTTTATAATTTTATTATTTATTAAAATTTTGCGTAAAATTTAGGCGATTCTAAAAAATCATTGTTAAGTTAATAGTAATAGCGACTATAGTTTTTCTTTTAATTTCCAACTTAGTTAATATATTAATAATTGCCTACTTCTTTGGCTCATGCTCACCCTTAAGGCCAAACAAAGGATTTATAGCTTTTTTAATTACATAATGCTCAACAAATTTATCAATAGGCTTAGCTGCCATAATTAATGCAGCAAAACCACCAACAGTTTTTACAAGAGGAGTATTATTCAAGAATTTTTTCTTGATTATATTGTCATTACTGACTACCTTTTTTAGCTGATGTGCACCCTTTTCAAAAACTTCTTTTCCAATATCTATAGCTATCATTGGCAATGCTGCACTGGATAATGCATGAAATATCCCCTGCCTTATTCCGTATTGAACACCTCTAACGTTACCGCCCTCTTCTTTACCTTGTTTAAATTTATCTGCAATATCCAAAGCAAAATAACTTAAAGCCGGCACCCAAAAAAACTTTTCCAGCTTGCCACAGGTAGGATTTAAATCCTTAAGAGCCACACCTACTTCATTTGTATAAGCAAAGCCTCTTAAGGGATACTCTGTATAAGGATCTTTTTCATGACTTTTGATATCCGGCTTGTGCTGCGGTTGAGATATAGTTACCTCATCCTGTTGTACCTGGTTATTGCTATACCCCTGGCTTGTATTTTTATTGTGATCATACATGCCTTTGTAAAGGTCAGGATTTACATTTTTTCTAAAGTGATCATGCCCAATCATTTAAAAACATTCCCCTAAAATATTCCACTATTATAAAACACACAAGTTTTATATAGTTGCTAGTTTGAAAAATTAAGTTCACAAAAATTTACTTCAAGATTTATTATTCCTACTTAATAAGAATAATAAATCTTGTTTCCGTACTCCAGATCAGTATGAGTGTACTTAACCAGGTGTTTTACTTCCTTATATAATTTACTTAGATCTTGAAAAGTCTCATGGTGAGGTATTTTTATCCTTAAATCAATCTCTATAAATTCACTAAAATTACTATAAGGTGTCAATTTGGCATGATCATCGCTTAAGGCACCGATCAAATAGCCTTTGGCATAATTATAGGTTTCCTGTTCACTGAGAGTACGATTTAAAAGAATTTTATGAGCAATATTTAAGCCTATTATACTAGCGGTAATTTCTTCTTCTAAAGAATTTAGCTTATTTTTACGCAAAGCAGATCTGACAGCGTGGCAAGCTTCGTGAATAATTACCACAATACTGTTAATTCTTTCTTCATCAGGCAAGTTTTTATTAAAAAAACTAGAGATATAGCAAAGAAAAAAAAGTACTTGAATAAAGAACCCTCCTCATGTATATGTATACTAGGGAGGGTTTAACATTGATAAAATCATTATCAA
>JANQHM010000249.1 GCA_028282645.1 Candidatus Gastranaerophilales bacterium
AAATTTAAAAATATTTACATTATTTTTAGATTATAGTAGTATTAATAAATGAAAATGTATGCCGAAGTGGTGAAATTGGTATACACGCATGTTTCAGGAACATGTGAGCTTGGCTCGTGCGGGTTCAAGTCCCGCCTTCGGCAAATAAAATTAAATAAGCCAATAATTATTTAACAATCCAAAGGAGGAATACCTATTAATATTAAGACTTCAGGCGGAGCAGCCAAATCTCCCCGAGTAAATGAAGAAATTAGAGCAAAGGAAGTAAGATTAATAGACAGTGACGGACAAAATTTGGGTATTAAAAGTACCGCGGACGCTCTAGGCATGGCTTATGAAAAGGGTCTTGATTTAGTTGTAATTAGCCCTAATCAAGTTCCTCCTGTCGCCAAAATTCTTGATTACGGCAAATATAAGTTTGAAACGGATAAACGAGCAAAAGAAGCAAAGAAAAAACAGCACGTAGTTGATGTTAAAGAAATAAAAATGCGCTACAAAATTGATGTGCATGATTATAATGTAAGGTTAAAAAATATTAAAAAATTTATTGGTGCCGGAAATAAGGTAAAAGTAGTAATCATGCTAAGGGGGAGAGAAATTCAACACTCAAGTTTGGCATTTGACCTTATAAAAAGGATTGAAGAGGATCTGAATGATACTAATTATATCACAGAAAAGAAGCCGGGACTTGAAGGTAAAAATGTGATCATGATTATAGCACCGGCTGGAGCTTAAAACATGTTCATGGTAAGGTAAGTATACTTAATCAAAAATTTTTTTAAGATTATTCGATTTTGACCCTGGAAAAAATAATTTTAAATTTAATCAATGAACAGTAACAATAAAGCGGTTTTGATTTTTGATAAACTAGGAGTTAAATAAACATGGCAAAGAAAAAAATGAAAACACACCGTGCTGGTGCTAAAAGATATAAAGTTACAGCAAACGGCAAAGTTTTACGCAGACAAGCAGGCAAAAAACACTTATTAGGGCACAAAACCTCTAAAAGAAAAAGACGCTTGACTGGATCAGTTGTAGTATTCGAGGGCTCTCTTGAAATGATCAGAAGAGAATTACCTTATATGAAATATTCTCGTTAAAGGAGATAAGAAACAATGGCTAGAGTAAAACGTGGAAACGTCCTTCGCAAGAGACATAAAAAAATCTTAAAATTAGCTAAAGGCTTTAAAGGCGCAAGAAGCAAATTGTTTAAAGTAGCTAATCAGGCTGTAATGAAAGCATTAAAATTTCAATATCGTGATCGCAGAAATAAAAAAAGATCCTTCAGGCGTTTATGGATATCCAGAATTAATGCAGGTGCAAGAATTAACGGCTTAAGCTACAGTAAATTTACAAACGGTCTTAAAAAAGCAAATATTCAAATTAACAGAAAAATGTTAGCTGACCTTGTTGTTAAAGATCCTGTGGCATTCAAAAAAATAGCTGATATCGCTAAAGAAAAACTGACTGCCTAAACTTGCAGCGATGCCACAAGGAAGGTGATGACCATCACCAAATAATTTTAAAATATTAATTAAAAGAAGAGTTAAACTGATTTTAGATTTTAGGATAGCTCTTTTTTTAATTTTTAAAATTAATTTAATAAAATTTAAAATTAAATGTAACAATAATTTAACAAAATAGCCCTTTTTTCGCAAAATCCAAAATGAATCGTGAAATAAATTTTTTGAATTGCTATAATATATATTATATTA
>JANQHM010000256.1 GCA_028282645.1 Candidatus Gastranaerophilales bacterium
ATAGACAATGTTTCAGTTACATTTATCTTACAGGTTTTATCTCTTAAGGTGGTACATTTTTACGCCGGTACCCGGTACACTTTTAGACTAGCATTTACATTACAATTATAATGCCAGGCTAACCTTGTTAGTCGCCCCTCTTGCAGGGGTGTGGATTGAAACTATCAAGCATCCGATACGTTAAGTTCAATAAGATGGTCCTCTAATAACCTCATTGTCCAACGAGTTCTACCTTCTGGAGGTTCAGAACAAACCGTCGCTATTAATAAAGCCTCTGCTCGCCCATCAAGACTCTTGGGGGCTCCTGATCTCGGAAGTTCCTCTAAAGCATAACAAAGACCATTTTCCACATATTTTTTTCGAGTTCTTTCTATCGTAGATTGGCTTGTTTTAATTGTCTCACTAATCTCTTTGTCTGCTTTTCCTTCATCAGCAAGTAATAATATATTTGCTCGCTTGATTTTTCTTGCTGATTCTTTACCTTTATTTGCTAATTCAAGAAGAAAAATTTTTTCATCCTTTTTGAGCCTTACATTATTTTTTTTACGCATATTCTATCCCCATAACTTCAATGAATTGCTTTAATAAAATTATGGAATATTTTTACTTTTCCTTCAAAAATTTGGAATCATTGCAATAGTTTTTCTATCTTTTTTTTGATCTTCTCCTTGTAATATCCAAGTACAGACATTCTTCGTCCTGCATAGTTTAATTTGCATAATTCTTCAAAACCACCTTCTGTAAATAAAAATAGCCAGTCTGTAATTGTATCAATTGAAACATCAAGCAATTCTGCTATTTATTTATGCTTGTAACCTCTTTGTTTCATATCTATACAGTTTAGCTCAATTGGGCTAATTCTGCTTAATTTTTAAAATAACCATAGACTTTGTTTATTTTCATTTATAATGATAGAGAATACGCTAGTTTGGTTAAAAAATTACAAACAGGAAACTTTAATGAAAAAATTTATATTTATATTATTTATATTTTTAACAGTACTGCTGAGTGGGTACTTTATATTCTTTTCACCTGAAGAAAAACTTTCTTATAAAACGGAAAGGATTATAAAAGGCAATATAACAGAAAAAATAGCTGCTACAGGAACAATAAATCCTATAACAACAACAATAATAGGAACTCAAGTATCAGGTCCGATAAAAGAAGTTTATGTTGACTTTAATTCAGCCGTAAAAAAAAACCAGCTTTTGGCTTTAATTGATCCTGCACCCTTTGAAGCACACGTGGCAGAGCAAAAAGCGAATTTATTATACGCAAAAGCTGAATTGGAAAAATTAAAAGCACAACTGGAGTTGGATAAAAATAATAGGGAACGATCCAAAGTTCTTTATCAAGATAATTATATTGCTAAAAAAGATTTTGAAACAGCTCAAACAAAATTAAGCACAACAAAAGCCCAAATAAATGCCGCATATGCCAAAATAGCACAGGTAAAAGCAGCACTTTTCAAGAGCGAAACCAATTTAAGATATACAAAAATTAAATCCCCCACAAACGGTGTAGTTATATCTAAAAATATAGAAGTAGGGCAGACCGTTGCAGCAAGCTTTCAAACACCGACTTTGTTTTTGGTGGCGGAGGATTTGACTAAAATGCAAATAGAAACAGCTGTATCTGAAGCTGATATTTCTAAAATAAAAGAAGGGCAAGACGTAGAATTTACTGTTGACAGCTACCCTGAAGAAGTATTTAAAGGAAAAGTTACGCAAATAAGGAATTCTCCCGAAACTATACAAAATGTTGTTACTTATAATGTTATAGTTCAAGTGGATAACAAGAGCCAAAAACTAAAGCCGGGAATGACAGCAAATGTGGACTTGATAACGGAAAAGAAAAATAATATTTTAATGGTTTCTAACAATGCATTAAGATTTATACCGGATGCTAATAAAGAAATTAAAAGATATAAAACTCCTGGAGTATGGATACTATCAGAGGATAAGCCTGTTAGAGTTGCTATAAAAACAGGTATAAGTGATGAGAATTTTACTGAAATAAAAACAAATAAGCTTAAATCAGGACAGGAGATATTATTAAATCTGGATAAGGCTGAAAAGTAATGAGCTTAATAAAAACAGAACAATTAAATAAAACTTATGACGTTGGAGATCATTGTGTAAGAGCATTGGACGATGTGACCGTGAATATTAATCAGGGGGAACTTATTGCAATTATTGGCTCGTCGGGATCGGGCAAGTCTACCTTTATGAATATGATAGGCTGCCTTGATGTTGCTACGTCAGGTAAATATTATCTTGACGAAACTGATGTTACAACTTTATCTGTTAATCATCTTTCTGAAATAAGAAATAAAAAAATAGGTTTTGTTTTTCAGGGTTTTAACCTTTTATCTAGGACTACGGCACTTGAAAATGTTGAATTACCTATGATTTATTCCAGTATTTCTACTAAACAAAGAATGGCAATGGCCAAAGAAGCATTGAGCCTTGTAGGATTAAGTGATAGAGAAGCGCATCTCCCTAATCAGCTGTCAGGTGGGCAACAGCAAAGAGTTGCCACTGCTAGGGCTATAGTTAACAATGCGCCTATAATTCTGGCGGATGAGCCTACCGGCAATCTGGATTCTCAAACCAGTTATGAAATTATGGAGTTATTTTGTAAGCTTAATAAAGAAAATAGTAAAACAATTATCATAGTTACTCACGAGAGTGATATCGCAAATTTTTGCGAGCGGATTATTGAATTTAAGGACGGTAAGATTGTTAAAGATAAAGAAAAGATTAATTTGTAATGAATTTGATAACAACAATTAAAATAGCTGTAAGAGCTTTAATCGCAAATAAAATACGTTCAGGTCTGACAACCCTGGGAATAATAATAGGGGTAAGTGCTGTTATTATTATGATATCAGTAGGAGAAGGTGCAACCCAAAAAGTATCAATCAGTTTTTCCGCTTTAGGCAGCAATATATTGCTTGTTCATTCGGGTACGGCATTTACCAAGGGAATGAGATCGGCTATCGGATCTAAACCTACACTAAAAATGAAAGATGTTACGGCTATATTAAAAAATAATTCCGCGATAAAAACCGCGGCACCACTTGTTAGCGGTTCCTCACAGGTTATTTATAAAAATCAAAACTGGTTTACATCTATAAAAGGTACAACTCCGGAATTTTTTGTTATGCAGGAGTGGAACGTTGTGCTGGGGAGTAAATTAACAGAAAAAGATGTTTCGCGCGAAACAAAAATATGTATAATGGGTCAGACAGTTGCTTCTAATCTGTTTGGTGACCTTGACCCTATTGGAAAAAGTGTAAGAATAAAAGGAATACCTTTTAAGGTTACAGCTTTGCTTGAGAAAAAAGGTCAGTCCTTAATGGGTATTGACATGGATGATGTTATTTATGTACCTGTAACTGTTGCGCAAAAGCGTTTGTTTGGAAGTGAATTTCCGGGCATGATTCACATAATTATGGCTCAGGCTATTAATAAACAACGTATAAAAGCTGCTGAAAATGAATTAACACTTGCCTTAAGACAATCGCACCGTATATCATACGGAAAAGAAGATGATTTTACCGTGAAAAATCTTGCTCAAATACTTGATATAGCTGAAAGTTCTACAAAAATATTTTCTCTTTTGTTGGGATCTATCGCGTCTATTTCTCTTTTGGTAGGGGGTATCGGGATTATGAATATAATGTTGGTATCTGTTACTGAAAGAACTAAAGAAATCGGTATAAGATTAGCTATTGGTGCTAAGCCACGTGATATACGACTTCAGTTTTTGGTGGAAGCCCTTATTTTATCTTTAATGGGCGGTTTTATTGGCATCACTATCGGTGTTACACTTTCTTGCCTTATTGCTCATTTTATTAAATTTCCTATTATTATATCTTTGCCATCTATATTATTGGCTTTTGTGGTTTCTGGCATGACTGGTATATTTTTTGGATTTTACCCCGCTTTTAAGGCTTCTAAATTGAATCCTATAGATGCTTTGAGGTATGAATAATCAAGAAAATAGTATATTTAAATCATGCCAGATAACAATAATTCTTTTAAAGTTGTAAACAAAAATCATTGTTTTCAATTTTTATTCAACATACAGTTGAGCAAAAAATTTTTTGTCTTCTTTAAGACTAAGAGGACGGGCATTACAAGTCCCGTCCTTTTTGGCTTTTTGTTTGAGATTTTTAAAATAATTGTGTTACAACATTAATAGCTTTTTAATGTCATTAACATCCAAAGCTTGCCCCACTGAGCGGACTTGACCATCAATAATTAAACATGGCGTTGTCATCACACCATAATGAAGAATTTCAAGATAATCCTCAGTCGTACTCAAATTAGCTTGAATCCCCAATGCTAATATAGCTTTTTCCGTATTTAGAGCAAGCGATTCTCCCTTAGTGTTCTCACACCCAAGGATTTTAATTTCCACAGCTATTCTCCTTTTAATATTTAGTTTTAATAAACAACCAAACTACTACAAAAACATCTATTACTGGACAAAAATTTATATAATTTAAAATATTATCACAAATTATAAATTTTGTATATAGAGCTGAAATATTTTTTTAAGCATATGTCATGTTAAGTTATAACTAAATTTTTATCCCCCTTTTAAATTTAGTTATTATATACCAACTCTAAAATACTTTTCAGATTACTAAATCTTGTTAAACCTAATGAAATTAACTATTCTCTGAAAAGATTAATCTTAGAAAAGATTAATCTTAAATTTAATTTGTGAGTAGGTATAATAAAGTAAACTATTTTTATTCCCCCGAATTTTAAGTTGGACCTATAGGTCTATTTATTTGCTTGCTGATTTAAGTGCGGATTTTTGCCGTAATTATATAAAAACAGTAGCTTGATAATTATTGTCATATTTTATAAATTTTTTTAAAAAATTTGAATAATTATTTATTAAAATCTTTTATTTCAGATATTTCCTCAATAATTTTAACTTGGGATATATTAAGGTTATCTTTTAATTCTAATGCTTTATTCAGGTGAAAAAGTGCATCATCATACTCCTTGAGTATTCTATATACCTGCGCTATGTAAAAATGTATATTTCCATCCTCAGGATTTTTCATAACAACGTTTTCTAAGGTATTTAGGGCAAAATCAGGTTTATTTTGACTGATAGCCAAGTTTGTAAAGCTTTTTATGGCTTGTATATCTTTAGAATTAAGCTCTATTGATTTTTTTATATAACTTAAAGCTTCATCAACATTGCCTTTTTCGTAAAATATAGAAGCAATATTATAATAAGCCCAGCTATAATCCGGGCTTATACGTATTACGTCCATATATTTTTTAAGAGCTTTGTCAGTATCACCCTGTTTTTTATACTCATACGCCAAGTCAAAATGAGCATAAACGTCTTCATTGTTTAGCTCTATTGCCGCTAAGTAATACTTAATGGCTTTTTCTGACTGATTAAACGATGAATATAAATAAGCCAAATTAAAGCAGGCATTTTGATCTTGGTTATTTAACTCTATAACCTTATGATACTCTTGGATTGCCTCATTTATTCTATTTTGCTGATCGTATAAATAACCAAGGTTATAGTGAAAATCAGAATCCGCAGGATCCAGCTTAATAGCTTTTTTATAAGCTTGTTCAGCCGGTTTAAGCTGCTTAAGTCGCTCGTATGCAATACCAATATTATAAAAAAGCTCTGCATCTTCCTTAAATATATTAATGAGCTGCTTATATTCTTGTAAACATTCTTCAAAATAGCCATTTTCAAGAAGCAAATTAGCATAATCACGCCTTAGCTTTAAATCTGATGGAGTTTTTTGTATTTGTGCGACTAAATTTTTTAATTCTTGTTTAATACTCATAGCCTGTCTCTATTTTTTTATATTTTGTATTTTTCCCTGATTATTATAGCATTGAAATACTGGCTATTAAAATGTCATGATTTTTTGAATATTTTTTTGGTAGTGGTTAGTTGAGTACTGATGCTTACAAGTAAACTTAAGTTATATCAAAAGCTTACAGCGATGCCATAAGAAAGGTGATGACCATCACCAAAATAATTAAGTAAAATTTGGCAGTTATTCACTTAACTAAATTTATAATAATTTTAGCATAAATAGTACAGAATTAGCCCAATTGAGCTAAACTGTTTAAAATTAATCTTATATAATAAAAATCACTTAGGCTAAGCCTCGACAGAATTAAAGGAGGTTGAAATCATGATTGAAAATTTAACATTAATAAGAAATATTCTGTTTAAATGGTTTATTATGGGCGTTGCATATTATTTGCTGGTTGTTTTAATTTATATTTTCTGTAAGGATTTTTATGCGGATATGATGGAAATGCTTTTTATGATAGAGCCTGAAGAAAGTTATGAGATAATGGTTAGTTTTATTGCAATGATAAAAATTTCTCTTATACTTTTGGGGCTGTTTCCTGTTTTAGCATTGCATTGGACTATCAAAACCTTACCCCAAGAAACAAAATAGTACTAAAATGCGATCAATATATAACTTTTTTAATCTTCTTTAGAGCTTTAACAAGATAGCTTCTTAAATTGATGAGTAGAATAAAAGCTCGCTCGGCCTTAAAATTTAAAGGTGAAAACTTTTTACCACCTACTTAAAAAGAATTCTTGCAATATCACAAGAATTCTTTTTGTTAAGTTGTAGTAAGTTTTGTTTAAATTTTCAAGTGAGATTTTGCACCTTCAAACATTGCGTTTATTAAGATACTGTTAGAAATAATATCTATTCCACCTAACACAAGATACTGTTGCATTCTTGCTTGCCAGTACGGATAGATTTCAGAAGATTTTACTTCTAACACGCCTGCAATAGACGATAGATGATTCCAATCTAATGGTAAAGGCTCAGCACCTCTCCATAAGTCAACAATCTCAACTCTTTTGTTTCTTGGGAACCTTTTGATTAATTGAACATTTGTTAATCCTAATTCTTTTTGTCTCTCTTTAAAGAATTGGACGCCAGGATCAATTAATTTTGGCTCTTCAGATGCTTTGTACTCAGGAAATTCATCTGGTGTAATTCCCATTACTACTGCAATTCTTTCTAAAGTAGTTGTTCTTGTCGAAAACGCAATACTGCTATCAATCAGACTGTAAACATAAGATAGTGTTACACCTATCATTTCAGCAAAATCTTTCTTATGAAGATTTGCTGATTCTAAAAAGTCTACCAAACGTTTACTACTTTCGCTTGTGATAGCTTGGGATTCTCTGTTCTCTGCTGTCATTGTGTTGTATCCCTCCCTTTGTGGACTACGGCTTACTAAAATAAAATATTTATTTTCTCTCGTTTTTGGCTTAAACTTTCTCATATAACAAGTTTAAATTAAAAACTATGATAAATCATCTAATATAATTCTAAATATAACATGAAATATAATTTATGAATATCATAAAGAATATATTATTA
>JANQHM010000258.1 GCA_028282645.1 Candidatus Gastranaerophilales bacterium
AAGGTGATGACTATCACCCAGGATAAGTGTGCCTTTTTATACCCTTTTATAAGCAAAAATTATCATTGTCTTAATTCTTTTTAATTTTAAATCAACATATAATTGAATAAAAAATTTTTGGTTCCTTTAAGGCTAAAAGGGCGGGACTTGTAATGCCCGTCCTTTTTTAAGCTTATATCTGATTTAAAATAAAGTTTTAACAGAATTTAATAATCTAAAAAGTACTTTATAGATAGCATATCAGCCTTTTTAGCCCCTGAAAATAACTATCCGTGGGCTTCTATTTATACTTTTTCAGCTTGTTTTAATAAATTACACTCCTGATCCCGATACATGCCGGTACGTTGGGTAATTTCATCAAAATCAACCTTATGCCCGTCAAAATCAGGGCCGTCTACACACGCAAATTTTGTTTCATCACCTACAGTAACGCGGCAAGCTCCGCACATGCCGGTTCCGTCAACCATTATAGGATTCATACTCACGTATGTTTCTATATTATCAGGCCTGGTAAGTTCTGATACGGCTTTCATCATAGGTATAGGCCCGATTGCCATAACGTGATCGATTTTTTCTTCCTTTATAATATTAGCAAGTACATCCGTAACAAATCCCTTAGTGCCTAAGCTACCGTCATTTGTGGTTATATGGAAGTCATCACAAGCAGTAGCCATTTTATCCTGCCAGAATATCAAATCCGCCTGCCTTGCGCCCATAATAATATGAACTCTGTTACCTGCTTCTTTAAAGGCTTTAGCTATCAAATAACAAGGTGCGGCACCGTATCCGCCGGCAACACAAACAACTGTCCCATAGTTTTTAATGTGTGTAGGCACACCCAACGGCCCGACTAAATCCTGAATCTCATCACCTTCGTTTAGTTGAGCAAGTTTTTTAGTGGTATAACCGACTGCCATAAACACTATGGTTAATTCATTTTTATCTCTGTCTATATCAGCTATGGTTAAGGGAATTCTTTCTCCTGTCTCATCAACCCTTAAAATAATAAACTGTCCTGCTTCCCCTCTTCTTGTAACATTAGGGGCATCCACGACAATTTCATATAAGTTTTGCGCTAATTCTTTTTTAGAAAGTATTTTATAACCCATAATTCTGTTTAAACTCCAAATATAAAATAATATCACCAAATAAATATGTTGCGTTCCAAGCAGAACACAACATACATAATATCAAATAAATAGAATATTACAATCTTAGTTTATTCTCTGAAACATATATCCAATACCGCGAGCTGTTAATATAAGCTCAGGATTGGCAGGATCTACTTCCAGTTTTGATCTTAATCTGCTAATATGGACATCAACTACTCTTGTATCAATTCTATGATCAGCAGGATAAGACCATACATATTGTAAAATCTCATTTCTGGAGAAAGCTTGACCCGAATGACTTACTAGCAATTCAAGCAGAGAGAATTCCATGCCTGTTAGCCTTATTCTTTCGTTCTTACGGAAGACTTGCCTTCTGCTTGTATCAATTCTTATAGTTCCGGTGGTAATAACATTTTTGGTTACCTTGCCGGTACCGGTTGATTCCCTTTGGCTGGTTCTTCTTAATACTGCTTTTGCCCTGGCTTCAAGTTCTTTTGGACTGAATGGTTTAATTACATAATCATCAGCACCCAGTTCCAAGCCTGTAATACGCTCGGATACATCCCCCAGAGCTGTCAATATAATGATAGGTGTTTCAGAATTTTTTCTGATTTCTTTTGTAACACCATAACCATCCATTTTTGGCATCATTACATCTAGTATAACAAGATCCGGTGTAAACTTGGCAAATGCTTCCAATGCTTCTTCACCGTCAGCAGAGGTCATTACTTCATATCCGACCATTTTTAATCTAGTTTCAAGTATCCTTCGAATACTTGCCTCATCATCCACTACCAAGATTTTTTCACGTTCTTGAACTTCGTTATTTTGATTTTCTGTATTGTTTTGCGCTTGTGCCATTTTATTTGCCCTTACCAGATTTTAATCAAGTGTCACACTGGAACTACACTTTTATTTAAATAACAATTTTTTTCCTTAAAGAATTTAAACAAAATTTAACTAATCTTATTATATGAAAAAATTTATTAATAGTAAAATTAAATTAAAAAATATTTTTTTCTTAATTTTTTTTAACTTAAGTTTATATTAGCACATTCTTAACATTTTTTTCAAAAATTTTAAACCGGCATTATAAAAATTTAATTCGATTACACTATTTTCTTTAAGGTACAATTGATTTGGGCCTGAAAATTATTATATAATAACTAACCAAATGTAGTAAGCTAGAATATAAAAAGATTATAAAATATACTGGGAGCTATAATTCAATGCCTGCATCACAAATTAATATTAATACATCTACGGCTTTATCTGATTTTAAAGTCAAGAATCTAATAGAGCCTATTTTTATCCAATAGTGGATAAACTATATTTTTCTTGAACGGGATCTGCTTTTTATGATAGATTATTGTTATACTTAATTTAAAACCTTTTAGGAACATTGTAATTAACTGAAATATAAGATAATCTTAAATAATATTTCAAAATTTAAATTTAGTATCAGTACAGATAGTTAAATTAGAGTAATAGTTGTAAGATATGAGATTAAATAAAAGTCACGATTTGCCCGGCACTTTAATAGTTGTAGAGGGTATTGACGGATCAGGAAAAAGTACACAGCTGGCACTGTTAAGGGAATGGCTATGCCATACTATCAAAGATGTTATATTTACAGAGTGGAACTCTTCTAAATTAATATCGCAAACAACCCGAAAGGCGAAGAAAAAAAATCAGCTTAGTCCGCGGACATTTAGTATATTACATGCTATTGACTTTGCTGATCGTTTAGAACAGGTTATTGTACCATCTTTAAAGGCCGGTTTTACTGTTTTAGCTGACAGATATACATATACTGCTTTTGCAAGAGACGTAGCAAGAGGTGTAGAACATAACTGGGTAAGAAACATGTATGGCTTTGCCGTAAAACCTGATTTAGCCTTATATTTTAAAGTGCCTGTTGATATTTCTTTAGACAGGATATGCCTTAATAGAGCACCTAAATTTTATGAAGCGGGTATGGATTTGAACTTAAGTCAAGATCCTTATGAAAGTTATAAACTTTTTCAAGCTAAAGTAATAAATGAATATGATAAAATGATTGATGAATACGGACTGATAAAAATTGATGCAACCGATTCAATTCATAATCAGCAGATGTTGTTTAGAGATATAGTAACTAAAATCCTAAAAGCCAAAGGTATAGAAATAAAGGAATAAAGCTTAAAAGCCATGAATGATATAAATGAAAATAAAAAACACGGTTATCCCGGCTTATTAATTGTAGTAGAAGGAACTGACGGTTCCGGCAGGACCATGCAAATTGAAAAACTAAGAGAATGGCTGTCTTTTAAAGGCTATGGGGTTATGGTAAGTGAATGGAAAACTTCTAAATTAATGTCTAATGTTATAGACCAGGCAAAAGAAAAGAATTTGCTTAACGCAAGTACTTTTAGCCTTTTATATGCAGCTGATTTTACTGACAGGCTGGAAAAAGTCATAATACCAGCACTAAAAGCCGGTATTATAGTTATAACAGACAGATATACTTATACTGCTTATTCAAGAGATGTAGTAAGAGGTGTTAGCCCGGAATGGGTAAGAAGAGTCTATGACTTTGCTCCGGAACCTGATCTTGTTTTTTATCTTAAAATGCCTGTTGAGGCTCTTCTCAAAAGAATAATAGCAACAAGCGGATTTGATTATTACGAGTCCGGCAGAGATATCGGGCTTAGTACCGATTTTTATGAAAGTTTTAAGCTCTATCAAAGACGTATTATTAATGAATATGCAAAAATGTCTAATGAGTTCGGTTTTATTACCATAAACGGAAATCATAGTATCAATACTGTTCAGGATAAAATCAGACAAAATATTGAGCCTCTTTTAGAAAAAATAACAGACTAGTTTTATTTTAAAAAATTAATAAATAGGGGTAATGTCGGTATGAAGAGAATAAAACAGTTATCCAAGAATTTGATTAACCAGATAGCAGCAGGTGAAGTAATTGAACGGCCTGCTTCTGTTGTAAAAGAACTGGTAGAAAATTCTATTGACGCTGGTGCAACTAAAATAGAAGTACACGTTGCAAACGGCGGCAGAGATATTCGAGTATCGGATAATGGTAGCGGTATCCATAAAGATGATATTACTTTGGCCTTTTCCAAACATGCCACAAGCAAAATACTGGAAGAAAAAGATTTATGGGGCATTAATACACTTGGATTTAGAGGTGAAGCTCTTTCAAGTGTTATTTCAGTCGCTAAAGTTACTTGTACAACAAAGACAGCCGACGATGAATCAGGTATTAAAGTTGAGTGCGAAAACTCTGAGCTAAGCATCAGCGATACAGGTTGTGCAGTAGGTACAACAATGGAAATCAAAGATTTATTTTTCAATACCCCGGCTCGTTTAAAATTTCTGAGAAAACCCCAGACAGAAATTGCAAATGTGGTTGAAATCTTGCAAAGTCTTGCTATTTCTTATCCTAAAATATCTTTTGGTCTTGTTCATAAAAAACATACATCTGTAAAAACTACTGGGACAGATGATTTACAAACTGTTATCAGCGAGATTTATTCAAAAGATATGATAAAAGACCTGGCCCCTGTTTCTAAAACAGATAAACCTTTTAAATTAAAGATTACAGGTTTTGTAAGCACTCCTAATTTTACTCGCTCCAATAAGAAAGCAATTTATATTTTTGTCAATAACAGGCCGCTTAAATGTCCTATTATAACCAAATCTATAGAAAGTGCTTATAAAGAACTTATACCATCAGGACGATATCCTTTTGTTGTGTTGTCATTAAATTTACCGGCAAAAGAAGTTGATGTAAATGTTCACCCCACTAAAAGAGAAATAAGATACTTAAACCCGAATCTTATTTATAATTTTGTCCAATCAGCTGTAAAAGGAGCATTAGAAATAGCATGGAACGAAGACAGTCAAAGCCTGGCACTATTTTCAAGTTCAAAAGCAGAAGATGATTTTTTTGATATAGAAGAAGAAAAAGAGCAACAAGAAGAAAATCCTGTACTGCCAACCACTGTTGAATTTGAAAAAGCCCAACAAATAACATCCTCATCGATTCAAAATGGCGGAAATGATTTATCATTTAAGCAGCCTGCTGTATATGAACCTAATACATTTAAAAAAACATCTGCGGTAAAGGAATCCGCAAGCATCTCGGAGTTTAATACTAATACTGTTAAAGATGATAATGTTAGCTATAAAGAGCGCGTTGAAAAAAGTATAGAATTCTATGCACCGCCACCACCGATACAAACCAAAATCATAGAGCCTGAGCAAGTGGCTCAACGTGCTAAGCCAAAAATAATCGGGCAATTAATGAATACTTATATCCTTATTGAAACTAAAGAAGGATTACAACTAGTAGATCAGCATATCGCGCATGAGCGAGTTTTATACGAAAAATTAAAAGAATCGAAAGAGCATGTTTCTCAGTTACTAATAACATCTGATATTATCGAGCTTGAGCCTGTACAAATTGCTCAACTAGAAGAACATAAAGATGTTTTGGTAAAATTTGGCTATGAATTCATTAAAATAACCGATAGAACAATAACTTTCAAAAAAGTACCACAAATGATAGCGGATAAAAGTCCGCAAAGTTTAATAAATGAGATATTGGATAATCTAAATGACTCTTTAGAGAATCTGGAAAACCAAATATTAATATCAACGGCATGTCATGCAGCCGTAAAGGCTAATGAAGTACTAAAACAAAGCCAGATGGATCGATTAATAGAGGATTGGTCTAATTCAAAATTTCCACTAACATGCCCCCACGGAAGAAAAATCTGTCATACCATAACTTCAAGCCAGATTGCAGCATTTTTCGGGAGACAAAGTCGCGATTTATAGCAGGTAAAGTCTATAGGATACGGATGTTTTCAAATAAACTTAATGATTTTTAAGAAATTTAAAATAACACCTTATAGCATAAAAGCTCTACAAGAATCAAAGCTTAAAATCCATTGTTATATCTATCTTTAATATAACCTGAAAATATTTTTTGCTTTAAATCTATAAAAAGTTTCCACGAGATTGTCGTGCTATTTTTTTTATGTTCTTTGAAGTTAGGATATTAACTAAACTTTAAAAAGATTAAACAATTTTTTTTCTATATCTTCTTCATCAATTTCTTGAGTAAATTTATTAAGATCTAAAGCCATTTGATAGCATTCAGCTGTAGCTGTTTTATTTGTAGTTTGTTCAAGGGCTCTTCCTTTGTTGTAATAAGCAAGGGCATAGTTAGGATTTAATTGAATAGCTTCGTCAAATAATCTTATAGCTTCATCAATGTCATTAACCCCGTCAAGATAAACAACACCCAAATTGTTATAAGCTATATCATAAGTCTGGTCAGCATCAATAGCTTTTTGATAAGCAATTACAGACTCTTCTATGTAATCTTTTTCCCATAATGCCAAGCCTAAATTGCAATATACTCTGGGGCTGGATGCATTTCGTTTAACAGCTTGACAATACGCATCTATAGCGGCATTTAAATCCTCTTGGTCGTGGTATATTTCTCCCAGTGCAATATATGCATCAGTATTATTAGGGTCTAAAACTACTGATGATTGATAAGAAACTATTGCTGCATCAATATTGTTTTTTACCTGTTGATAAATAGCAGCCAGTGCTTGGCAAACAACAGATGTCCATTCATTATCAGGATTTATCTGAATAGCTTTTTGGTATTCTAAAATAGCTCCTTCAAAGTCTTCCACTTGAACCAGTGTATATGCCAAACTATTGTGGTAAAAAGCATTTTCAGGATCAAGTTCAGTGGATTTTTTAAATGAAGAAATAGCATTATATTTGTCGTCATTTCTCAGGTATAAATGTCCAAGTTCATAATAAACTCTTGGGTTTGTGGTATCTAATTCTGCTAAATGTAAATAACAATCAATTAAATCATCAATTTGATTATTATAATGCTTTTGAAGTATATTTGCCAACTTTGCCCAAAGGGTGGCATTATTGGGAGATAATCTTAAAACATTTTTATAATATTCGACTGCCTGTCCGTATTTTCCTGTTTCTACAGCAATGTTTCCTATTTTTGTGTAGAATAAATCAATCTTTCCGGTATGTTCAGCGGCATTTTGATATATTTCTTCTGCTTTATCGTATTTTTTTAGTTTTTTGCAAATAGCTCCGTTAATTTTATAATTAATCACAGAAATCTCATCGAACAGTGATTTCCAGAAAAATCTAATATGACTTAAGTCAAATGGAGCAAGTGAATAACCTGTAACAAGATAGTAAACACCGGAAATCATTTTTTGCAAGTCGGATGAAGTTTTATCTAGTTGTTGCAATATCGTATGCCCCAGGGCAATCCTGGGTTTTGACGAGGCTATTCCCGCAAGTTTTATTGATTTTTTAAATTGAGTTTCAGCTTCTGCAAATTTACCCGCGGCTTTTAGAAAATACGCATAATATAATCGTCCTGTACACGAGTTTGGCTCAAGTTCAATAGCTTTTTCACATTGTGCCAAAGCTGAATCTATGTCTATTTGACCTTTTTCCCATAGCAAACCGGCTAGTTTATAATAAGCTTCGGATACTGAAGGATCGATATTTATCGCTTCTATATAATAATCAATAGCTTTCTCCAGATCTTTATCTGTAGCTCTTACCAAATAGTTTTCATGGGATTCTTTTGCTAGCTTGAGGATATTTTCAATGTTTATTTCAGGGTTTAATAATCCTCTTTCTTCTACCATTCCTTTCATTTAAGAAAAATCCTTATAAATATTAAGATAATAAAGATACACTATATTATCATCGTCAAAATTTTACAAAACTTTAAATATTTTTTTTAAACTTTTGTATTTTTAAAAAGAAAATTTAATTTTGAGCCAGAATATACTCCCTCAAAAATACTTTTCAGACTATTCAATCGTGTCAAAGTTAATAAAATAAACTATTTTCTGAAAAGAGTAATCTAAAATTTAATTGATGAGCAGTATAAAATAAACTATACTCTTAAGTCCTTTAAAAAACTAAGTTTTGTAAAGCTGTAGAAATACTCTTAACTATTATATTTAAAGGGATTTTATGAAAAGAAGAAATTATATTTAAAAATTTTTTAGAATCTAATGTAATTGTTGATATTATTAAATTTTCTATGCTTTTTTTAGAATATCATAAGAATTAGCTATTAATAATTATTTGTCCTATTCAACAAATCTTGGTACTATATAAATAAGTTGGTGATGGTCATCATTTTTCATATGTCAACGCTGTAAGCATTTGATATAGCTTAAGTTTACTTGTAATCATCAGACTGGATTGATCATTATCAATAAGTTACTGAGTGGATACGTGTTTGCGTAACTGCTTGATACTCTACATAAATGAAATTGCGGGCTACTAGTTTAATCTGGGAAGGGATCTCTTTTTGATTATGGAAATCAATTCGAGAAATATTGGGGATATATGTGTTTTAGATTTGCCTAAGGATATTTTTATGAATCAAAATGTGGCAGCTCTAAGGCAGTGCATAGTGAGTAAGATAGAGCAGGGCTATAAAGGAGTTTATCTTAATTTTAAGGATATTGCAAAAATTGACGGGATAGGATTGGGAGCACTTTTGAGTTTTCAGAAAATATCTTTGTATAATAAGGTAAGTATAAAGATATTCGGCTTGCAGCCGAATGTAGCACAAATGATGTTGCAAACAAGGCTTAATAAGGTTCTTGATATATGTCAACCAGAGGAAGATGACCTGTTTTCTAATGATGATGATATTAAAATTGCTTAGGTAAGTGTGCATAGACTTTGAAGAGGCTTAATTTAATAAGTCTCTTTAATCTTATTTTATATACTTTTTTATAATGATATCCTAGTTAAAAGCCAAAGCTGTCAAATTCCTGGCTTCTGAAGTTATCATTTTCTTCAAATTCTTCATCATCTTCAGTAGAGATGGTTCTAATTTCAGCAGCTGTGTTATAAGAATCAACTAAGTGTGTATATCTCTCCATTCGTAATTTTAACCAGCCAACCATGGTGGATGATCCGTAAACTTCAATAATTCGTGTTCTTGCATAATTCTTGTAAGACTTATTGTAAGTCTCTTCCAGGTATGTATTGCTCCTGCAATTTAGCTCGTCAATTAATTCATAGAGAGTTTTTAACCAGGCTGCTTCTGCTATATTTTCATTTATTCTAAATTCGATAATCATATTCAAACTGCCTTTTACTTCTTAAACCGACAAAATTAATAAAAAGATAAATAGATATCTATATAAACACCATTTTAAACTTTGAATCTGCAAATGGTGTTTATTTAAATTGAATGCCTAAACCTATAGGATTATTTTATACTGGTTCTCAATTAAATTTCAGATTACTCTATTGACAAATCTGAAAAATATTTTTGAGGGAGTATATTTTTAATATAATCTATTATATGGGTGTTTACCTCCTTTATAATTACTAATAACTATATATTTTAAATTTTTTTATTTACTATGCTAAAACTATTAAAATTAAATCAGTTAAGAAGAAAGTATACAATTAAAATATTTTGACAAAATATTTTTAATTAGCTATAATTTTTATTATAACAAACAATATTTGACTTTTAAACCCATATATTAAAATTTGTCGATTTATATTTAAAATTTTTAAATTAGCTTTAATGGGTAAATAAGATATAACAAGGTGTTTAGCTGTTTTATGGAAGTTATTAACAAAACTAAAAATATTCAAATAGCTAATAATATTAAGTTAGCAAATAATGTTTTTACAAGACTGGTAGGCTTGCTAAATAAATCCTGCTTGGCAGAAGATGAAGGCTTGTTAATTCAATCATGTAGAAGTATTCATTCTTTTGGAATGAGATTTAATTTTGATGCTGTTTTTTTGGATAAGAATAATAAAGTAAAACATATTATTAAAAATATGAAGCCGTGGAGGTTTTCTAATATTGTATTTTCTGCTGATAAAATCCTTGAGCTTGCCGCCGGAGTAGTTGACAAGACAAAAATTGAAATTAATGATATTTTAGAATTTGTTGAATAATATAGCTTTTTCAAGATAAAATTTAGTTAAGTAAATATAATTTAAAAATAAGCCAAAATATGGAAACTCAAGTAAGCCTAAAAGATCAACTATCAATACTGCCGGATAATCCCGGGGTGTATTTAATGTTTGATAAAGATAGTAATATTATTTATATTGGTAAGGCTAAAAATTTAAAAAAACGGGTAAAAAGTTATTTTAATAAAAATCATGATACGCCAAAATTAAAAGTTATGGTGCCACAAATAGTCAGGTTTGAGTTTATCATTACAGATACCGAAATCGAGGCATTAATCCTCGAATCTCATCTGATAAAAAAGCATAAACCAAAATATAACGTTCTTTTAAAAGATGATAAAAAGTTTCCCTGGTTTCAAATTACAAATGAACCATATCCGCGTATTATTGTCACCAGAAAAAAGGGTGAGAATCTAAAAGGCAGATTTTTTGGTCCGTATACGGATGTAAGAGCTATGTATTCAACTTTGGAGTTGATTAAAAAATTATTTCCCCTTAAGCAGTGCAAAAATCCCAGGTTTAAAGACAGAACTTGTATGTATTACCAAATAGGCAAATGCCTTGGACCTTGCCAAAAAATGGTAACACCTGACGAGTATAAAAAGGTGGTTGACCAGGTTGAATTATTTTTGACAGGTAAGCAGGGAAAACTTTTAGCGGAAATTAAAAATCAAATGCAAAAGCATGCAGGCTCAGAACAGTTTGAAAAGGCTGCTAAATATAGAGATAGCTACTTTGATGTGTTAAAAGTTATTTCTAAACAAAAAATAGTTAATAATACAACTAATATAAATCAGGATATAATAGGATATGCAGATGATAAGCTCAGGGCCAGTATATCATTGTTAAAAACTAGAGACGGCAGGCTTCTTGGAAAAAGTGATTTTAACTTTATTTTAGATAATATTCATACGCCTGCTGAAACTTTGACTAGATTTTTGCAGGAATATTACCAGATGGTTCAGGCGTTTGATATACCTGAGGAGATTCTTCTTCAGGAAAGTCTTGATGAGGAGCAAAAGGTTTTTGAGAATTTTGATAAAGATCTCTTTATGGAATGGCTTAAGGTCAGAAAAGGACGTAACGTAAATATTATATGCCCGAAAGCGCAAACTAAAAAAGATTTAGTAGAAATGGCGATAAAAAATGCTTATTCTGCGCTGGAAAAGCTGCAATTATCGGAGATGGCTGCTGTACAAAATGATTGGAATGAAATTGGCTGCTATATTCAGGAAAAACTTGAGCTGCCCAGATTTCCTAATCGGATGGAGTGCTTTGATATTTCTCATATTCAGGGAACAAATACTGTTGCTAGTATGGTTGTATTTGTTAACGGAAAAAGCTGCAAGTCCGAATACAGGCGATATAAAATACGCACGTTAAAAGAGGGGCAGCCTGATGATTTTAATGCAATGCGAGAGGTTATAAAGCGCAGATATACTAAAATTTTTAAGGATAATCTTCAGCCGCCAGACTTGATGATAGTTGATGGGGGGAAGGGGCAATTGTCTTCTGCTATAGAAACACTCGAAGGGTTAGGCGTTTACGATCAGCCTATTGTATCTCTTGCCAAGAAGTTTGAAGAGGTTTTTATTCCGGGTCAATCTGAGCCGGTTGTTTTTCCGTCCAGTTCGCAGGCTTTGTTTGTGTTTCAAAAGATTAGGGACGAGGCTCACCGTTTTGCGATATCTTATCACCGTAAGTTGAGAGAGAGTCAGGCTATTAAGTCTGTTCTCGATGAGGTTCCAAGGTTATCTTTGAATAAGAAAAAGCATTTGCTTGAGCATTTTGGCGATATCAAGGGAATAATGCAAGCTCCTGAGGCTGAGCTTGCCAGAGTTGTCGGTAAACCAATAGGCAAGGCTGTTTATAGGTATTTGCATAAATAGTATCTATGGATTCTTAGATTGAATTTTATCTCTTATAAAATTCAGGATCTCTCCTTACTTTTCCTTCCAATCTCTTTGCAAGTTGTATAAACTGGTTATCGCTTTCAAATTCTTCACCTTTAATTGCATTAAAAAGTTTTTTGATAAACTTTTTTAATGTTCTTTTTTCACTTCTGTACTCTTTTCCGTTGTCTTTTACATACTTAAGGGTATCTTTTAGCTCTTGAATATAATAATTAGCAGTGTTCTCAGGGGGAGGCATTAGTTCTGATAAGTTTGCGCTTTTTATATTTGGATGCATTTTATCAAGTAAATCCGAACACTTTTGAGTTGTTGGTCTTTTAAACATTTTTGGTATATTAAAGCGTGGCATTATATTAGGCATTATTACTTTTCCTTTTTATTTAAACAATTAGACTTATTTTTTTTAATAACTTTTCAGCATAGTATTTAGGTTTTTTCCATAATATCCTTTGGGCTTCTGATAAATTTTCTCCTACTTTTTTTCCTTGTTTTTGAAGAATTTCTTTAAATTTATTAGTTTTTATTTTTAGTTTGTTCGCTAAATTTATAAACTCATTGTCATTATTAAATGTTTTACTTTTAATTTTTTCAGAAAGGAGCTTAATAAGCTTTTTATTTTCCCTTTTTGTTTTTCCCTTTCCTGCTGTTTCAAGGTCTTCTTTCATTTTATTTATAAAATCATCCGCAAGGAAAGTTGATGCCGTAGGATTTATGTGATTAATTGATCCAATATCTCTTCTTTTAAAATTTGGCTTCATCTCGTCTAGTAATCTTAAACACTCTTGGGTTTTTAGCCCTTTAAATCCTATACTATTCATAATGCATTCCTTTTTTTTTTTTAAATAACTGATAAAATTTTTCTATTTTTACTTGCCAAGTAGTTTTTTTACCAACATGTTATTCCTTGTTTCTCTTTCTAAATTTTTTGCAAATTTTACAAAACTTTCATCTGTCCTAAACTTTTCTTTTGTAGCTTTATTGAAAATTTTTTTAACTAAATTGCCTATATAGCCTTCATCTGTTTTAAATTTTTTTACAAGTTCAAATGGCTCACCTTTATATTTAGTCGCTGTAGTCTTTGTAGTCTTTTTAAAAAGTTCTTTGATGAATGTATTTAGAATATTTTTTTCCGTACCATTGTTAGCCTTACTTGCGTTTTTAAGCCTTTGGGCTAGGCTATTTTTATACCCTTCAACTATTCTGATAGGTCCGGTCTGTCCTTGTTTGTATTGTGTTACTTGGACTTTTGGATCTATACCTTTTAATAGATTTAAATTCCGCCTTGTTGGTCCTTTGAAACCTATATTATTCATAATCTTTTTCCTTTTTTATTCTGCTTTTCTATTTTAATTTAAACAAGATAGCATTTATAGTATTTAGTGTAATTTGATACAAATTTTAAAATATTAAGTAAAAATAAAAAAACGAAAGGATATATTTTTTATTTGGATATATCTTAATGAATTAGTCATGTAATTAAAATTATGAAAAATATATCTTCTATGCCATTTTATAACTTATTATGAAAAATCTGTTTTATAAATATCTTTGCGATGATGTTTAACATCAAGAAAAATTATCGTAAGAATTTCAATTTTTTCATTTAGGCTTTGAATGCATTTTGGTATTATTTTTTAATTGCTAAAAAATAAAAGAAGAACTTTTATTAGTTCTTCGGGGAAGTTAAAGCGTTAACTATATTGAGAAAATAAATACATAACTGTCAGGTTTAGATTTAGTTTTTTTAATATTAAAAGTCTTCGTATCCTATTTCGTCTAATTCTTTATTAATGTTACTTATATCAATTTGATTTCTGATTAAGTACTTAAAAACACCGCTATATGCAATATCACCCTGAAAAATAGCTCCGCATATATAATTATCTTTTATAATAAACTTTTTATAAGAGTCATGTTCCTTGAATATCTTGACCTTGCAAGAATCATCCATATTGTTTACCTCGCCAATTGATATACACGGCATTTCAAAGAAGTTCATAGCATTGTTTATAACAGTCATTTCATCCATTTCTTTTTCGTGACCCGCCATATTATAAGCAGCTATATGCGCTTGCTTAACAGCATCCGGCCATGTGCCGGATATCGCAGTAACATCACCTGCCGCGTAAACATCAGGGATGGATGTCTCCATTTTGTTGTTAACATCAACACCCTTGCCAAGCTTAATGTTAGTATTGTCTAAAAATTCAATATTAGCCCGAACTCCCGTAGCAACAACAAGAATATCAGTAGGCAATATCTTGCCGGAATCCAGATGAACTTCTTTTATATTTTGATTTTGATCCAGTTCTACTTTTTCAGCTTTTTGAGACTTAAATAATTTAATATTATTATCAATTAACTTTTTTTCACAAGTGCCGGCAGCGTATTGGTCAAGCTGCAACGGCAAAATCCTGTCTGCAAGCTCTATAATATTTATTGTAATATTATCATTTTCCATTAATCCTATTACAGCATCAATACCAACCAGACCGGAGCCCAGGACTGTTATATTTTTTACAGTTTTGACTTTTTCTTTTAGTGTAATAGCGTCATCAAGGTTTCTAAGTCCGTATACATTGCGGGCTTCTCTTAAATTTGGAATATTAGGAATAAAAGAAGATGCTCCCGTAGCAATAAGAAGCTTATCATAATGAAGTTTTTCATTACTAGAAAGCAATACTTCTTTATTATCAGGGTATAGGGCTAAAGCAGAGGTGCTTTTTATCCAATTAACCTTATATTTTTCAAAAAAATCTTCGTTTATAAATGATAGGCTGTTTATATCTCTTTTCCCGCTCATATAATAATGCAACATAGGACGGGAATAAACGCTTTCATCGGTAGAAATCATTGTAATATCAGAGTTGTTATCAAGCTCTCTTAGTTTTTTTGCTGTGTTGATGCCGGCAGCGCTTGCACCTAAAATTACGTATTTCATTATGCCTTCTTAACCTCGTTTTCTACCTCTTCGTAACGAATTGCGCCTGTCGGACAGTGTTTGACGCACTCGGGCATTTCTCTGTCTTTGCACATATCGCATTTAAGAATTTTTTTACCTTTGTTTTTAGACTCAGATGGCTTTAAAATTCCGTATTCACAATATAGTACGCACATGTAGCAAGACGCACACTTAGAAGGATCGTATTCTACATAGCCTGTTTCCTTGTTTTTGGTTAAAGCACCGCTTATACAGGTTTTTACACATTCAGGGTCTTCGCAATGTCTACAGAATAAAGGGGTAGGCGATTTAATAGAGTTCAGAGCAATATGATTCATAGATTCATTAGACTCATCGCTAAGATCCAAGTCATAAATATTGTTGCTGTGTGGATTGTTTTTTGACATACAGGCCAAAGAACAATTAAGGCAATTCATACATAAATTTTTATCAATAATGATTTTCTTCATTGTTACAGCCTTTACTGTTGTACCAAACTGTGCTCTTGAGTATTTGTCAGACCCAGATCAGCCCTTTTTTCAACAATTATATCTTCAAGTATTTTTGCAGTTTCATCAACATCATCATTTATTATAATTTGACCGCCTGTTATATTTTTCATATCCTCAGTCAAAGTTTTAGTAACAAGTTTACTGCCTGTAACAAATGGAGGCAATGCCAGATGTAAAGGTAATCCAAGTGCTACACCAAATACTCCGTCAGCCAGAGCTTGTTCTTCAAGCCATTGCGGCGCAGAAAGCACAAGCGGCAGTTGAGGAATATCAATGTTTAGGTACTTGGCTAGCTCAGCTGCTACAATTTCCAGTCTCCCTATAGCAAGGCAAGGCCCAAAGTTAAGTACAGGAGGTATACCTAAAGATTTGCATACTTCTTTTAAGTTATCCCCTGCAACTTCCGCCGCAGCCGGAGACATTAAGCCCACATTTTCAAGCCCTCCACTTGAGCAGCCGGCAGAGAGTACAAGTATATCTTGTTTTATAAGTTTTTTGGTTAATTCAACGGTAAATACATCGTGCCCTTTTGCAGTGAGGTTGGAGCAACCTACCACACCGGCAATACCTTTGATTTTGCCTTCTGCTATTAAGTCAATTAAAGGCTTCCAGTTATCACCCAGGAATTTTTTTAGTGACTTTTCGCTTATACCTGCTATAACATCATCATGACCGTGGTCTTTTGGTATATTTACTTTTATATTTTTTCTTCTGTTTTTATAACTTTTTATAGCTTCTTTTAAAATATAATCAGCTGTTTTTTCTTTTGAATTTTCTGTATGACATATAAAATCAGCTGTTCTCTTTTTAGAAACATCATCAATACAAATCATTTTAACTTGCATTTCCTCTGCAATAGGCTCAAGGCCCGGTAATGTACAGTTGAATTCGGATACTATTATGTCGATTCCGCCTGTTTGCAGTAAAGCTTCACTTGTAAAGTTATTACCGGCATGGCCTGAGAAAATATCTTTATAGTGCTCGCCTCTAAGTTGCAGGTCTTGGCCTACGCAGGTACATCCGGCGAGTTTAAAGCCTTTTGCGCCGGCATTTTTTGCCATTTGTTGAATTTCATCAAGCATTAATTTATCTTGCAGCTCAGTAAAGAACGAATGTTGGTGGCCTGTGATCATAATGTTAATATAGTCTTCATCAAGTACCTTGAATCCGACTTTTGCTTTGTTGATCACAGGTTCACCAAGCATTACATCGTTAAGTAGGTTAGTGAGCGTTAATCCGTATAATCCGGTTGAAATTCCTAAATTAAGAGAGTGCATAAGCATATCTATAGGATCTGAGTTAAGATTTGTAGAAGATTTAACCAGTGCATCAAAAACTTCCGCTTTAGCACCGCCCGGCATTATATTTAATTCTTTCCATTTTTCAATTCTTGCTTTGTGACCTATTTTTTCAACAACTGTCATTTTTTCGTATCTTCTTTTATACAGGTCATCAAGAATTGCATCAGCTACTTTTTGAGCTTTTAAGTTTTTATTATTTTCTTTAATACCTATTTTTTCGGCAAGCTCATTTAATGTATCTTCGCCTTTAAACTTTTTATTTTTGCCGGCATATTCTTTAAGGTTTAGGGCTGTATTTTCAACAACGTGGAGATAGCATGCAGAACCCGCAGCAACTGCCCTTAAAAAGTTTCTTGCAACTATGGTATCAGCATCAGCACCGCAAACTCCTCTGGGAGCCTTTGGAGTTATTCGGCAAGGACCGTTTGCACATAATCTGCAACAAACACCTTGAACTCCAAATCCGCATTTAGATTGTTGATCCGCCACTCTATTAAATGATGTTTGTATGCTGCATCCGTTACAAATAAAGTTTTCGAGCTTTTTATCTGCTGATTTGCATATTTTCATGGTTTTACTTTCTCCTGTTATTTTTTATTTATATTCTCTTTTATTTTTAATTAATTGACTAAATTTAACTTTATCAAATTCCCTAATGATAATATCCTGAATGCCTCTTAGGGCTTCGTGTACATTACAAGTATCAGCTTTGCCAAGATTGCACGCATTTTCATCCTTTAGGCACTTATTAATTGCAAAGTCACCGTCTATAACTTCAATAATATCTTTTAATGATATTTCATCAGGATCCTTTACCAGTGAATAACCGCCTTTTACGCCCCGATGGGATCTTATAAAGTTGTCTTTACAGAGCTTTCTTAAAATTTTCAGTGTAAACCTTAATGTTACTCCTTCATTTTCTGCGATAGTAGCAGCATCTACTATATTTCCTTTTCCAAGGACTGAAAGATGTATTATTATTCTTATAGCGTAGTCTGCTTCCTGAGTGATTTTCATTAATATTTTTACCTTTTCGTTATTACCCTTTTTAGAATTATAGTATAGTTTATTTGATTTAGGCCGTTTAATAATCCCAAAAGTACTGTAGTATTAATGTTATTTTTAAACTCTACCAAAAAGGTATACTTTAATTTTAATTTAAAATAAGGGTTTGTCAAGTGTACTTTTTGTATAAGAAGTCAAAGAGATTAGAAAATATTTTCTAATCTCTCAATTTAAAGTTTACACAAAACTTGTTACGGAATCCTTTTTACAGAATCTTTTGTCTTACATTCACCCATTTACTACGATTCTGATTTCTTTTTCTGAGCTTGTTTTTCTTGCTGACTATCATATTTTTCTTGAGTTACCCATCTGTGCTTTTTGCCCTTTTTACCATTGGATACCAGAGTTTCGCCTCTTCCGTTTTGTACATTTTCATATCCTTTTACTTCACTACGCTTAGCTTTTCGGCCCTTAAGAGTAATGGTATCATTATCGTTTTTACGCTTATCTATAAATTTGCCCTTGCCTTTTGTTGTAATATTATTGTCACCACCTCTGGTTGTAACAGTACTACCTTTTCCTTTAATTTTCCCCTTAACAGCACCTTTTTTTGAATCTACTGTATTTTCATCACCTTTAGCTTTTACTTTATTCTTTCTACCTCTTAAGTTTATAATATTACCATCTCCTTCAAAATTAACTTTATTCCTTCCATTTTTACCGGCATTAGCTCTATAGTAATTATTATCTCCTACAACCTTAGTTTTATTTTTTCCTTTTTTACCACCCTTTGTCTTTTGAGCAAGATCTCCACTACTAACTTCTGCATCCATCTTATTCTTTGCTTTTTCCTTACCCCTAGAATCTTGATAGATTTTACTCATGGGGTTTTCTGCGCTTACCTTAGCTTTATTAACTGCTTTTGGACCTCTAGCTGTTTGACCGACTACAGATTCAGGTCCTATACTGCCTGTAAAAATATTAGAGGCTTTACCTTCTTTTGATCTGGCGGTTTGCCCATGGGTAGACCATTGGCCTGTATCTGCATTAATAACATTCTTTGCCTGTTTCTTAGCTTTTGCATTTTGATTTGTACCAGATTCTTCTCCTGCCTTTATCTTAGTTTTTTGAAAGATACTATCAGCTTTTTTTGCTACTTGAGTAACATTACCGTCTTGGATTTGAACCTTGGGTTTTTTAGTTGTTCCTGTACTAACAGTTGATGCTTTTATATTTGTCATATCATTCTCCTTTTCAACTTTTACGTGCTTTTTTAATCTGCTAAATCGATGTATCAAGAAATATGAGAATTTAAACATTTATAAAAATGTTTAAATATATATAATTATAAAACTATTAATCTACCTGCATAAATGCTAACGTTAAGTAAGGAATAAAAAGTTTATTTTATAGGGGCAAATTTTTTACTTGTCTCGTTTTCTGTCGATTTTGCCGACTCGCTTGGCTTTAAATTCTAAAAGGATGTATAATCAATAGTAGGGTGTATAATTATAAAAACAAAATAAAAATGGTTATTGCTTAATTATTTATTAATTATTTATTACAATATTTAAACAAAAATATTGTAATAAATTAATATTGTTGTATCAGATGGGTTTTTAAATTTTAATGATATAATGAATACTATATAAAGATCAAAGAGAGAGTAATGCATAAAAAAAAGGTTTTATTTTTATCTCATTGTTTAAAAATTGGCGGAGGGCAGTTAAGACTTAAAGATATTGTCCTTGGTCTCGATGATGATAAGTATGAAAAACTATTATGGGCGCCGTTTGAAGATGAATTAAAAATTGATTACGAAAGTAATAATATTTTGGTTTTAATAAAAGATTTTAAAGTAGATGAAATAAATAGAAAAAAAACTTTTGATTTAAAAAGTAAACAAAAGAAAAAAATAAAAAAAATAATAAGTACCTGCAAAAAATCAAATAAATCTTTAGCTATTAGGTGTGCCGGCTCTATAGCTGATAAAATACTGGAAGAGTTTGATTTAAGCTTAATTAATGTAATTGGAATTTTTGATAATAATCCTGTTTTAATTAATAAGGAAATTGCAGATCATAAAGTATATAAAGCAGATGATATGGAGCGTATGCAACCTGATATTGTACTTCTGGCTCATGCAGCACCTGAATTTTTAGAAAAAGAATTAAAAAATAAAATAAAAGCAAAAATCTATAGCCCCTTTGGAAAATCAGCTATAGATAAAATAAAAGAATATATAGGGTTTTGTTGGAATTTATTAAAACCAGCGCAAATGATAGCAAAATATAATCCTGATGTTATATTTTTAAATAATACCAGAAATTTTTGGGCGGTTTTGGCGGCAAAATTGTTGAATAAAAAAGTAATATGGGTAATTAGGGAAAGTTTTCATCCTAAAACCTCTAAATATTATCCGCAAAGTTTATATTTTGCTGCTTTTAAGCTTGCGGACAAGATTATTTTTCCTTCCAAGGCTACTTATGATTTATTATATAAAGATTTTATAGATGAAAAAAAAGTTGAAATTATACACGATGGCCTGATATTAGAAAATATGTCCGGATATAAATCTGAAGAGTTAGCGTTACAGACAAAAAGAGAACTTGATATACCAATTAATCATAAAATTGTTAGCTGCATTGGTACCGTTGAAGAGCGAAAAGGGCAATTATATTTAATTAAAGCTGCTATTAATTTTTTTAAAAACAGAGATAATAAAAACCATACTTTTATACTGGTAGGCAGCAGAAATGATCAATATTCAGCAGAAATAAATGAGTTAATAAAAGATTCAGGCTATGAATCAAATTTTAGAGTTTTGCCGGTAGTTAATCCTGCATATAAATTTTTTAATATATCTGATATTTTTGTTTGCAGCTCTATAATAGAGGCGTTTCCTAATGTTGTTTTAGAGGCAATGTATTTTGAAAATGCAATTATAGCCACTAATATTTTTGGAATCCCTGAGGCGATTTCCCATAACCATAACGGATTGCTTATTTCCGTTGAAGATATGGAAAAGCACATAGAAAGTCGGCTAAACTATCTTGTTGATAACCCTGACAAAATGGAAAAGCTTGCCTCCTTTGCATATGCGGACTTTATGGATAATTTCACTTTTAAGATAATGATAGAACAATTTGATAATTTAATATAAAGGGTAAATTATATTTAATCGATATGACTATTTAATTATTTAGAGTATTTTTTACAATTAGAAATATGATTTACTAATAAAAGATTGTCAGGCATTTATGGAAAAAATATTTTTAGTAAGTGGTCATATCAAATGTTATTTTAATAAATTTAAAAAATTTAAGATGTTTTTTATACTTGGAATCTTATATATAGCTTTAGTTGCAGGAATTGTACGTATAGCAACCTGGGAAACTTCCAGGTTAATGAATTTTACAGAAAGAGAAATATTAGGTACTAAATATATCAAGGCTTTATCCAGTCTTTTAGAGAATATTCAGGAGCGGAGGTATTTAATAAGAAAATATCTAAGGGGCGAAAAGGTTTTAATGGAAAAAGTTGCACAGACTAAAGTAAAGATTAACGAGCATATTTCTTCTGTAGATAAGCTGGATAGGAAATATGGAGCATACTTGAGAACCAGCGTAGGCTGGAGGCATATAAAGACAGATTGGGATTTTTTAAAGAGTAAGTCCTTTAATTTTGATATAGAGGAAAATTATGCAGAATATACATTATTAATTGAAGAAATTTTGGCACTGATAAGGTGTATAAGCGATACTTCCAATTTAATAATAGACCCTGATATAGATAGCTATTATTTAATGGATTCAATTGTTTTAAAGTTTCATCAGTTTACCGAAAAAATCAGTCAGTTGGCAAGCCTTAACAGGCATATGTTATTAAAAAATGATGTTGATATATTTGAAAAACAGCAGCAAACACTTCTTAGATATCAAGCTAAAGAGCTTCAAGAAGATATTATTGATAATCTTCAAAAGGTATTCAGTAAAAAGCCTTCTCTTGAAAGAAGGTTGAAATTTTATATGCAGGATTTTAATTTTTCAACAAATATGTTTTTTGCCCATCTTGGCAACCTGAAATTAAGCAGCAAAACAAAACTTTCAGAATTTAATTATAAGGTGATGTATGCAAGCTATAATCTGATTTCAGCGCAAATGCAGTCTCTGGAAAATTTATTAATAGATAGAAAAAACAAGTACATAAACGAAATTATTCTAATAACAGCAGGCATTCTTTTTGTTTCTGTTTTAGCTGCATATTATTTTGGGATGTTTTACGTACAAAAAAGAGAGGCTGATGAATTAAGAAAAATGTTTTTAGCAACATTGGCTCATGACCTAAAAAGTCCTTTAATCTCGGTTCAGAAAGCTCTGGAATTTATAAAGTCAAAGAGTTCTACAATAACATTGAATGAATTTAACGAGTATTTAGAGGATATTTATTATACAAATGAGGAAATATTAAAATTAGTTGTAGATATTTTGTCAATATCACAGTACGAAGGCAAGGAGCTGCAAGTTGAACTCAAAAAGTGCAATTTAAAAGAACTGATTGAAAATTCTGTAAAGATAATTAAATATATGGCAAAAGAGAAGAAAGCATCTATTTGTATATGTGCAGATGAGGATGTACCACCTGTTCAGGCTGATGAAACAGAGCTGACAAGGGTTATAGTAAATCTTGTAGTGAATGCAATAAAGCATAATAGAGAAGGTTTACAAATAAATATATGGGTCAAAAAAATTAATAAAGAAATACAAGTTTCTATTAATGACAACGGTGTAGGCATTCCCGAAAATGAAAGAGAAATGATGTTTGAAAAATACAAAACAGCCAAAAGGAAAGTCGGAACAGGTCTTGGTTTATATTTATCCAGGCAGATTATAATAGCTCACAATGGCAAAATTTGGTTTGAGTCAGAAATAGGTAAAGGTACAACTTTTTATTTTACTCTGCCTATTTAACTTATTTTTTTTATTACTGGATTTGAAAAAATCCTGAAAAACAAAGAAAAATCTGCTATTATCTTTAAACTCTTTTGAGTTTTTAATCTTTTGTGAGATATCACTCTCTGGTGAAAAAACAATACCTCTCATATCTCCTGTAATTTTTTCTGCAAGAACAGAAAACAAAAAACCGAAAATATATTAAGCCTTTCCTCCTTGTATTTAAGTTAAAATAATACAAGGAGGAAATAAATGCTTAAGTATATTAAAACAAGTATAAAGATATTGTGTATCTGTCTTATTATTAATTTGATCATTTCGGTTGCTGATAGTTATATAATAAATAAACCCATAAGGAATATACACAAGGCAATCAATAATGCTAAACAAGCAAGAATTTATGCCTTTAGGCAGCAAAATACTCAGTTAAAAAACAATAATATCACTTGTAATTATAATGGTTTAAAATATTTTTTTAATAAAGATAAAAAGCTCATAAAAATAGCTTATAAAGATTACTATAATAACTACAAT
>JANQHM010000084.1 GCA_028282645.1 Candidatus Gastranaerophilales bacterium
AATTTTTTTAGTCGTTATCATTTTTAGCCAGAGCCTGTTTAAATCTATAACTATCCCCATTAATATTAAATATATGGGCATTATGAGTAAGCCTATCAAGCAAAGCAGCTGTCATTTGCTGATCGGTTAAAACTTCAGTCCATTTAGGGAATTCAAGATTTGTTGTAATAATCAGGCTACCTCTTTCATATCTTGCTGAACAGAATTGAAAAAGCAACTCTGCCCCTGTTTTATCAAACGGAATATAGCCTAATTCATCGAGAATAACAAGGTGGTGAGTCAGCAATTGTTTTTCCAACTTATTTAAGCGATATTCTTGTTGTGCTGCAATAAGCTCATTTATTAAGCCAGCTACTGTATAGAATTTAACTTTTAACCCTTGTTTACAAGCTTCATACCCAAGAGCAGTAGCTATATGAGATTTACCCACACCAGAACAGCCAACAAGTATAATATTTTCTTTTTTCTTTATATACTCACCTTTCATTAGTTTTAACAACTTAGGTTTATTCAATGAAGGTATTTCCTTAAAGTCAAAGCTTTCAAAAGTTTTAATAATAGGAAAAGCAGCTTGTCTAATACTTCTTTTAGCTCTAATTGTAAGAGTCAGCTATTTCAAGGGCTTCTGTTACTTGTTTGAATGTATAATCTCTATGCAACATTAATATTTTCACAAATTCTCTATTACCCTTTGATTTTCTTGCGATAAGCTGTTTTCTGTAGACTTCATAAACCTTAGGCAATTTTTGAGGCTGATAAACTTTTGTGTTACTGAGAGCCCTGGATTTTTTTAGCAGTATATCTAAGTAATGATCCAGAATTAAACTTTCAGAATAGCGGCCAACCACTCTATCGTGTATAGCTATGACTTCGTTATTAATGATTATTTGAACATATTGGGCTGTAACCTTTACACTGACTTTTTCTCCTATGTATTTTGCCGGAACGGAGTATCTATTTGTCTCAAAATTAACCATAGCATAGCTATTAACTTTAACTTCCTTATATCTTGCTCCATCAAATTTAACTTTAGGAAGTGGTCTCAGCGCTAGCTTTTCATCATCCCATTTGGGATTTTATTAAGAAGTTTAAGACATTCAGTATGCAAATATTCATTAAGCTCTTGAAATGAGTCTACTTCAGGATAAGGAACAAAGAATTTTCTTACTATTTCTCTAGCTGCATTTTCAACGCCGCCTTTTTCATTTCCTTTTGCAGGCCTGCAGAATGCAGATTCGTAAAGATAATGGCTTCTTAATGAAACAAACTGTTCTTGTTCTTCTCTGTTACTACCTTTTAAAAATTTTTTTACAGCAGTTTTAAGGTTATCATAGGCAATTTTGTAAGGCACACCGTTAAAAATCTCGAAACATTTAATATGAGCGTCGAAAAATGCTTCCTGTTTTTCGAATGGATAAGCTATAGCATAGTATCCGCCTGAACCTCTAAGTTTCATGATAAAGATATGAGCTTTAGTTTCTCTACCCTTGAGAGAAAAGTATGCTTCTGTCCAGTCTACTTCGGCGTATGTTCCAAGTTCAAACTCAAGAGGTATAAAAGCTTCCTGCTTTTTAGGCCTTATTTTTCTTAAATAATCAGTTATTGCCGTATAACTGCCTGTATATCCTTCTTGTTTAAGTCGTTCAAATATTTTTGTTCCTGTATGTCTTTGTTTTCTG
>JANQHM010000162.1 GCA_028282645.1 Candidatus Gastranaerophilales bacterium
AAAAAATTAAAATAATAAATTATATAAAAAAGTGGTATTATGAAATTAAAGGCAAATTTTTTAGGAGAAGGCAAAGGTGACAGAAAAAATTAGGATTTATGACATAGCAAAAAAATTAAAATTACCAAATAAGTTGGTAATAGATCTTTTAGAGGAAAAATTGAATATAAAAGTGAAATCTCATGCAAGTACAATAAGTCAAGTAGAAATGGACAAATTTTTGAACTTGATGAGTAAAACTCAAGATGAAAAGACGAAAGCTGTACCTTCAAAAACTGATACGCCAAAACCTACAGAAAAAAAAGAAGAGCCGGTAAAACAACAAGAACTTAAAAAAACTCCTGAAAAGCCTAAGCATCCACAAAAGCCTGAGAAACCAGTCACCCATCAAAGACAACAGCATAAATATGGTCATCGAGATCGTGAAGGTAAAGATAGAAGACCTTATTATGATAAAAATAAAGAAAAGCCCTCTTCTGAAAGCAACAATGCCCAACATAAGAATAGATATGGCAATAATAAAGATGACAACAGGTCCTACAACAGATCTTACAATAAACCGGACAGCAGACCGGGAAGTAGGCCGGATAATAAGTATGGCAGAACAGATGGTAGAGGGTCGAGTCACAGAACAGATAATAGATCTGGTAACAGGAGTGATAACAGGTATAGACCTAACAAGCCGTTTGACGGCAGAACTGATGGCAGAAACAGATCTGATTCCCCTACAATAAAAAAAGTTATAGATCAAAATTTAAAATTAGCCAAGCAAGGCATGCCAACAAAAACGGATAAAGGGCAACACCGTTTTCCTTCCAGACCTGAAACAAAAGTTGATGGAGGTAGAAAATTTGATGGAAGCAGACCGGATAATAAATTTCAGAAAGCAGACAGATCTTTTAATAAAAAAGCTATAGCTCCTCAAATACCTCAACCAAGCCAGGAAACCCCAAAGGCCTTGCCCGCAAAAAAAGATTTTGGCAGGAAAAAAGATAAGTATAGAGGTAAAGATGATGCTCTTTCTAAAGATGAAAAATTAGAACGAACAAAAGCCTTACAGGAAAAGTTAAAGAAAAAGAAAAAAGTGGCAAGAGAAGCTCAGGAAGTTCAAAAGGTAACGGAATTATATATTGATAAGCCTATAACAGTCGGAGAGTTGGCGGAAAGATTGAATTTAAGTATAGCAGAAGTAGTGAAACAGGTAATGTTAACAGGTGTTCTCGCTACTGTTAATCAGGTTATTGATCTATCAACAATCAAAGCGGTTTCGGAAAAATTAGAATTTACGGTTATTGAAAAATCAAAAGAAGAAGTTAAAGCTGAAAAGCCTGAAGTACAAGAAGAAATTAAGGAAGTGAAGGTTGATGAATCTAAGCTTAAAACAAGAGCTCCGGTTGTAACTATAATGGGACACGTTGATCACGGTAAAACAACTTTACTGGATGCTATCAGGGCTTCTAAGCATAAAATTGTTACTACTGAGCTTGGCGGCATTACTCAATCTATTGGTGCTTATACTGTTAATATAGATGAAAAGAAAATAGTATTTATTGATACACCGGGCCATGAGGCATTTACTGCAATGAGGGCAAGAGGTGCCAGAGTTACAGATATTGCTATCTTGGTAGTTGCAGCAGACGATGGAATCATGCCTCAAACCATTGAGGCTATAAATCATGCTAAAGCTGCTAAAGTGCCTATTATTATAGCAGTTAACAAAATTGATAAACCTGAAGCTGATCCTGATAGAGTGTTACAACAATTAACAGAGTATGAGTTAGTCCCTGAAAAATGGGGTGGAGATACTATTTGTGTAATGGTTAGTGCATTGCAAGGTACAAATTTAGATGAATTATTGGAATATATTTTATTAGTTGCAGAAATGGAAGAATTAAAAGCGGATCCAACAACTAATGCACAAGGTGTAATTATAGAAGCAAAACTTGATAAAGGTAAAGGAGCTGTAGCCAGCCTTCTTGTTCAATCAGGGATTTTAAAAGTTGGTGATTTTATAATAGCAGGTAATATTGGCGGAAAAGTTAGAGCTTTAATTAGTGATACAGGAGAGAGACTTGAAGAAGCTGGTCCAAGTACTCCTGTTGAAATACTGGGATTCTCTGAAGTTCCTCAATCAGGCGATAAATTTGAAGCATTTAAAACAGATAAAGAATGTAAAACTTTATTAGATCAGAGAAAAGAAAAGGAAAGAAGTACCAGGCTGGAAGCAATGGCTCCTGTTCAGGTGAAAAAAGAAACAATTAAAGAAGAAATAGAACAAAAAGAACTTAATATCATTATTAAATCTAATACTCATGGATCTGCTGAAGCTGTTAGCGGTGCATTACAACAGTTAAAGTCTAAACAGGTGCTTGTTAATATTATTCATATTGGTATTGGTGATATTTCAGAAGCTGATGTAATGCTTGCAGCTGCCAGTAATGCTACAATAATCGGCTTTAGTGTAAAAGAAGATCAAAATGCCTTAAGAATAGCTACAGAACAAGGTGTTTTAATTAGAAAATATGGCATTATTTATCAAATCCTTGAAGATATTGAAAAAACAATGCTTGGACTGTTGAAGCCGGAAATAAAAGAAGTTGAAATAGGAAAGGCTGAAGTCAGACAAATATTTACCATAGGCAAGACTGTTAAAATTGCCGGTTGTTATGTACTGGAAGGAAAAGTCATTAGAAATAAAACAGCCAGTGTAATCAGAAATGGTAAAGAAATTTACAAAGGAACCATAAATCAGTTAAAACGTTTTAAAGATGATGTTAAAGAAGTTGCACAAGGTTATGAGTGTGGCATTTCTTTCAGTAAATTCAATGATTTTGAAGAAGGCGATATTATCAATGTAATGTCTATGGAAGAAATTGAAAGAGAAACTCTTGTTTAATATTAATTGAAACTTTTTAATATTTATAATGTCTTTATTTAATGGCAATTCTCTTATACTACTATTAAAAATTAAATATATTGTATATTTTTTTATATTTGAGCTGTAGTATATAATAAGAAAATTTGTATTATTTTAAAATGGGGGGTAATAATCATGGTTTCTAGAGTAGATCGTGTTAGAAAAACATTAATGAAAGAACTAAGTGACATCATTCATAGGAATGTAAAAGATCCTAGAATTTCTGGGGTGGTATCAATAACAGATATAGAATTATCTCAAGATTGTAGATATGCAAAGGTCTATATAAGCGTATACGGCTCAGAAGAACAACAATCTAATACAATGGAGGCATTACAGGATTCTGCACACCTAATGCAAAGTTTGGTAAATAAGAGGATAAGATTAAGATATACTCCGGAATTAGAGTTTAAAATGGATAATTCTTTAGAAAGAGGGACCAGGCTAACTGAGTTACTCAACAAAATTTCTAAAGGTGAATTATAAATTTAAATTAAGGAATTCTAGTTTTGTTTGGTGTCTTAAATATAAATAAACCTAAAGATTTTACATCTCATGATGTTGTAAATAAATTAAGAAAAATTTTAAATATAAGAAAAATTGGGCATACCGGAACATTGGACCCTTTGGCAACAGGGGTTCTTCCTGTTTGTATAGGTAAGGCTACAAAGCTAATTCAATATTTTGAAACTGATAAGTCTTACATAGCATATATTAAATTAGGCCAAACAACTGATACTTATGATATAGAAGGGCAAATACTCAATACTCAAAATGTAGAGTTCAATTTGGCAGAAATAACTGGTAAACTTAATAAATTTTTAGGTGAAATAGAGCAAATACCGCCGATTTATTCATCAGTTCATTATAAAGGTAAGCGCTTATATGAGTATGCTCGTGCAAATCAAACTGTAGAAAGTATACCTCCCAGAAAAGTAAAGGTTTCTTCAATAAAATTTATAGGCGTGGAGGCCCAAGATACAAATAACCCTATAATAGTTACAGATATAGATTGTTCGGGCGGCACTTATATCAGAGCTATTGCTCATGACCTGGGTAAAATACTTGGATACGGCGCTTGTTTACATGATTTAGTCAGAACAAAGTCCGGTAAGTTTGAAATTGATAACAGTTATACGCTTGAGCAAATTGAAGAGTTTAAAAATACTGATAATCTTGAGCAAGTTGTAATAAAACCTACAAATGTTTTAAGTTTGCCTGAGTATGTAATAAATGAGAGTGAAGCTTATAAAATTAAAACCGGGCAATTTATAGAACCTTCGGATTCTTTTAACTTACCTGACGATAGTAGAGTTCAGTTGATTGAAAATGGTAAGCTTTTTGCTATTGCCAAGTATAAAGATAAAAAAATTTGCCCTGTAAATGTGTTTTTTTAGGTGATGGTCATCACCTGAAAAATAATTTTTATATACAAAAAGTTATTTATTGTTGATGGATTCTTTTGATTAAACTATTATTAATATATTCACTATAGCTTGGAGTTTTTATGATATTTAAATATGTTCTTACTACTATTATATTAATAATACTGGGACTGACCGGATTTTATTTTATAAATTCGTGCTCCAAGTTTGCTACTAAGCATAAAGATATTGTTTATGTTTATTTTGGAAAAACTATAAAAAATAAAACAACTATTGAGCCGCAGCCAGTGAAAAGAGAAATTTTGAGCAATAAATCTATTATATTTGCTGTTGTTCAAGAACTTTTAAATGGACCCAGGTTCAGAGAAAAAGAAAATCATTACTTTACTGAGATACCTGATTCAACTAAGCTGATTGAAGTTAGAGAAACACCTGAGAGTATAGTTATTAACTTGTCAAAAGAGTTTGAAACAGGCGGCGGATCTGAAACTATGATTTACAGGCTTAAGCAACTTGCTTATACAATTCTTGGTATTGAAGATGATAAACCTGTATTTTTAGAGTTGAATGGTGAAAAGGTTAAATATATCAGCGGGGAAGGTGTAGAGGTTCCTCAACCTCTTGTTAAGGATTATTTTAGTCAAAAAGGCCTTTAAAAGGTTGGTTAGAATTATTACCTTTTATTTATTTTTATAATATTATTTTTAAAGTTAATAAATTCTTTGTATAGCTTTATTTTCTATCCTTTTAAAACAAAATAAAATAATTTTATAAAAAAAGACAGTGTTAATTAAACTGTCTTTTAATATATACTATTAAATAGAAGAATAAGAAAAGGATAAAAGAAGTAATGGATTCAATTCAAACAACTAAGTTAATGATTGGTGACAAGGAAATCACCATCGAAACAGGAAGAATTGCGAGGAGTGCCGGAGGTGCCGTAACCGTCAGATGTGGAGATACCGTTGTGATGGCTACTGCCACGGCTAGCGAAGAACCAAGGCCGGGTATTGATTTTTTCCCTTTATTGGTTGACTATGAGGAGAAAATGTCATCCGTCGGCAAAATACCGGGAAGCTTTTTAAGAAAAGAGGGGAGGCCTTCTGATAAAGCGACCCTGATATGCAGGCTTATTGACAGGCCTATTAGACCTTTGTTTCCAAAGGGATATAGAAATGATGTTCAAATTGTAGCATCTGTTTTAAGCTCGGATGCTAATTATCAACCTGATATGTTGGCTATGCTTGGTGCGTCTACCGCTTTAGGCATTGCAGGAATTCCTTTTGAAGGGCCTATTGGGGCTGTCAGAGTTTCCAGAAAAGACGGACAATTTATTGTAAATCCTACATATAGCGAAGCTGATAAGAGTGACCTTGATATAGTTGTTTCAGGGACAGAAGATTCTATATTAATGATAGAAGCCGGATGTAAATATGTTACTGAGGCTGATATATTAGAAGCAGCCGCATTTGCTCAAGAAGAAATAAAAAAGCAAGTTCAAATGCAAAAAGAGTTCTGTGCTCAGTGTGGGGTAGAGAAAGAAGAGTTTATTAACCCGCATGATACCTCTGAGCTTAAGGCTTTTATAGAAAACCTGGCTAAAGATGCTTTTTACGAAGCTTATCATATATTTGACAGAGGTGAAAGAAAAGCAAAGTTAAAGGAAGTCAAGGAGACAATTGCTGAAAAAATAGAAAAGCTTGAAGAAGAGCATTCTATTAAGCAGTTATTGGACTCCTCTGAGCTGAACTTTGTTAGTGAGGTATCCAAAGAAATTGAAAAAGCTGTGATGAGAGATATTGTCATTAATGAAGGTATCAGGGCTGATGGTAGAAAATACGATGAGATCAGATCTATTACCTGTGAAGTTGGCTTTTTGCCAAGGACTCACGGTTCTGCAATATTTACCAGAGGCAGCACTCAGGTTCTATCTGTTGCAACCTTGGGAGCTCCGGGTGAGTCTCAGGAGTTGGACGGCGTAGACCCTCAAAAAGAAAAAAAATATATACATCATTATAGTTTTCCCGGATATTCAGTTGGTGAAGTTAAGCCAATGAGAGGGGCAGGACGTAGAGAAATCGGGCATGGTGCTTTAGCTGAAAGAGCTATACTTCCTTCTTTACCTAATAAAGAAGATTTTCCATATACAGTAAGAGTTACTTCCGATGTTGTTGAGTCTAACGGCTCTACCAGTATGGCAAGTACTTGCGGAAGCAGTCTGGCATTAATGGATGCCGGTGTGCCTGTTAAAGAAGTTATCGGCGGTGTTGCAATGGGCTTGATTAAAGAAGGCGACAAGGTTGCAATACTTACGGATATTCAGGGTATTGAAGATTTTTTAGGCGATATGGATTTTAAAGTTACAGGTAATAAAACTGGTATTACAGCGCTTCAGATGGATATTAAGATTAAAGGCATTTCTATGGAAATATTACAAAATGCCTTAGAGGCTGCCAGAGTTGGAAGAATCTTTATCATTGACAAAATGATTGAGGTTATGCCTGCTCCAAGACAGGATCTTTCTCCTTATGCACCTAGAATTGTAACTATGCAAATTGAAGTTGATGCAATTGGTGCTGTGATTGGACCCGGCGGTAAAACCATTAGAAGTATTATCGATGAAACCGGTGCTACTATTGATATTGAAGATGACGGTACTGTATTAATAACCTGTAATGACGGGCCTTCTACGGAAAAGGCTATTAAGCGAATCAAAGAGTTAACACTAAAAATAGAAGAGGGCGTTGTTGTAAAAGGTAAAGTTTGCAGAACTATTCCAATAGGAGCATTTGTGGAATTGCCCGGCGGTAAAGACGGTATGATTCATATTTCTCAGTTGGCAAAACGTCGTGTGGCAAAGGTTGAAGAGGTTGTTAATGTTGGTGATGAAGTTATTGTTAAAGTAACTGCTGTTGATGATAAAGGAAGAATAAATCTGACACTTAAAGGTGTTTCTCAGGAAGAAAGAATGCAAATTGAATAATAACCAAAAAATATAACGGTGATGGTCATCACCTTTCTTATGTCATCGCTGTAAGCTTTTGATATAACTTAAGTTTACTTGTAAGCATCAGTACTCAACTGACCACTACCAAATAACGAATATAAAGTAAAAAAAATCAGGTGTTATCAAGGCCTGATTTTTTTACTTTATATATTTAATAGGGTAATGCCCCTTGACAACCGTAGTTTTGATAACCTGTGATCCTCACACAGGTGGGTGCCCCCCCGGATGAATTTCCGTTTCCTAATGCTAGTTAGGTATACTTCAACATCCTTAAGAGATAGAGCTCCCTTTTTAAGTAAAATGTAGGATCAAAACGAAACAGCCGTACAAGGAGCATTAATTATATTATTACACATTTTGGGGTGGTAGTCACCCCATAGCCATCAAGCCACAGGGCAAATTAATTCTAAGCAATACCTTTGGAGTTTAAAGCATAATCTATGTTACAACAGTTTATAAATCTTGCCTGAGAAATATTTTTTATTTT
>JANQHM010000255.1 GCA_028282645.1 Candidatus Gastranaerophilales bacterium
ATGAAAAAAATACCTAAACTGAACCTCCTTTGTTACACCAATTTTTAATAATATAAAAACATTGTGTAAAAAGATTATTAAAAAGGAAGTTGCAAATGAAAATAACAGCTATTATGGATACATTAGCCATTTTATTTATACTAGGATTTCTTCTTATATTTTTGTATTTTAAATTTAAAAGTGCGTACCCTGGTCCAATAAAAGATTTTATTAAGAATGAGTTCCCTAAAATATTTAAAAAAACTGCCATAAAAACAATTAAAGTTATAGGTGTATTTTTAATATTTTTCATTATTTTAAACTCTTTAATATTTACGCCGATAGTACTAACCCAGCTTAAGAGTAAAAGATATCCTGTGGCAAGGGCTTATACCAGTTCTGCTTTTAGGATAAATCAAATTTATATTTATCCTTTGTCAAAGATTTTTGGCTATGGCAATTTTTTATGCTGGCCTTTATATCCAATAAAAGACTATTTATATAATACAGGCATATCAAAACTTCCCCCAAATGAGGGTGAAAGAGAAATTTGGTGGTTTAATGTGAGGTTTACTGAATTCAAACTAATAGTAGAGCCTACATTAAGTGACTCTTATACATACAATGATAAAACTTATAAACCTCTTCCTGCCTGGCAGGTAAAAAGTTTTACAAAATGGAATGAAGAATTGTTATCCAAAATAAAATCCTGGCCTAATATAAAAATTTCTGATCCTAAACTTAAAAAAGAAAAATTGATGAGATTTCTTGATATTGCTAGTACTTATAGAAGAACCAGTGCTATTCTTTGGACCAAGTTGAAAATTACAAGAAGTGATTATATAAAAAGAAAAAATGTTAATCTTCCGGGAGTTAGCAAAGAGTTGATAGAGCAGTACAAAGACGTAATAAATATATTTAATAGGTTTAAATTATATTCAAAAAAAAATGAAAAAGATAGTTATGAATATTTTCAAAAAATGAAAAAGTATGAAGAAGAAAAGTTTCTTCTGAATCTAGGAAGGACTATTTTAAGATCAAAAATGCAAAAAGAAGCATTAACTTGTGAAGACCCAATGGTTTATTTTTATGCGGAAAATTGGAAAAAATTAAAAGGCTATTATGACCAAAATGAAAAAGATTTAAAGTTTGGAGAAAATTTATCATTGCAAATTTTGCTAACAGCAATAATAGTTCTCCCAGAATGTAAAAATTCTCAAGCTGTAATGGAGTGCAAAGAATTTGAAAGAAAGCAATCAGAAGAATATAAGTACTAACTTAAATAAGTAAAAAGGAGAAGTTAAAATGACTGATAATAATATTCATAAGAATAGCTCATATGTTCAACCTCATATTAATTATGATGAATCTGGAGAAAAGGATCCCAGAATTGAAATGAAAATAGAGACTATTAATGCTTTAAGAAGTGAAGGTATAGCAGGAGTACTGGCAAATGCAGCTACATTATTAATGAATAGCGGTCCTGCTGCTCGTGCTGCTGGTATTGTTTTTTCTAACTTACCAGGTGGTATTCAACTTAAAATCGCAGCTGATGAAGGGAATCCTGAAGCAGTAAAGGTACAACTTGCTAAAATGGGTAGTGGAGCTCTTGTAGGAGTAGGTCTTGCATTAACGTTCAAACTTTTATCAGGAGTAAAAGTACTTACTGCTGTTTCAAAATCAAGTTTGTATGGCTGGGTTGCTTCAACATTGTTAACATATGTCATTGGAGATGCTATTGAATACGACATTGTATCTTCCTATTATAAACATATCTATAAGATAGAATACAATGCAGCAAAAGAAACTGGCGATATAATTGTAAAAGCAGGTACAGCCGGACTAGAGGATATTAAAAGTTTCCTTTATTACAGTAACGTTTTAAAAGAAGCTGATGATGTGTATATTGAACAAGGTGATGTAGTATACAAAGTGGTTAGAAGTGAAGAATATGAAGACTTAATAACTGAATTAGTAAGAAGAGGCTATTACAGCGGAAATAAGGCTACAGATATTTATAATGATATTGCCTCATTGAATGGATTTATTGATTTTAGGTATTCGGAAAAATTAAATCGGGATTTTGACCTTTTAATAAATGATGATATACAGGCACTCCATCCGCTTCATTCAGAAAAATTTATTTTAGTACGAAAAGACAGTTTGCTATTTCCATTACAGGGAAATCGTTATGATAATATAATTTTTGCTGATGATAAGGGGAGAAATATATATGGTGGTCAAGGAAGTGACAAAATTACAGGCGGAACTGCCGATGATACAATCTATGGGGACACCTCATTTTATTTAAATCATAGAGGTCAAGGCAATGATACTCTTTTAGGTGGAGATGGTAATGACTCAATTTTAGGTGAGGATGGTAATGATAAAATATATGGTGATAGGGATAACGTTGCAACACTAACCTCCTATAAAGGTATTGATACATTATACGGTGGTAACGGCAATGATACTATTTATGGTGGAGGCAATGACGATAAAATCTATGGTGAGTCAGGAGATGATTCCATAGAAGGGGGATCAGGAATAGATGTTTTACTAGGAGGGACGGGAAGTGACAAAGTATTTGGGGGTACAGGTAATGATTATATTGATGGCGGCAGCGGTAATGATGAGCTAATAGGAGAGGCTGATGACGACTTCATATGGGGTGATTCTGGTAATGATATAATATATGGTGGTACTGGCAATGATACTATTTATGGTAGTGAAGGTAAAGATAAAATATATGGTGAAGATAATAATGACAGTATTTATGGAGGAGTTGATAATGATAATATAAAAGGCGGATCAGGTATGGATACTATATATGGAGGTGATGGCAATGATTATATAGAAGGAAATTCATATTCTGATCTTATTTACGGCAATAGTGGTAAAGATATAATAAATGGTGGTACAAGCAATGATACCATTTATGGTGGTGATGGATCAGATAAGATAGTCGGATATTATGGTGATGATACTATTTATGGAGGTAGGCATAATGATCAAATATATGGAAGCTATGATAATGATTTAATATATGGAAATGCCGGTAATGATAAACTTTTTGGTGATGAAAACAATGATATTATAGTTGGAGGAAAGGGAAGGGATTTACTAGATGCAGGTACCGGCTATGATCAATTATATGATGAATCTGGCTATGATACATATATAGTTAGAAGAAATCAAAGTGCAAGTATAACTGATATAGACGGTAAGGGAATAATATTCTACGCTGGTCTTGAACTTAACGGTGGAAAGTATCATAAATTTAACAAATACAATGACTCCAATGGGTTTTGGTATACTTATAATCAAAATAGTGGCGCTTTAACAATAAAAAAAGAAGGAACCGATGGACAGATAACAATTGAATCATTTAGTAATGGGGAATTAGGAATACATTTGCGCCCTGATGATAATGATAACGATAATAATAATGACGAAGGTCAAAATCCATTTAAAGATGACTCAAATGGAGATGACACTGATCCATTACGGAACGATCCTCCAGATGGAGAAGGTGATGATGAGGATAACTGGGATGGTCAACTACCTCCAGATGGAGACCCTCCTGGA
>JANQHM010000036.1 GCA_028282645.1 Candidatus Gastranaerophilales bacterium
TTTGAAATTAAGTTTTGCGTGGCTCGCGCATCCTTTAATTTCAAATAAGATAATAGTTTTGAAAGTTTTAATGCTTTATTTAGCATTTGATTATTAGTATTAAGTATGTTTAATATTTGTTTTTTGTTTTTATTAGTAGTTTGTGCTGATGCAGCATCAGCTTTATTATTTTTATTTATTATTATTTTCTTTTTTAATTCTTTTAAAGATAAAAATATATTATAAAAATAAGTATCAATACGTGCAAAAACGAAAAAAGAAAGCTTTTTTCCGTTGATTGGACTTTGTGGGGCAATCATTGGGTCTAAAAGTGCTATGATGTTCCACAAAATACAAAATATTATTTTAACGTATTGAATAATGTTCATTTTTTAGCCTTTGGATTATCTTCTTTATAAAATTAAAAACCAAATATATTTATATTTTATATCTTTAATATATATCATAGCATGTTTTTGAATTTTTCGCAGGCTCTTTGAATGTAAAAATGCTAATTTTGTAACATTACTTAATGAAAAAAATCTACTGGCTCTTTATACTCTTGTAATTTTATGCTTCTCATAATAAAATACCCATTTATTAAAGTTACGTAGCAGTCTTATTTTGTTTAACAACTCTTTATAAAATAGCGTTTTTAATGTATATTAATGATTAAGAGTAATTGGGAGGGATAATAAATGACAGAATGTAATCAAAACTCAAAAAAATCTGAAGCAGAGCTAAACACCCAAGCCGGCTATGTTTTTATGGACGGAGAATATATTCCATATGAAAATGCAAAACTAAGCGTAAGAACCCACGCGTTTTTGTACGGCACATCGGTATTTGAAGGGATAAGAGCATACTGGAACGAAGAAAAACAACAAATGTTTATCTTCAGGATGAAAGAACATTATGAAAGAATCCTAAGAAGCGCAAAAATAATGCACATGAGCGTAGATTACACAGTAGAAGAAATGTGTGAGATAACTGTCAACCTCCTGAAAAGGAACAATCCCAAAACAGATACCTATGTAAGGCCAACAGTCTACAAGTCAGCTGAATCTATAGGTCCTAAACTAATAGGAACTGATGATTCCTTATTGATATTCATCGCACCGCTAGGCCAATACGTTGATATAACAAAAGGCTTATCAGTTTGTGTCTCCAGCTGGAGAAGATCAGACGACAATGCTATCCCCCCAAGAGCTAAAATAGGCGGATGTTATGCAAATACGGCATTAATTGTCACTGATGCAGTAAAGGCCGGATTTGACGAAGCTATTGTACTTTCACACGAAGGCACCGTAACAGAAGGCAGTGCAATGAACTTGTATCTGGTTGAAGACGGTAAACTTGTTACCCCTACAACTACTGATAATATTTTAGTAGGTGTAACAAGAAATACAGTTAAAGAGATAGCAGAAAAAGAATTTGGTATTGAAGTAATAGAAAAAGAAGTAGACAGAACAGAATTATATATTGCGGAAGAAGCTTTTTTCTGCGGTACCGGTGCACAGGTAAGTCCAATTATCGGTATAGACCATAGACCGGTAGGCAACGGTGAAGTAGGACCAATCACCAAAAAAATCCAAGACCTATACTTTGATATAGTTAGAGGCAACGTAGAAAAATACAGCAAGTGGTGCGTACCCGTTTATGATAATTAAATTTATAGGCGAGTGCTCAATAAATTTTTTTAAAGCACTAAAATATATATTTTCAGGACGAGTCAGCATTAAAAATTTGCTAAATCAGTCATCTGTTATAGGTTTTGACTCTTTAGGCATTGCACTTGTAATTGCAACGGTAAGTGGTAGTATATTAGCATTACAGGTCTCTAAACAATTTGCCCTGTCTGGAGCCGAAAGATATGTTGGCGGCCTACTATCACTTGCTTTGGTCAGAGAAATGGCTCCAATTTTTGCGGCACTATCTATAGGAGCAAGAGCCGGTACCGGAATTGCCGCTGAAATAGCAAATATGAGGGTTACTGAACAAATTGATGCAATGAATACCCTTAAAGTTGATCCTATTGCCTATTTACTTGTACCTCGATTACTGGCGGGTACTATCATGGTACCACTTGTTACATTATTGGCGGAACTGCTTGGTATTCTTGGAGGGATGGTAGTAGCTCAGGGAACTATTGATTTGCACCCTGCGAGATATTTAACATCGGTGTGGCTGTTTTTAGAACCTTTTGATATTTATGTAAGCCTTATAAAAGCTTTAGTATTTGGCATATTAATTACATTAATATGCTCTACTCATGGTTTATTAACTCGCGGTGGTGCCAAGGAAGTAGGAATGGCAACAACTAAAGCTGCTATTTGGACATCATTGAGTATTTTAATATTCGACTATCTAATTACTTGGGCTTTTTATAGTTAATATAATTATACTGGTTCTCATTTTTAAATATTATTAATTTTTAAAAATAAAAAAATCGGATAAAAAACTATGGCAAAAGTAGAGTTTAAAAATGTAAAAAAATACTACGGCAAGGTAAAAACAATAGAAGACCTTAATCTTTTTATTGAAGATAAAGAGTTTTTAGTACTGGTAGGACCGTCAGGTTGCGGTAAGTCTACTATTTTAAGGATGATAGCCGGACTTGAAGAGATAACGGCCGGTGATGTGACAATCGGCGATAAAGTTGTTAATGATGTGCACCCGAAGGACAGAGACATTGCGATGGTTTTTCAGAACTACGCGCTTTACCCGCATATGAGCGTATACGATAATATGGCATTTGGGTTGAAGATGAGAAAAACACCCAAATCTGAAATAGAGGAAAAAGTTAATCAGGCCGCAAAAATTTTAGATTTAGACAAACTATTAAAGAGAAAACCCAAGGAGCTATCCGGCGGACAAAGACAAAGAGTCGCACTGGGCAGGGCAATTGTAAGAGAACCGTCAGTATTTCTGATGGATGAACCTTTATCAAACCTTGACGCTAAATTAAGAGTCCATATGCGATCAGAAATAAAAAGGCTCCACAATCAACTGCAAACAACTGTTGTTTATGTAACCCACGACCAGGTTGAAGCAATGACAATGGGCAGTCGCATTGTAGTCTTGCACGAAGGTATAATCCAGCAGATTGATAAGCCTGAGATAGTTTATAAATATCCTGAGAATATGTTCGTGGCCAGCTTTATTGGTTCACCGGCCATTAATTTTATTAATGGTATGGTTAAAAATAATTATTTTATTATAAAAGATTTAAAATTCGAGCTGAATAATGAGCAAGCAGAAGCAATAAAGCAAAATAACCTGAATGATAAAGAGGTTGTACTTGCGATACGGCCGGAATTTTTTACGCTTGATGAATCGTCTTACCGTATTGAGATAGTGCCCAACTTTATAGAAATCTTGGGTAGTGAGTTGCTTGTGCACTTTGAAGTTGATCATAAGCAATTAACGGCTAAGCTGCCTTATGGTGCTAATATTCTGCAGGGAGAAAAGTGTACAATCAATTTTAATATTGATAATTGCTTATTATTTAATCCTGAGACTCAAAAGAGGATAAAGGAATAAACAAAATTTTTTTTGTACAGACAGATAGTTTTATCTCATTATAATAAAGTCTTTGGTCTTTTTGCCAGATTGATATTGCTTATTAATTTTATTAAGAACCTTGTCAAAAGATTCTATGGGTATAAATTCAAACCCACAGTCATCAGAAACAAAACCGCCCATCATAAATATTTCTTCCTGGGGGTATTGGCGGCAAATAACTGCCCTGCGGCTATAGGCGGTACAGATGCCTTTTTCTTTATCAAGCTTTGTGCATTCAAAGACTAGTCCTGTTTCGTTTTTACCTGTAACTTTTAAGTAGGAATAAAAAAAATGAAGTTTTTTGAGTTTATTAAAGAGTTCTTCATCTTTTATTATTGCTTTACTGTGCCTTACGTAAATTTCTCGACAACAACGACCGCAGGCATTACATTTGCCTTTTCTTACATACTTTTTTCCCAGAATTCTTAAAGCGAAGAACTTTTTGAATTCTAAATGAAAGTTTATTAATAAATTTTTTAATTTATTGAGCATCTTTTTCTTTTTGAGATTTATCGCTACATAACATTCTAGCACATCTGTTAACTCTTTTTTGTATTTTATCAGAGACTTCTCCTTCGGGACAAATTTCAAATGCTCTTTTATAGGCATAAAATGCTTTTTCCAGGTCATTGGCATCATAGCATTTATTTGCGATTTCTAGTATAGTATTTACTGCGCTAAATATTGGGTTTAAATAACCTTTTATTTCCTCGATTCTCTTTTTAAAGTCCGGTTCCCGCTCGGGCCTGAGTATTAAGTAATTTTCGTATTCCCATAGGGCTTTATCATATTTTTTATTGCTATATAGTTTATCGGCGTTTTTCAGTATATTATCTGACAGGGAGGGATTAGAGGATACTTTTTCATTTAAGAATTCGGCTCTTAAGTTTACGTCATCGTATTCATCATTCTCCGGGGTGATTAGTTTAAGGTAGCGCTTATACATGCAGTAGGCTTTTTCTATTTTTCCCAGTTTTTCGTAGGCTACTGCTAAATTACAATAGGTATTAGAGTGATCTGAGTCTAGCCTGGCTGCTTTTAGCCAATAAGAAATTGCCTTATCATATTTTTTGGCTTTATAGCAAATGCTACCCATATTTAAAAATACTTTAGGCAAGTTGGGATAATATTCCAATGCTTTTAAATAAGCTTTGGCGGCGTGGTTAAACAGGCCTTGCTTTTGATATTTCACTCCTAGCTTGGCATTTAGTTCGGCAATTTTTTTTGAATAGGCTATTTTTTTATGAAGACGTACGTACTCAAGTTGAGAGGCACCTTTTTTACAATATTTTAAGTATGTTTCATAGTAATTGAAAGCCTGAGCAAGCTCTCCCATATTTTCGTAGGCTACACCAAGATTTAATATAGAATTCAGGTGGTCGGGAGAGAGTGAGATAACCTTTTGCCAACAATCAATAGCTCTTTTTAGATCACCTTCATGATAGTATGCGTTTCCTAAGTTTATATAACACCTTATATGTGTTGGATCTTGTTCTATTGCTTTTTGCCAGCAGTCAATAGCCTTATCTATTTCCAGTAGTTTAAAATGAGCATTGCCCTTATTTATAAGGGCTTCCAGTAAATCCGGGTGTTCGGCCAATATGCTGTCAAATATAAATAATGACTCGTGTATGTCACCATGTCTGTATGCAGAAACCCCGGAGTTGAAAATCTTTTGTACTTCTTCAAAGTCTAGTTCTCCAGCGTCATCCAGATTGGTATTAAGAAACTCTTCCAGCGTCATTATTCATTAGTTCATATTACTTATTGTTCTTCCGGCTCCGGTGCGAATATGTCACTTAAAAAATTATCGTTCCCTGCAAGCATATCAGCTAATTTATCGGATGGAATTTCGTATTTCCCCTGATTTATAAGACTTACCAATTCACTGGTGCTTAAGTCATTGGAAAAGGAGTCGAGTAAAAAGCCTCTTAGCTTTTTATACTCCTGTTCTTGCTCATACATTTCTAGAGCTTTGGCTGATACGTCTGTTTCATCTATCAGCTCTTTTGCTTGCTGAGCGTAGGGATTTTTCTTATTATTGCTTTCTATCCCCAGTAATTCTTGATTTTGCTTTATGGCGTTATTCCCAATTATTTCGCCACTGCTACTGGAAATGTAGTCAACCATGTAACCAACCTCCATATCTCTTCGTCCATCTATAGTATGGACCTAAATTCAAATACATAAAACAATCCATGGATTAATCTTTCTAGTCCGGGTGGTTAATATAGAAATAATTATATTACTTGAAAATAAAAATACTTATATATAATAAAAAAAAATAATGATACCTTTTGCCAAGGCTAAATATATTACTAATTTATATTTTTTTATATATCGAACAAATCCTAATTTTTATAAAGAAGAATAATTTATTAATCTACTAATATCCCTGCTCCAGCTGCCGTTCCAATTCTTAATCAGAATATCAGCAGGTGATTTGCCTTGGCCAACAAGTTCACTTAACTCTTCTAAATATATGGATTCATCAAGACCATTACTATTTTGCTGCTCTTTTAAAGATAAAATAGCAATATTAACAAGCTCTTTTGCTACATCCGCAACTTTAAAATACCTGCATTTAGCTTCTAAGCCAAGCTTAGGTACTGAAAGTCTCAGACCGGCATAATCTTTCCAGTCCAAATTTTTAATTAAATCCCAAGCTGCCTCTAAAGCATTTTGATTGTATAACAGACCTTTCCATAAAGCAGGAACCGCAGGTATTAAATTCTCTCTCTGGCAATCAGTACATCTTACTTCTATGTAATTTTTCAGCCGAACATCAGGGAAAAATGAGCTTAAGTGTAAGTGCCAGTCTTCTATAGTCGCATGATAGTCTTTATATCCGTTTTTTAAGTACTCTCTAAAAGGCATTCCTTTCATGTTAAACCATTTTCCTTCTTTATTAAGAAATATCATAGGTAAGTTAAGCATTATATCCGTATAAGCCTCAAAAGAAAAATCGTTTTTAAATAACTCAGGAGAAATTAAGCCGCATCTGTCTTCGTCTGTATCCAACCATCCGTAAGCCCTATAAGATTTAAAGCCTGAAAATTTGCCTTCTCTAATTGGAGAATTTGCAAACATAGCCGTGATTATAGGGGATAATCCGACTGACAATCGCAGCTTATTCATTGCATCTTTTTCTGAATTAAAGTCAAAAGCTGCTTGAATGCCTGCTGTTTCTCTCATCATAACAAAAGGTCTGCTGCCTTTAGCGGGCAGATACTCTGTCATTATTTTATAACGATCTTTTGGAATTATAATAATATCTTTATATGTAGATACGGGTTGATTACCAAGCCCAATCCATTTTATACCCATATCTTCAGCTAATTGATTTGTAACTTTATTATAGTTTATAACTATTTTATTTAATTCTTTTATTGTTTTACGGGGATTAATACTATATTCAACTTGACTTCCAGGTTCAATGGTTATTATACCGTCTTTATAATTGATATTATTTACATATTCACCTGAGTTTTGTGAGGATAAGCTTTGTTCTTTTTTAAATTTATTAAGAAATTCAAAAATTCCATTTTCTCCTAAAAACGGTTTTGCTATAAATTTTTTATTATCAATTCCAAGTTTTTCAAATTCTAAGCCAATTTTAAAATCTGTTTTCTTTTTTATACCGCTGAAAAATATTTGCATCAGCTGACTTTTATTAGTTATCATACGGTTTTCTTTGTTTTTTTCTAATAGTTGCTGCATTTTAATTTTCCATTTTTTTATATTAATTTATATATTGGTACTAAATTAAATTTCAGAATTCTCTTTGGAATGAGCTTATAAAAAATAAAATTGACCATTTCACTTTTTAACGCTCCCGCTTCGCAATTCAGAGAATAGTTTATTTTATTGTATTATCAACTTATTCACAAATAAAGTAAAATAATAATTAACGTTGTTTGAAAGCTTAGCATAATTTCTTTTTATTTAGTATTATTATTTTAGATAATAGCCTAAGAGGATTAGAATTGAATTATTTACAAAAGGCAAAAAAATTTAAAACTAAAAAACGACTGGGACAAAATTTTTTAGTAGATCCAAATATAATTGAAAAAATTATTGAGGAATCCTCATTAAGCAAAGACGATGTAGTATTAGAAGTAGGTCCCGGGATTGGTTTTGTAACAGAAAAAATAGCCCAAGTGGCGACAAAAATTCTTGCTGTAGAAATTGATGAAGATGCAATAGAAGAGCTGAAAAAGCTAAGTTATTCAAACATTAAAATCATAAATAAAGACATTCTTAAGATTGATATAAGCGAATTAACCGATAATCCAATAAAAATAATTGCAAATATACCTTATTATATTACTAGTCCTATTATTGTCCATTTGCTTGGAGAAATTGATGAGATTGAACACACTAACAGAAAAATGGTTAAAGAAGTAATATTAATGGTTCAATACGAAGTGGCACAAAGAATTATTGCTAATGAAATGTCTGCTTCCAAGGAGTATGGACTGTTATCTATTCTTGTAAATTACTGGACCAAGCCGGAATTAATCGCAAAAGTTCCTGCCAAGTCTTTTTATCCGGTACCAAAGGTTGACTCTGCCTTGGTTAAGTTGAAAGTTAGAGAAAAACCCGCAATTGAGCTTAAGAATCCTAAGCTGTTCAGACGAGTAATCCAAGCTAGCTTTAGAATGAGAAGAAAAACAATTAAAAATGCACTTGTTAATTCTGGTTTTGATAATAGCGTAATTAATGAATCACTGTCACAGGCAGGTATTTCTTCATCAATCAGAGGAGAAAAATTATCTATGCACGATTTTGAAAGGATTGCCTGTGCTATAGAGGAGATTATGGATGGAAAAAGTAAAGGTAAAAACCCCGGCTAAAATAAATTTAACACTTGAAGTATTGAATAAAAGACCTGATGGATATCATGAGATTAAAAGCTTGATGCAGTCAGTTAGCTTGTATGATTTTTTAACAATAACAAAGCAGGAAGGTACTAATGATATAACTCTTAATGGTAATAAACCTGATATACCTTATGATGAAAATAATTTATGTTATAAAAGTGCAAAAATATTTTTTGAAGAAACAAATTTAAAGAATCAAGGAATAAATATAAATATAGAGAAAAGAATTCCCGTTGCTGCGGGGCTTGCCGGAGGGAGTACAAACGCAGCCGGTGTTTTAACAGGCTTGAATGAATTATATGACAAACCTTTATCAATAAATGATATGTCACAACTAGCCGCAAAAATAGGATCTGATGTTAATTTTTGTTTACACGGCGGTACTAAGCTTGCTACTTCCAGGGGTGAAAGCTTACAATCTGTTTCTACTCCCGAAATGAACGTAATAATTATTAAGCCTAAGGATTTATCCTTATCAACTAAAGATATTTATACCAAGTATTCAGAGCTGTTTTTTCCTCATAATGCGCAAGAGGAGTTTGTTGTCGGCGGGCCTAAGTTTCAAAATACCGACCTTATTATTAATGCTATTAACGACAATAATATAGAAAATATTGCTTTGTTTTTAAGTAATGACCTGGAAAAGGTAGCTCTTGGCATGTATGAGCAAATACAGGAAATTAAAAATAAATTAATAAGTATCGGGTGTTTAAATGCTATAATGTCTGGGAGTGGGCCCAGTGTGTTTGGTATTTATAATACAGAGATAGATTTTTATGAATACTTTGCCGGGTATGAAATGTTTGAAACCTTTACAATTGATAAAGGTGTAAGTATATATTAAAAAGAGGAACGATAAATGCTGGATATGTATTATAAAGAATGGGCAGAAAAAGATATAAAGTACGTTTGGCATCCTTTTACCCAGATGAAAGATTATGGAAAAGATGATCCTTTAATTATTGATAGGGGAAAAGGAATATATATTTGGGACTTAAAAGGAAATAAATACATAGACGGCATATCTTCCTGGTGGGTCAATACACTCGGGCATTCTAATGAAAGATTAAATGATGCAATAAAACTTCAACTGGATAAAATAGAACACGTATTGCTCGCGGGTTGCTCTCATATCCCGGCTATTGAACTTGCAGAGCGATTAATTAAGATGATGAATACATCTTTTACAAGGGTTTTTTATTCTGATAACGGTTCTACTGCCGTTGAAGTTGCACTAAAAATGGCTTATCAATACTGGGTACATAAAGATTATCCGGATAAAAACAAGTTTATAGCCCTTAAAAATTCATATCACGGAGATACATTAGGTGCGGTTTCTGTTGGTGGTGTGGATTTATATCATAAAATTTATAAGCCTTTGCTGTTTGATATTTTTCAGGCGGATTCGCCTTATTGCTACAGATGCCCTTGTGATAAGCAAAAAGACAGCTGTAACTTTGAATGCTTAAATTCTGTTGAGAAAATACTTGAAGAAAATGCGGATAAAGTTGCAGGAATAATTATAGAACCCCTTGTTCAAGGTGCGGGAGGTATGATTATTTATGATAAGGAATATATTATTAGGCTCAAAAAAATCTGTGAAAAACATAATATATTGCTTATTGATGACGAAGTTGCAATGGGCTTTGGCAGGACCGGTAAAATGTTTGCTTATGAGCATACCGGAATAACCCCTGATATTATTTGTCTTGCTAAAGGCATAACAGCAGGTTATCTGCCATTAGCGGTTACAGTTGTAGGCGAAGAGATTTATCAAGCATTTTATGATGATTATGAAACATTAAAAACTTTTTTCCATGGCCATAGTTTTACTGGAAATCCTTTAGCCGCAAGCGTTGCTGTTGAGAATTTTAAAATACTTGAAGAAGAAAATATTATTGATTCTATTCAACCTAAAATTAAAAAATTAAAATCAGAATTACAGAAATTTGAAGAATTAAAAAATGTTGGTGATATAAGGCATATTGGAATGATAGGAGCTATTGAGCTTGTGAAAGACAGGCATACAAAAGAGGGATTTCCTTTTGAGAGAAAATTAAGCTTGCAAATCCATAAAGAAGGATTAAAAAGAGGTGCACTTATCAGGCCACTGGGCAATATGTTGTATTTTATGCCGCCTTATGTCATTACAGAAGAAGAAATAACAAAGTTAACAGACATTGCTTTTGAGTCTGTCAAGGCTGTGTTGGGATAGTTTTTGTTACGTCCGTCCGTAAATATCTTCAAACCTTACGATATCATCTTCTTCAAGGTACTGGCCTTTTTGTATCTCGATAATCTGTAAGTCGATTTTTCCTGGATTTTCAAGACAATGCTTAACATTACAAGGAATATCTATGCTATCTCCCGGGTTTAGTAAAAAAATTTCGTCATCTTTTCTAACATTAGCCACACCGGATAATACAACCCAATGCTCACTTCTGTGATAATGCAGTTGTAAGCTTAGCTTTGCACCTTTATTTACTTGTATTAGTTTTGTTAAAAAGCCATCCCCCCTGTTTAAAACAGTGTAATAGCCCCAGGGCCTGTAAACTGTCTTATGGACTAAATAAGTATTATCATTATTTTGTTTTAATTTTTCATAAACTTTTTTAACATCCTGAGTTTTATTCTTATCACAGACCAAAACAGCGTCTTCAGTTTCTATAACCACTGTATCTTTAAGTCCGATTGTAGAAACCAATCTGGAGGTGCTATATATCAAAGAATCTTGGCTATCTACATCAATAACATTACCGGAGATATTATTATTCTTGGTATCTTTCGGAGAAGTTTCATATATTGCCTGCCAGGAACCAAGGTCATTCCAGTCGCACATCAATGGCAATAATGTTATTAAATCAGACCTTTCCATTACAGCATAATCAATGGAAATATTTGTCATTTTCTCATAGTCTTCAAAATTCATAGTAGGCCCGGACTCATTAAGCTTTGATTCTTCAAGATTTTTAATAATTTCGGGGCAATATTTTTTAATTTCTTTCATTATAGTGGAAGCTTTAAACATAAACATACCGCTGTTCCAAAAATAAGTACCTAGCCTGCAATATTCTTTTGCAGTTTCAAGATCAGGCTTTTCTTTAAACTCTTTCACTTTTACCGCAGAATCAGAGATAGAAGAGACTTCATCTTTCTTGCAAGTGCTAATATAACCATAGCCGGTATCAGGCTTATCCGGGATTACGCCGAAAGTAGCAATATATCCTTTTTCTGCTAACTTAACAGCTTCGAGAAAATTTTCTTCAAATTTAGCTCTGTCTTTAATTAAGTGATCAGAAGGGGCAATAAATATTACAGAATCGTCGTCTTGTTCCGTCATTAATTTTTGAATATAGTATGCAGATAAAGCAATTGCAGGAGCAGTATTTCTTCCTAGCGGCTCAATTAGAACTTTTATATCTTTAGAAACCTTTAAATCATTTTTCAATTCATCAATTTGTATTTTTATTTCCGGAGAATGTTTAACATTAGTAATAGTTAAAATATTTTCAGGCTTAACAACGTTTGATAATCTGTTAAATGTAGATTGAAACAATGTATATTCATTATTTAATCTTAATAATTGCTTAGGGTGCATTTCTCTGCTTAATGGCCAAAGTCTGCTACCGCTTCCGCCTGCTAATATAACACCAAATATATTTTTATTACTCATTTGTACCTCTTCCGATTTATACTATCTTTAAAATACTTTTCAGATTATTCATCAGAATAATTATTATTTTATTAAGAAATTAAATAATATACAAATTTTTTTACTTTTCAAAAGTATTTTTAAGTTAGTATAGCTTAGTTCACAATATCCCTTAAAATCTTTAATTGCTCGGTTGATCCAAGTGCAATTAATATATCACCTCTTTCTATAACTGTTTCGGGTGACGGGTTAGGGATATTTTTATTTTTCTTTATTATAGAAACTATAGAAGCCCCGGTAAGAGTTCTAAGATTGGTTTCTTTTATTTGTTTACCTATAAATTGGCTTTTGGCAAGTACTTTTACCCACTCAATCTCATTATTTAAAAATATACTCATTCTGCCGGACGCAAAATCTTGTTTACGATAGCCTTCCTGCAATAATTGACACTTATTAGCACGTATCAATTGAGAAACAGACTCAATCTCCTCGCAGTTATAATCCAAGTGGAATAAAACATTGTCAATAAAAGAAATACTTGTCTCGTATTCTTCATATATAACAATATTTGCACCTGCCTGATAAAGCTTATCGATCTCGTTTTGGTACCTTGCCCTTACAATTATATATAGATCTTCACTTTGTTTTCTGGCATTGCTTATTGTTATTTCAGCGCTTTTATTATCAGGCAGGGTAATAACAAGAACCCTTGCTGTTTCAACGCCGGCATGTTTCAATATGGATTTATGCGTAGCGTCACCATATATTACAGGGATCTTTTTTGCTTTTAATTCTTTTACGGTTTTATTATTAAGCTCTATAACAAGAAATTTTTCACAGTTAAGCTTAAGTATCTTGGCAATATTCCTGCCAATGGGACCGTATCCGCATATAATCACGTGACCTTTTATAGCAGAATCTTCGGTTAAGACCTTGACCTTGCCTCTAAAATATTTATTCCATAATTTAATGGAATTAAGCTTATAAACTATATCAGGAATGCTTCTGATCACAAAAGGAGTCAGCAACATAGTTATTAGGGAAGAAATTATTATCAAAGAGTATAAATCAGAAGAAATAATATCTTCGTCTCTACCCATTTGCGCCAAAATAAAAGAAAATTCTCCTATTTGAAACATTGATAAAGCTGTCCATAAAGATGTCTGTCCCGGGTATCTTGCAAAGTACACAACCATAAAACAAATTATGGATTTTATAAAAATAATCCCGGCTACAATAAGCATTACTGATATAATATTAGCCATAAAGTACTGAAGATCCATCAACATGCCGATAGATACAAAAAATACCATTGCAAAAACATCTCTAAACGGTATAATCTCGGCAATAACCTGCTTACTGTGTGCTGTAATACTTAATGATAATCCTGCGATAAATGCTCCCAGCGCCAAAGATACTCCAAATTTACTGGCTACTATTGCAGTTGATAAGGCTATACCGACAGAAGAAAGAATTAAGGCTTCCTTGCTGGTTGAAGCAATAAAATTCATCACAAACGGAATAAATTTTATACTTGCCAAAATTGCCAATAACAAAAATACACCCGCTTTTAAAAGAGCAAAAAGCAAGGGGATAAATATATCTCCTGATGAATTAATTTGAGGAAGTATAATCATAATAGGTATTAAGCTTAAATCCTGTATGATAAGCATACCCAGTATTATTCTTCCGTGTATTGATTCAAGCTGGGCACAGTCTGTTAAACTTTTCAGAACTATAATTGTACTGCTTAATGCCACTATACAGCCTAATAAAAAACATTGTGCCGTATTAAAACTGCATAGTTTAGCAACTACAAATACTGTTAAAATTGTTAAAAGAATTTGAGATATGCCACTAAGTATTGCTATATCTTTAACCTTGTTAAATTTATCAAAGCTAAATTCAAGGCCTAAAGTAAAAAGCAAAGCTATTACGCCTATTTCCGAGAGTTGGTGTATTGCTTTCATGTTATTAACCAATCCCAGAACGTGCGGTCCGAGTATTATACCCGTTAAAATATGAGCTGCTATCAATGGTTGCTTAAACTTGCTTAATATTGCACTTGCTACTGTAGCTAAGATAAAAATTAATGATATTTCCAGTAAAAATGTTGTTTCCGGCATAAAAAATTCTCTATAAGCTTATAAACGTATAAATATACTGGTACTCAACTAAGTTTCAGATTTCTCTTTTAAAATGAGCTTATAAAAAGTAAAATTGACAATTTCACTTTTTAACGCTCCCGCTGCGTAATTCAGATAATAGCTTATTTTATCAGCTTTAACACGCTTAAATAATCTGAAAAGTATTTTTGAGTTAGTATAAATCTAGTCTAGCAAAAATATTCTCTGTTTACTAATTCAGAGCTAAGCCACCTTAATATGATATGATAAAAGTAAAGAAGTATAATTTCGGAGGAGGAAATGTATTGAAGATATTTAAACTTTTAGTTGGTCTGTCAGCATTTTCAATATTGCTATGCGGCTATACAACAAACATAAATAAAAATATTAATATAGAAATATTACCTTCCTTAGAAGTAAACCAGGGTGAAACACTTGTTATAAATATAAAATCAGATACTCCTTTAACAAATCCTATATATTTTTTTAAAGGTAAAAAATATAAAATTTATAAAAAAGGAAAAAATAGCTATAAAGCACTATTAGGTATAAGCGCAATCGAAAAAACCGGTGTTCATTATCTGTTGATAAGAGATAAGGACAGCAAACTGGAGAAACAATTTAATCTGACAGTGGCAAAGTCAAACTTTCCTATACAAAATATAAGAATATCAGGTAAAAAAAGTTCCCTTTCTGCGGATAATAAAGAGTTAAAACTTATAGCAAATGCTAAAAAAGTAATAAGCAATATAGCATATTGGAATGATATACCTTTTAATTCTCCCACAAAAGGTTGCCTGGCATCAAAATACGGACTTTTAAGATACCATAACGGTAAGCCTACGGGTAATTACCATAAGGGTATTGATATAAAGGCTCCTTCAGGACAAATTATTAATACTATAACCAAAGGACAAGTTATTTTGGCGCAAAGATTTCGTTTACACGGCAATACCGTTGTAATTGATCATGGCCAGGGACTTGTTTCTCTTTATATACATATGAAAAAAATATATGTAAAACAGGGTGATATTGTAACTGCTGATCAAGAAATAGGTGAAGTAGGTACTACCGGGTTTTCAACAGGACCGCATTTGCATTTTGGCTTGTATATAAATGGTACTCCGATAAATCCCGTTAAATATTGGCTGAAATATATACCAAAGTGCAAGTAAACTTGTGGTAAAAAATACTTCTTTAAACTTTTTTTTATTTTTGGTAGTGATCAGTTGAGTACTGATGCTTACAAGTAAACTCAAGCTATATCAAAACTTACAGCGATGACATAAGAAAGGTGATGACCATCACCTTATTTTTTAATTAGTATGACATTAAATCTCGGACAGCTTTAGCTATATCATCTTTGCGCATAAGACTTTCACCCACGAGAACACCGGAAACTTTATTGCTTTGTAAATAACTAACGTCATTATCAGTAAAGATACCCGATTCACTTATAATATACCTATCGCTGATGTCTCTATTTTTTATCAAATTAACCGTATTATCTATTGAAACCTCAAAAGTCTTTAAGTTTCTATTGTTAATACCAATAATAGGTGCGCCCAGCTCCACTGTAAAGTCAAATTCCTGCTGATCATGGACTTCTACCATTACATCTAGTCCTATATGCCTAGATAGATTATAAAACTCTGTTGTTGTTTCCTTTCCAAGTGCAGAAACTATTAACAAGATAATATCAGCTTTCATAAGTCTTGTTTGATATATTTGAAAAGGGTCTATAATAAAATCTTTACGAAGCAGAGGTATATTAACAGCTTCTCGGACTTGTTTCAAATATTCGATACTGCCTTGAAAAAATTTTTCATCAGTTAACACAGAAATAGCACACGCGCCGTTATTTTCATAATCTTTAGCTATTTGAACAGGATTAAAATTTTGGCGTATTAAGCCTTTAGAAGGCGAGGCCTTTTTTACTTCGGCTATTAAAGCTATAGAATTATTTTTTTTGTAACTTTCCAGTTTTTTTTCAAAACTGATAACAGGTTCGCACGCCAAACAGTTTTCTTTTAGTTTATCTAAAACTAGACCTGCTTTTAGTTTTTCAACTTCTTGTTTTTTATGATCAATAATTTTATTTAGAATACTCATTTATTCTGATTTTCAAAAAGTATTTTTTAGTTAGTGTAAACGACTTAATTTAATATTATCGTCTATAATTTTTATTTGGCTGGGAGACTCAATCACTATTTCCGGTTTGCCATTAATCATTCTGACAAAGCCTTCCAGCTTAACGGTTTTATTTTTATAGTAGCCTGCCGGATCATTAACACCTGCCATTGCAAAAGCAGGAAGTTTATTTTCGTAAATAACAGCACTAAATGAAGTATTATAGTTATTACCAAAGTTTAAAAATATAACTTTTGATCGCTCTGAGACGTCAACGTCTGAAACTATGCCTTTAATCACTGCATATTTACTTACTTTTGACATTATTCCGATTGGATTTTTTGCGTCTAATACATTAAGATTATTAGCATTTGATATAAGCAAGAACTGCGCCATGAAAAAAAATATAAATAAAAGAGATCTTTTCATAATTAAAGACTACTCCGTTTAAAGTAAACCGTTTAATAAAATTTATTATATATATTATTATACTTAATAATAAATAAAAGTCTGCGTTTATCTATATGATTATTTATTTCTTTACAAAGCGAAAAATAGTTAAGTTATATTAAAAAAAGAAAAAGATTACATTAAGCAATCCATTTCTTTCTTTTTCTAATTTTTTGAACTCAACTATTTTTTGTTAACTATCTCTTTGAATTTTTTACCTGCTGAGAATACAGGTACGGTTTTTTCCGGTATTTTAATTTCTTCACCGGTTTGAGGATTTCTTCCTGTTCTTGCTGCACGCTTACGAGATTCAAATGTACCAAAACCTACTAATGTAACTTTTTTACCTTTAGATACTGTCTTTTCAATAGTTTCTAAAGTGATAGTTAAAATCTCGGAAGCTTGTTTTTGAGATACTCTAGCTTTTTTTGAAATTTCTTTTACTAATTCCTCTTTATTCATCAAAAACCTCCTTTGCTAATCTATTTAGATTATAATGATTTTCTAAGTTTTAGCAATAGCCTTTTAGCTAAAATAAATCAAAATAAGTAAAATTAAATATTAGTCAGGCAAAGCTCAACAAAATCAGTACCACTATATATAGTGTGTTATAGCTTTTCTAATTTATTAATAATTTTAACCTTAAAATTCATTTTTTTCTTTTATTTATTGCTTTTTTAAAAAAATAGAAACCACAAAGCTCTTTAAATTATAAAAAAAATCACTAAGCAAAAACGTTATTAGTCCACATGTATATTCAATGGCAACTACTATATATGGAAAGAGCTTTATTAAATAAAATTGATAAATAATTTATTTTTCTTCTTAGCAAAACTTCATAAAAAATTAGAAGCTGTCTTGTTAAAGCTTGTATCGCCTTGCCAGGCAAGCCGCTTCAGCTTTACCGTAAATGAGCCTTTATTATTGATATAACCAGCTTTTATTTTTTAACCAGACAGGCTCTTACATTTATTGCATCTTTAACAACTTACGTCTCTATAGTTATTAAAGTGTTATTTTTTTTAATTCCATCTCTTCTTCCACTAAAACCGACCATAGAAGGGTTAATTTTCATTTTTTCTCCTATACTATAAACTACATAAAACCAGCTACAAAATACCAAATTATATTAAAATGCTGCAATAGCAAACTTATTGGTACATAAAATAAATACCAATTATTATTTATTTTTGAACTGAAAATAGGCTATTTTGAAATTTTAAAGCTTATACCTACCTGTTCAATACTATAATAGTAGCTTTACAGGCATCTGAAAGATGCTTTCTATAAAATGCTGTACCTTCCGGCATTTTTTTTATTTATTAAGGTCCTCCAATAGCAGATCTATAACGTTCAGAAACTACATTCCAATCAATATTTTCAATAAAAGCCTCAATATAAGAATTTTTATTAATCCCATAATCAATCATATAGGCATGCTCCCACAAGTCCAAAACAAGAATAGGCTTTATTCCAATTGGAATATGCAAATCATGCTCATCAACTGTAAAATTTTGTAACTTACCGTTTATAGTATTATATGCACTTATAGCCCACCCGGAGCGAGCTGATTTACCGCTTGCTATTAAGTCACCCAAATAATTTTCATAAGAGCCAAAGTCTTTATTTATTTTGCTCAGTAATTCTTTAGACGGTTTTGTATTTTTAGAACTCAAATTAGAAAAATATAATTCGTGTAATACCGCGCCATTATGAGCAAAAGCCATTGCGCTATTTATTGCTCTATATTCGGAGAAGGTTGGATTTGCATTTTGCTTCACAGCTTTTTTAAGCTTTTTATTTAGTTCATTGATTTTTTGAACGTATCTCCGATAAAGCTGCAAGTGTTGCTTAATCTGATTTTTACTTATACCTTTTAGAGAATCATTAAGGTGTTCAAAGTTTTTTTCTTTATATTCATATGCCGATGAAGTATTTGTCAAAATAAATATAATTAGTATACTTGTTAAAAGTATTTTTTTAATCATTATTTTTTTTCTTTCTATGTTAAGCTTAATGCTATACTATCTCTAAAATATTTTTTTCATATCCATCCTGCTTAATCCTATCAACTTCACCTGTTTTAAGATAAATGTAAACCTTATAAAAAGCTATCGTAAAAATGGATATTTTTTAATTGTTATGATGACATAAGTGTGCCTATTTATAACCTTTATAAGCAAAAATTATTATTGTCAATTGTCTTTAATTTTTACTTAATATAAAAAAAGCGGAATTTATAGAGTTTTTTTCTATTAAATAATAGAAATATATGTCATATTTGATTTTTTCTTTTCAAATTCACAAATAACCTACGAAAATGATTTGTTTTATACAATATTATGCTTGAATTAAACATATAAATAATATTGAAATAAAAGAAAGGAATTATCTAACTATGACTACTGTAGAAAATTTTGTTGAAAGCACAAAAAAGCCTATCAGTCTTAGTGATCTTGTTACGACAAAAGAAAAAGTTTATTTTGCAATTATTCTGGCTCTTAATATTGCAGTAATTTTGCTGTCAATTATTAGCATTGTATTTATATTCTATATAATTCTTTTTGCTTTATTCGGCTTGATAATGCAAGGATTTTTCTTAGGCTATATTCAGGGAAATGCGGTTAAATTATCCCAAAAACAATACCCTGAAGTATTTGAAATGGCTCAAGAATTAACGCTAAAGCTTGGAATGAATAAAATGCCGGATTTTTATTTGTTAGAATCGGGTGGATTGTTAAACGCTGCTGCTTCTAAGTTTATAAGCAGAGATTTTGTTATAATATACTCTGATGTGCTAGAGATTGCATACCAAGATAAAGATGGCATGGATGCATTAAAGTTTATAATAGCCCATGAGCTAGTTCATGTAAAGCGCGATCACGTATTCAAACATATGGCATTATCACCTACCATTCTTACTCCATTATTAGGGGTTGCCTATTCAAGAGCTTGTGAGCGGACTTGTGATATAATAAGTACTCATCTTGTACCGGAAGGTGCTGTTAAAGGCTTATCTTTGCTTTGTGCGGGCAAAGGCATTTATAAAAGGCTTAACCTTGATGAATATCTTGAAAATGCTAAGGACGATAACGGCATTTGGAGCGAATTATCTGAATATTTTGCAACTCATCCGCATCTTTTTAAGAGAATCGCATGTGCAAGAAATATAGTAGAAAGTAATAATAATGTTGTAAATGTTTAATAGTTTGTAAAAAAAGACTATTAAACATATTTATAAAGTAGTAGTATAATAAAAGTTATAATAAACATTTATGGGAGAGAAAAAATGAATGAATACTGTAATATGGTAGAGAATTACATTTACGAATTAGGTTATGAAATAACTGAAAAAGACACTGAAGAGAGCCTTTTTATAATCAATGATGAGTCAAAGGGCATTAAAAACCTTATTATTGACTGCGAAGACTCTATTTTGGTTATAGAGCAATTTATTTTTAAATTAAAAGATAAAAATGATTCAAAAGTTCTCCTAAGATTACTACAGATGAATCGTGACCTGGTTCATGGCGCTTTTGTCATTGATGAAGAGGGTGACAAAATAATATTCAGAGATACTCTAAGACTGGAAAACTTAGACTTAAATGAATTAGAAGGATCAATTGATTCATTAACCATAGCAATGGCTGAATTTTCTTCTGAATTTTTAGCATTTGCAAGATAAATATGTAATAAAAATTTTGGTGATGGTCATCACCTTTCTTATCTTAGCTTAAGTAAATTAAAAAATAATTAATAAGGAGAGGTAACATAATATGTTTGATTCATTAAAAAGATTGTTTAAAACCGCACAAGCAGAAACTAATGCGGCTATTGATAAATTTCAGGATCCTATTAAAATGGCGGAACAAGGTATAAGAGATTTAAAAAGTGATTTAAGTTCAAGCTTACAAGCACTTGCCGAAGTTAAAGCTACATTAATAGGTAATCAAAAAAGATTAAAAGAAGCAAAAGACCAAGCAGCAGATTATGAAAAAAAAGCTATGCTTTTACTTCAAAAAGCACAGCAAGGTAATATGGAACTTGTGGAGGCAGAAAGGCTTGCAACAGAAGCCCTAAATAAAAAAGAAGAATCTATGCAGCAAGCTACAAGACTAGCAGCAGATATTCAAAATCAAGAACAGTTAATTTCAAATCTTGAATCTAAAATTAAAAAATTAAAAGCCCAAATAAACTCGTGGGAAGGTGAAATGACAATCCTAAAAGCAAGAGCTAAAACAGCAAAAGCTTCTAAAAAGATTAACAAGCACCTTGCAAAAATTGACTCAAACGGAACAATAACTATGCTTGAAAGAATGAAAGAAAGAGTTGATGAAGATGAATCATTATCACAAGCTTACGAGGATGTTGGAAGTATAGACACCAGTATTGATAATGAAATAGATAAAGCTCTTTCATCAGGTGCTCATCCTAATGCATCCGCTTCTTTAGAAGAAATGAAAAAGAAATTAGGTATGACTCAATAAGTTAATGGATAAAAAGAAAAAATTTTTTATCCACCCCAACCCCTCATAGGTAAAAATTCTTTTTCGGTCTGGCTTTCCGTCAGCATTGCCGACTCGTTCGACCTTAAGTACCAAAGGAGTTTTATAAAAAATGATTTCAGCCTTAATTTTACTAATAATCCTCGGTGTTATACTATATTTTATCTGGAAACCCAAGTATTCAGAGCAAAGACAAGAGCTTGATATGTCCGCTTACAGCAGCAAGGAACAAGAAATACTAAAAATAATGCCGGGTGCTGTGATTAAAATTAATCACGTAGGACCTGATATGAAGGATTTTGATCTTAAAATTCTTGCTAAACACAAATACTATCAGGGTAATTATGAGTGGTATGAGCTTGAATGCGATGCCGGCGATAAAAAAGTATGGCTCACCGTAGAGCAGGATGACGAGCTTGAACTGACTTTGAGCCTTGAAAAATTAAAGCTTTCCGACCTAGGCATAACAAAATCTGATCTTAGAAGAATAGATGATGACGAAGAAGGTTTTATTTTCTACAATAACCAAAAATATAACTACGATGATTCAGATGATGCTGTATATGCAAAAAATTGCGATGAGTCAAGAGCGGAAGAATTCTACTACTGGGAATTTGAAGATGAAGAAGAAGAATATTTTATAAGCGTTGAGGACTGGGATGGCTCTATAGAGGTAAGCTGGGGACAATACATCAGCCCATCCAGAGTTACAATATATTCATTAGACAGCTGATAATATAAATTATTATATAGGGGGATTAATTGCAAATCCCCCTATATGCAAACTCATTTTAAGGATATTATAAAAATTCTTACTTAAAAAATAAAAGGCAAGCGAATCGGCAAAGCCGACAGGAAAGCGAGCCCAAAACATGAAATCACCCTTGATAGGGAACAGGGGGTAGATACAAAAGAAATTTTTGTTACTTCCTTAGTTTTGAACCAGAATAAATATAGAAAGACGAAGTAGAAAAGGATAAAAAATGCAAAACATAGGATTAATTAGTTCAAGTTTAATTTTTCTTGTACTATCTTTCATAATAATTTTATTGGCACAAGTAATATACTACTTAATTGTTCCTTATAATCCCAGAGATCAGATAAAAAATAATAATCTGGCGGTAGGGGTAAGCGTAGCAGGATATTTTATAGCAATTGTTGCAATTATTGCAGGTGCCAGCATAGGTTCAGCAGGTGATTTTATAAAAGACCTTGTTGACTTTGGATACTATTCAGTCCTGGGTATTGTACTTCTTAATATTTCCAAATTCATTAATGACAAGCTTATATTACCCAAATTCTGTATAACAAAAGAAATTGTAGAAGATAAAAACGTAGGAACCGCAGCTGTTGTATTTGGTTCATTTTTAGCATCCGGTTTAATCATCGGCGGATCAATTTCAGGCCAAGGCGGCGGTATTATTTCAGCAATAGCATTCTTTGCACTGGGTCAGCTTGCGTTGATTCTTTTTTCAAAAATCTACAATCTTCTTTTGCCATGCTGCATTCATGATGAAATAGAAAAAGACAATGTAGCTGTAGGTGTTGCTTTTGGCGGAACCCTGATCGCATTGAGTATAATATTATTAAAAGGAGTTTCCGGTGATTTTACAAAATGGGTTGCTGACTTAAGTAACTTTGGTATAGAGGTTTTAGCCGGAATTATCCTGTTACCGACTGCAAGGGTTATGTTTGACAAAATATTAATTCCTAAAATCAAACTAAACGATGCTTTAAAGCAAGGTAATATTACAGTAGGCGTGTTAGAGGCTGTAACAGTAATTTCAATTGCGATTGTTTACTTGTTTATAGTTGATTTTAGCGTTATAGGGTAAAACTAATGGAAGATAACAAAAAAAAGATAATATTAACCGTAATTGTCGTAGTTATCTTTTTACTTTTGATAATGGGTTCTTGCAGCCCCCGAAGAGGATATTACGACAGCCACGGTCACTATCACAGATCACATGGAGGCCATAGTACTTTCTTTTTCTGGGGTGGTTCACCATTTGGAGGTCGAAGATATTATGATGACTATGACAGAGGTTATTCCAGAGACTATCCCAGAAGCAACAGAACAGGCAGTATAAACGGAAACCGCAGGGTAAGGAGCGGTGGATATCGTGGTGGCAAGTAAGAAAAAAACTTCTCGTTTAAAAAATAATAAAAAGCTCAATAAGTACGCAGTTACCCTAATTGTTTTTGCTGCAATTTGTTTTTTTATGGGTATTTTTGCCGGTAAATCTATATTTACGATAGATTCCGATACTTTTACCAATGATGAAATCACAATAGTCGGTCCGATTGAGACAACTACAACTAATTCTCTTTTTAAAATTAAAGCAAGTCAAAAAATCTATAATTATGGAAATTGGTGCTATTTAAGCGGAGAAGTGCTTGATAAAAACAAAGAATACTTGTTTGGCTTCGGTAAAGAGTTATACAGAGAGACAGGTCGTGATTCAGATGGTACTTGGTATGAGAATAAGACAAGTTATAGTACTGTTATAAACCTAAAAAAGCCGGGTACTTATTATATTAAGCTGTATAATGAGTCAGAATCCAATCCCAGACAGGTAGGGAACATTACTTATTCCATATCTGCCCAGAAGGCTAGTAATGTTCCTTATGTTATGCTTAGTATTTTTTCTATTATTGCAGGTGTAATTTTATTAATAATGGCAAACAGAGCAGTAATAGCAGAAAACATTGATTAAAGAGTGGAATAAACAAAATGATTTTTTTTACTAAAGAGTATGCAATATTTCTTATGGTACTTGGTGGACTATTCTTTTGGGCTATGGTTGAGAGTCAAAACGGCTGGGGCTACCCGGCTTATGGCAATCGCTATCATAGTGCTTCATTTTTTTATTTTGGTTCACCTGATTTTTATCATGAGCGAGATGTAAGAAGCCTTAACAGGCGTGGTGGTGGTATTCATAGTGGGAAATAAGGTGGAGACAGGTACATAAATGATCAAAAACAAAAACTTTGAAATATTAATCCTTCTAATATCAGTAATGGTAGTAGGGCTATGCACTATAATATACGAACTGCTAATAGGCAGTATATCTTCATACTTTTTAGGCGACAGCATAAGACAGTTTTCCTTAACTATAGGCCTTGCAATGACAGCAATGGGCTTTGGTACTTATTTGTCAAGGCTAATAAAAAACAATCTGATAAAAAACTTTATCATTGTAGAGATCTGGCTGGGGCTAATAGGCGGACTATGCGTCCCGATTTTGTATGCCGCTTTTGCTTTCACAGATATTTACTACCCAATAATGATAACCCTGGTTTTTGCAATAGGTATTCTTATAGGACTGGAAGTCCCGCTTTTAACTAGAATAATGGAAAAACACTATCCCCTCCAAATAAATATATCTAATGTTTTATCAGTTGACTACTTTGGTGCATTAATAGCAACCGTGCTTTTTCCTTTTTTCTTACTGCCATTTTTCGGTATATTTAACACCTCGCTTATCGCCGGATTGATCAATCTTGTGATAGCTGGCCTTAACATTTGGTGGTTCAAAGACAAACTGGAAATCAAAACAACTAAAACTCTTTCATACAAAATCTCATCAATGGCTGTAGTCTTGTTAATAGGCATAATTTTTTCGCAAAAGATCATTTTCGGCTGGGAAAGTGCAATCTACGCGGACAGAATAATACTTTCCAAACAAAGCAAGTACCAAAAAGTCATTCTAACCAAGTACAAAGACGATGTAAGGCTCTTCTTGGACGGAAACCTACAGTTTTCATCCGTAGACGAGCACAGATATCACGAGTCCCTTGTGCATATTCCTTTAAATATTATTCCGCACAAGGAAAAAGTTCTTATCCTGGGCGGTGGTGACGGTCTGGTAGCGAGAGAATTGTTAAAATATCCTGAAATAAAAGAAATAGTACTGGTTGACCTGGACCCTTTTATAACAAATCTAGCCTTAAACAATAACTTACTAAAAAAACTAAACAATAATAGTTTTAATAATCCAAAAGTAAAAATCATAAATACAGATGCATTCAAATTCTTAGAGAGCAATAACTCCTTGTTTGATGTAATAATAGCGGATTTACCCGACCCAAACAATACATCAATAGCCAGAATCTACAGCAAAGAATTTTATAAACTGGTAAATAAAAAGCTAGGTAAAACAGGAATTTTTGTAACCCAGTCAACAAGCCCGTTTTTTGCACCCAAAGCCTTTTGGTGCATCAACCAAACAATAAAAAGCAGCGGATTTAAATATATATATCCTTATCACGCTTATATTCCCTCGTTTGGAGACTGGGGCTTTAACATTGCGCTAAACTGGAAACCCGATTTAAATAAAATAAACCTGAGCAAAGAAACAAAATATCTCACCAACGAGATTTTAAAAACTTTATTTGTTTTCCCAAAAGATTCAAAAGTCAAAGATATCAAGCCAAGTTCATTGAACAATCCCGTAGTGCTTGATTATTATCTTGAAGGCTGGAAAAACTGGCATTAAGAACCCGCTTTAGATTTATAAATTACTGTTTTTTTGCTTATTTCTTTCAATTTCATCTAAAAATGCGGAGCCTAATATGCTTGTTAATATGCCGTACAATGCAATACCAAGAATAGCAACAACAGCTGCCAGTATTTTACCTAAAGGCGTAACAGGATAAGTATCGCCGTAACCAACCGTAGTAAATGTTACAACACACCACCACATTGCATTTGGAATGCTTGAAAATGCTTCTTGTTGCTTTCCTTCAACCAGATACATCAAGGAAGAAGCTACAACAACAGATATAATCAAAAACAAACACGTAATAAGTAACTCTTCTTTTTTAGAAGCAAATATTTTATATAATCTTCTTACGGAAGTCACGTATCGCGCAATTTTTAGGATTCTAAAAACTCTAATTATTCTAAATGCCCTTAAAAATCTTAAATCTGTAGTCATAAAAGACAAATAGAACGGCAAAATTACAATCAAGTCAAGTAGTAAAAGCGGCCTGAAAAAACTGACCCACTTCCTTATGGTAAACAACCTAAGCAGATATTCAATGGTAAATATTGATATAGAAAATATTTCAAAATAAAAAAAGTAGCTATTAGCAACTTTAAACAGGTACTTATCGGATTCCAGAATAAAAGCCAAGATATTTAACAATATGAGAGTTAAAAGAAAACTTTCAACAATCCGATTACTAAGAAACCTGCTAACACTTCGTTTTACTTTAGAAATATTAAACATAACCCTTTTCAGTTAGTATATATGAATATATTAACACAGGACATTTTAAAAATCGGGGTTGGTTCAAAATAGATTTTTGTAAAATTTAATTAAGGATTGCATTCTCCGTATATACGATACTCAAAATTTAGCCAGTTTCTATATCCAAAGCCTCTTCTTTTAGAAGCTATCTTGTTAAAGCTTGCATCGCCTTGCCAGGCAAGTCGCTTCAGCTTTAACATCGCAGTCCGTAAATGAGCCTGATATAACCAGCTTTTATTTTTTTTAACCAGACAGGCTCTTAGTTTCATTAAATAAGGAGCTTTAATAATTTGGCCATAGCCTGTTGATTACTCTTTGGAATGAGATTAACTTACCATTGCAACTCTGCCAGACTGGTAGACGGATCAACTTTATCTAGCGAAAAATCTTCGTGCTCACTTTGTTTTTCTATAGGAATTATAAAATTAAAGCTTGAGCCTTTACCCGGTTCGCTTTCTACCCAAATAACTCCATTGAGCTTTTCTGCCAGTTTTCTGGATATTGACAAGCTTAAACCTGTACCGCCGTATTTTTTGTTCAGATAATTTTTTTCAAAATTAGCATACTCATCAAAAATAATATTAAGGTTATTTTCTTCAATTCCTATGCCGGTATCAACTATTGAAAACATTAAAAATGAATTATCAGAAAAGCCTTTAGGTATTCTAACACATTGATACTTTAAAAATTCTGTGTCAGGGTGAAAAGCCTTGATTGCGATAGTGCCGGAATCCGTAAATTTTATGGCATTTGATAATAAATTTATTATTAGCTTTCTAAAAATATTTTCATCCGTATAAATATTTCTTTTTATAATATCTACAAATTCTACTTCCAATTCCAGATTTTTTTCCGTTATTTTATCATTAAACACTTCTAAAAGAGAATTTAGCATCTCTATAACATCAAAATGCTTTTCATCTATATTAAATTTATCTACATCAATTGCAGATAAATCAATAATATTTGTCATTAAATCCAGTAAATTATTAGAGTTTTTAGATATTATAGAAAGGTATTTGTATTGTTTTTCTGAGAGTTCGCCACCTATACCATCCAAGAGTGCTTGAGAAAAACCAATAATAGACTGTAACGGAGATTTTATATCGTTAGAGGCATTTGTGAAAAACAGGTTTTTATTTTTATCTATTTTAGATAAACGCTTGTATTCTTGTATAAAGTTGTCGAATATTTCCTGCCTTTGCGATACATTTCTTAGGCATAGAATAATATTATCATTACCTTCTTCATTTAATACAGATATTTCCAAGTATATTTTATCTTTATCGCTTACCGGCAACGAGATAATTTGATTGTAATTTTTTTGAGTATTTGTAATAATTTCTACAATCTCGGAAGTCAAAATTAAAGAAACATCCTTGCCTACAATATTTTTATTAATAAAACCCAGGTATTCTTTAGCTTTTTTATTCCAGTATGTTATTTTAAAGTTGCTTTTATCAACTATAACAACTGCATCCGGAATCTGATCAAATAAGTTATAATTTTTTGTTTTAAAAAAGTTGATATCCATAGCTCACCCAAATCTTTTCCCTACTTAAACTTTATCATAACATAATTATTAAAGTTTAGTCTTTTTTTAAAGATAATGTAATATTATATATGTCTTTTTTTGATAGAGGCTTTAAGGTTGATAAGATTTTACTTATTTCTTTTGTGGAAAATCCTTGTTTTTGCAAGGATTTTATGTCTTTTATAGTTTGGATGTTCAAAATATTATCATTATTATTACTAATTGCGTGAATAATAACAGTGATTTCTCCTTTGGGTGGTTTATTTTTATAATAGTCAATTAGTTCTTGAACTTTACCTGTTTTGAACTCTTCATAAATCTTAGTTAATTCTCTTGTAACAGTAACTTTACAATTACCTATAAAATTGTGAATATCTTCTAAAGATTTGACCAAGCGGTTAGGTGATTCATAAAAAATAATATTTATATCTTTATATTTATTTAATATATTCTCTTTTTCTGTATTTGATTTAGGTAAAAAACCTATAAAAATAAATAATAAAGAATTATCTAAATAAGTAGCTGATAAAGCTGTAATTAAAGCACAAGCACCGGGCAGCGGAACTACCTTGATATTATCTTGATATGTTTGTTTTAACAGTTCGGCTCCGGGATCACTAATTAAAGGGGTACCTGCATCAGAGACTAAAGCTATATCACTTCCTTGATTGAGCAATTCAATTATTTTATTGGATTTTTGTCTTTCATTAAATTTATGATAACTAAATAATTTGGTTGATATATTGTAATGATTTAGCAGTTTTTGTGTAACTCTTGTATCTTCGCAGGCTATATAATCAACTTGCTTTAAAGTATTTAGTACTCTGAGAGTTATATCTTCCAGATTGCCCAGAGGAGTTGGGCAAATATATAATATGCCTTTTTCCTTATTTGTTTTCATTGCAGTCCTTACAAATTCCGAAAAGCTCAAAAATGTGATAATTTACAATGTAGCCATCGCCAAGCTCTTTTCTTACCAGTTCATAGGGGCAAAAGTCTATTACTTTTTTTGTATTACATACCTTGCAAACAAAGTGGTGATGATGTTTTTCTTCTGTGTTTAAACGATATCTGCTGATACCATCATTAAATACAACTGGCACCAACAGAAAATTTTCTTCCAATAGCTTTAAAGCCCTATAAATACTTGTTAAACCAACTTTTTTATCAGCATTTTTATTTATATGTTCATAAATTTCTTCTGCGGATGCATTGGTTAAGTCTTTTAATATACCAAGAACCTTTTCAGCTGATTTTGTTAATTTTTTTGTTTTTTCCATATTCTATTAAATTCTAAAATATTCTTTACATTTAATTTAGATTTTTATTTAATTATTATACAAAAAAAATTAAATATAATTTACTCGGATTAAGAGGAGTATATACAAAAAATTAAAAAAAATATTTCAAAGCTGTTAACAGTAGGCTTTGCCTGTAGCTGTTTTATGTTTTTTAGTACATCAGGTTCAGCATTTGCAGAGAATGTTGAAATATCAAAAGATCAGTTAAATAGCCTGATAAATACTATAAATACTTTGCAAAGCCAATTAAATAAAATGCAAAACAAAATTGATAAAATTGAAAGCCGTTATGAAAAAAAAGTAAATCAGCTGCAAGGAAATATTAGGTCCTTTATATCTTTAGGCGTTATTATACCTTTATTCGATAAAAATAGCCGGTATTTTGGTGATTTTTTCTTACCTGATAATACCGGCTATCTCATCACTTATTGTTAGTAGAAATTATTTTTATTTAATTTCTATAGCAACTGCTATTTCTATCTTTGCAAGCTGTGGCGGACTTTTTATTTCTTATAATTATGACCTGCCAGTGGGTGCATCTATTATAGTCAGTTTGGGCATGATTTTTTTAGTATTATTAATTATAAGAAGTTTTAAAAGGTAACTGCTATTTAAAAACATTAACTTTTGTGTTAAAATTCTTAAATAAATATCAATTTTTTGAATTTAGTGCTTTAATACATATATTAAGAAGTGTTATTTGTAAGTAAGTGATAATATCTCACTTAACAAGAAGAATATCCAGGAGGGAATGATGGTATCAGTGATATCCAATAAAATTGTAGGTGCAAAAAGTCAAACAGTATTTAATCAAAAACAAAATAGCCAACCTTTAAGATTTACCGGAAAAAAAGACAGTGAATATATAAATCCTGTGAGTAGAAAAACTGAAAAAACATTGGCTGCCGCAGGCGCTGCTGTATTTAGTACTGTTGTTGGTACTATTTCCGGTTTTGTAGCCAACCATGTGGCTAAAGAACAAGGTTCCAAACATTCAGGAAAATGGGGTGCCGCAGTCGGTATTGGCGTAGGTCTGTCATCTGCTGCTATTACAATGGCTTCTGCTATTTATAATGCAGGTGTTAACAGTTTTGTCAGGCAGAAAGGTATGGATGTTTTCTCCAGAGAGAAATCAGTTGAAACCGGTATATCTGAACAAATTGATAAAGAGCCTGACTTTGATACCAAACTTGATGGCTATGTTAAATATAAGATTGGTAAAAATGGCAAGGCTCTTATGATTACCTCTTAAATTATTGCTAATGTTAATATATACAAGGATGATGTTGGATTTTTATGTCTATAATCTGTGCTCAAAAACCATATATTAGTAAAGCTTATCCTAAACAAACTGTTCAACGTTCTTTTACGGGTAAAAAAGAAAATACGTCTACTAAATCAAAAGAAAAAGAATATCAAAATCCTGTAAATAAGGTTGGAGAGTATTTTAATGCGATATCTAAAAGTATTTACAGAGCTGCGGGCATAAGTTTTAAAACTTTTATATACGCATTGGCCAGTGGAGCTGGTAAAGATGATGATAATCCTGTATTACAGGCTGCAACGATTGGTTTGGTCGTTGGTGCCGCTACTTTTGTGTTTACACTACCTTACAATATTTATAAGGCTAATATTGATTTCTTTAGGCGCAAAAAGGAAATGGATGTTTTTGTAAGAGAAAACGCAGCTGAACAGGAATTATATGAGCAAATAGATAAAAAAGTTAAGAATGGTGACAAGAATCAGCAAGAAAATTATATGAAGGTTCGTATGGCCAGATCTGAGCCAGCAGCCAGCTTAAAACAAAACACAGCTCTCGACCAATTTACAAGAGGCTTTTTCCTAACTTGATAATATAAAAAAGATATTAAGATATTATCCCATGATTTTGTCGCAGGTTTGACAAAAAAATAAGAAGCTGTCTTGTTAAAGCTTGCATCACCTTGCCAAGCAAGCCGCTTCAGCTTTAACAGCGCAGTCCGTATAAGAAAAAATCGCTAAAACCATGATGAACACATGGTTTTAGTTTTTTAGACGTTTTTAATGAGTGCTACGTTTAATAATAAACCCAATAGTTCGAGGATGGGCAAACTATTTTCTAGTACCGCATAGCAGAAATTTTGTATCAAAAAAAATAGTATCAGATAACAATAATTCTTTTAATTCAGTATATAATACCAAAAGAAAAAGTTAGCATTGATAAATTTTCTAAATTATTTCTAAAAATTTATCAATTCTTTTTTTTAGGTAGCTTTATTAACATGTAATTTTATTTTTTATATTATATAAAGAAATTTTATCTTTTAACAAAAATCATTTATACTAGCTACAGAAAGGATTAATCTTAAATTAAAATAAAGATTAGTATATAATTTTTAAACGAATATCCTTATTGAGGATAATTGAAAAATACTGTACTTGAAGTAATTTTAAGAATAAAATATTCTAAAACATATTATTACTTCATTTATTGGTGATATAATAAAACAATTTAGTTAGGTTGCTAAGGAATGAATAAGAATAAAAAATATCTTACACTTTTATTATATATCTTTTTAGCAGCAGGTGTAACTTCAGCACCTGTAAATTCTGTTACGGTTAAACCTGTAAATACTCAGTATTCCAATAATTTATTAGGAATAAAACTGCAAAAGTCAAAATACGGCAACATAAATGTAAATGTTATAACAACAAAGCCTTATAAAATAAAGCTATTACCCATACAACGCGGTATCAATGAATATTTGATATTTTTGCCGGAAACATTTCACTCAATCACTTCTAGGCCTGATTTCAGCAGATTTAAAAATATTAAAGATATAGAAGTAAAACTGGTTCCTAATTTGGATACCAATTCAAATACCGGTTATACTAAAATAAGTATAAAAACAACTTCCTCAGATCAATTAGTTAATGTTATTAACACCGTTGCAGAACCAACTAACACTATTGACCTTGACTTAGAAAGACTTTTGGCATCTCAAAAAAAAGTTGTTAAACCTGATAAAAAAATATCAATAAAAAGTAGACCAACCTCAAGAAAAATAAAAAAACAAGCTAAAAAATACATAAAACCAACTATCAAAAGAAAAACACCTATAACAAGCAAGCCAAAAACTTTAAAGAAAATAACAAAAAATGATTTACCACCGCAAAAATCAGTTAAAGCGGTTAATAAACCGGTTAAAACAAGCAAAGTTTATAATAAAAAATTGTCTAAGCGTAAATTAACAACGGTTTCTAATAAAGAGCCGCTAGTAAGACTTGCCAAAATTGATGAAAACAAATTAAAGACTAAAAAAGACAAAAAAAAGTTTAGTGTAGATAATTTAGTAAAGGTAAACCACATAAACATAGACTTTGCTTCCATTCAAAATAAAGTATCTAAGTATTTAAATTTTAAGAAAATAAGTGAACACTTCAAGATGAAATATTTATTCTTAATTATTGCAATTTTAGCTCTGTTTGAAGTAATTAAATACATCATAAGGCAACTTAAAATAGATGCAGACAAAGAATTTGACAAAACAAAACAAGCTAATAAAATTATTAATAAATCTAAAAACATTTATAACAATCAAAATAATCAACAATTAACAAGCAACAAAAAACAATCAAAATCTACTAATATTAATAACGATATTCAAATTGACGATTTTATAGATACGGTTTCTAATAAAAAATCAGGATATTTCACCAGCCCAATAACTTCTACTCAATCGGAAGCTCAGGATAAAGAATTTAAAATATTAAATAAATTCAATAAAGAAACACCTGAAATATCATTTAAGTCTGTATCAGAAAAACTTTTTGCAGATAGTTTTAATCAATTAGGATTAAATAATCCTTCAGCAAGAAGACCCTCCAGATCTGCAATGACAATGCAGAATAATAGGATAAGGCCAACGCTTAGTATTCCTAAACCTAAAAGAATAATTAATCCGTTAGATAAGCTAATAGTATTAGATGGCATTAAAATAACAGAACAAAGAGGTCTTTACGTAGTTAAACTGGAAGATAAAAAAGCTTTGGTAGGAACCATTAACGATCAAGTATTTATACTAAAGACATTTAAACAATCAAATAATCCATTTATAAGCATTAAAAAAACAGCAGGAAAGCCTTTAAATCAAGATGTTTTCTATATTCAAGTCGGAGATTGGAAAGGTGTTGTTACCTCTAATGCTCAAAAATTTGATTTAGAAATGTCCTTCTAAAATACTTTTTAGATTATTAAATCGTGTAAAAACTAATAGAATAAGCTCTATTTTGAAAAGAGAAATCTGAAATTTAATTAAGTGTCAGTATAACTATTTTCTGAATTGTGAAGTGGTAGCGTTAAAAAATGAAATGGTTAATTTTACTTTTTGTAAGCTCATTCTAAAGAATAATTTAAATTTAATTGAGAACCAGAATAAATAATAAAAAAAATATAATTGGAGATTGTATCAGTTGTATAAAATTTTAGGCTTAATTCCGATCAGCATAGCAGGGTCTTTGATTATTAAAGGCCTTGTAAAAGGCTTAGAACAAAATGGCTGCAATGTTAGAGAATGCCATATAAATAATTTTAATAAGGATACTTTGGCTGAATTTAAGCCTGATTTTGTTATTGGATATGATTATGCGCATTTTATGGTGCCATCTGTTGAAAATATTATATATGAGCTTAATATTCCTGTAGTACATTATTTTGCCGATGCACCTCTGTCGAAATTTTCCCACGGCGGTGATACAAGTCTTTTTAATAAACTTTCAAATTCTAACGGGATTGTGTTTTGCTGGGATAAACATTATTTAAATGATTTTAATAATAATTCTTTTTATTTGCCTATTGGGATAGATACGGATGCCTATAACTGTGATAGCTTATTATTAGATGATCATGACCTATCAGACAAAATAGTATTTGTTGGCAGACCCTTAACTGAAAAAAGGATTAGTTTGTTATGTGAAGTTATTAAAAAATTTTCTGAAAATCTGCTGATTTATAGCTATAAAAGACACTTTGAGAGCAGTTTGGACTATATCAAGCAAAATAAATTATTAGACTATAAATACTTGAATCATTATGAAAATTGTTATAGAGGCTTTTTAAATAACGAAAAAGAACTTGCAAGTGTTTACTCTAACGTTGCTATTATACTTAATATAACCGTGGAACAAGGGGTTAGCAGTATAAATTATAGGGTTTTTGAAGCACTTGCCTGCGACGGTTTTTTAATTAGCGACTATACAAACGATATCGCAGAATATTTTAACAATGGCGAAGATCTAATTTTTTACAGTGATAAAGATGATTTGTTAAATAAGATTTCTTTTTATCTGAGAAATGAATCGATAAGAAAAAATATATCCCCAAATGCTCAAAATAAATTAATTAAGCATCATACAGTAAGGGAAAGGGCAAAATATTTGATTGCGACATTGAAAAAATATATTGAATATGATCTTTAATTTATTTAAGATACTAACAGTAGTTGGATTTATTTGGTGAAATTGCCCCAAAAAAATTTAAATGGAGAAATTTATGCAAACTAAAGTAAATATTGTACCGTCTAAAAAATTACAGGATATGCCTACATATATATTTGCAGAACTAGATGAATGGAAAGATGAGGCAAGAAAACAGGGTGTTAATCTTATTGATTTAGGCATGGGGAATCCTGACGGGGCAACTCCTCAACCGATAGTTGACGCGGCTATAGAAAGTATTCAAAAACCACAAAATCATGGCTATCCTTGCTTTAAAGGAAAAAAACAGTTTAGAGAAGCTATAGCTGAATTCTTAAAAGAAAAGTTTCATATTGATATTAATCCTGAAAATGAAATACAAACTCTATTAGGTGCCAAAGAAGGCTTGGCCCACCTGGCTATGGCATATACAAATCCCGGTGATATCAACATTGTACCGGATCCTTATTATCCCGTTCACTCAAGAGGAACATGGATATCCAGTGCGGATGTTTATCATTTGCCTTTAAAGCTGGAAAACGATTTTTTACCGGACTTAAATGCTATACCTGAAGAAGTAGCTAAAAAGGCAAAAATTTTTTTTGTAAATTATCCTAATAATCCTACTGCTGCAGTTGCAACAAGAGAATTTTATGAAGAGCTTGTTGATTATTGTATTAAATATAATATTTTGCTTTGTAGTGACCTGGCGTACTCTGAAATTTGTTTTGACGGTTACAAGCCTTTAAGTATTTTTGAAATATCCAGGGCAAAAGAAGTTGCTATAGAATTTCATACATTTTCCAAAACTTACAACATGGCAGGCTGGAGAATCGGCTATGCCGTGGGCAATAAGGAATTTATCAGAACGCTTTGTGCGATGAAGACTAATATTGATTACGGCACCTGCTCTATTATGCAAGATGCGGGAATTGTTGCAATTAAAGAGGGTAAGCCTTATGTAAAGCAAATTGTCAATAACTACCAGCAACGACGCGATTTTATGATAGAAGGCCTGAACAAGCTGAGTTGGAATCTTGATAAAACCAGGGCCACTATGTATCTTTGGATACCGGTTCCGGGCGATTATGATTCTAAGGCTTTCTGTAAGATGGTTTTGGATAAGACAGGCGTTGTTTTGACTCCCGGTATTGCTTTTGGTAAGTATAGCGACAAGTACTTCAGGTTATCTTTAGTTGCGCCTGATGAAAAACTGAAAGAAGCTCTTGAGCGCTTTGAGAAAGCAGGCATTAGATACTATAAATAATTTTTTTTAAATTATATTATTTTTTATACGTTGAACTATATATTTGCTATTTTTGTCAATTTATTTATTATTTTGTTTTTATTATATAGGGGTAGATAAATATAAGTAAGTTAAGTAAGTTGGTTGATTGTTAGATGATAATTTCAAGTTTAAAAAATGATAATATAAGCAAAAAAGTATCTGATAAAAACTATAATAATTACTTTACAGCATTTACGGGTAATAATGATAATACTTTTCAAGCTTTTAGCACTATCTATAGTAAGGGAATTAAAAATTATGCCGTTCAACAAATAATTAAAACCCCGACATTAACCGGCAATACATTAAATGATGCAATGAATGAACTGGAAAAAATTCACTTCTCGCAGAATGACATAAAATACATGCAAAGTCTTGGAGTAGATGTAAAATTCAATAATGGAAAAGAAATAGCAGACTTTATAAAAAAGAATAAAATCAAAGTAGAATTTGACAAAATGGGCAGCAAAGCCGCACATGCCCAGTGGGTCAAGGCCAATAACAAAATAACAATTAACCATAAATATAAAAATACAACAAATCCGCTGCTAATTGTAGCCATAAGTGAGGCAATATGCCACGAAGGAGGCCATGCCAAAGATGGTGATGATATATCATCAATAAAAGAGGAATTTGACTGCCTTGCACTTAATACACTGGCAAACAGATATCACCAGCGTGCTTATCCAAATTTATTCAAAGAAAACAGCGAAGCAGATATCTTAAAGAACGGTGTAAATTTATACACAGAATTATTTTTTGCCCCGGATCAAAACAAAGAAAGATTGGTTAATAGAATTATAAACAAATACGGTGATCTCCCGTTAACAAGCCCAAATCATGATCAAATAACAGACTCTGCTGTTCTTTATAGGTTAATAAGAAAGAAGCGGTCTAATTAAAAAAATAAGTAACAAAGATAAAATATTTACTCCTAAAATATTCAGTTAATAAAAAATGGGTATTTTATTATGAGGGACATAAAATTACAGGAATATAAAGATCCGGTGGACTTTTTTCATTAAGCAATGTTACAAAATTAGCATTTTTACATTCAAAGAGCCTGCGAAAAATTTAAAAACATGTTATGATATATATTAAAGATATAA
>JANQHM010000045.1 GCA_028282645.1 Candidatus Gastranaerophilales bacterium
ATAATAAAGATTAAAATTGAAATAAGTAAATTTTTAGTCGTTAATGTCTTTAATTTTGTGTTAAATATGATAAAATATAAAAATAAGGACAGGGGTGCGTCAACACCCTTTTCAGAATCCTTTAAAATGGAATTATTTTATTAAACGAGTTAGTATTTTAGCTAGCTCGTTTTTTCGATTTAATACAAGAAAAAAGATTAATAGAATTATTAGCTCTTCCCTGCTTAAAACAAGCTGTAAATCCATCCGCCCGCTAGTTTATAATAAATTTTTATTATATTTTTGATGCTTATTGCTACGCATAAAAACTCGAATTATATCTCTGTTTTGAAAAACTTTATTTATTGAGTCTGTAAGAGCCTCATTAATAGGTTCTTCTATATTTTTATTAATTATAAAAATTTTTTCTTTAATTCGGTTATTTTTAAACTGACCTGACCATAATATCTTTTTAGTTTCAGTATCAGCTATTATTATATCAAATAGCACATTAGCTTCAACTGATGAAGTGAAGAACCCAGGCTTTATTTTTACCCAAAAGGTTTTTAATTTACCTCCTAACACATAATCAGTTTTTAAATATTCTGGAATGGCTTCTTTGTCTAAGCACCACCCACTAGTTTTAACAACTTCAAACCCTGAATTTTTTAATTGTTGAATTATTGCATTTTCTATTATTGTTATCGGAGATTCCTTCGATCTAAATGAAACTAAAGTTGAGCCATAAGCAGACTGATGTCCTCCTATTGCGTCGGTTCTTTCTCTATCATCCCAGAACTCATTAACTGCAATTTTAGGTTTATATCCAACAAACATACTTGTTGCTTTATAAGTATCAAGATATTCCACATCTATTGTTCTAACTCCAGTACAACCAGTTAATACTAGTAGCATACAAATTGTGGCTAATATTTTTTTTATCTTATGAGTCATACTACACCTTTTTCATCCTTAAAGCTTAGTCATTCTATTACTAAATATATTAAATTTATTTCTATTCAACTATTAAAATAGAATAACATAAAAATGCTTATATATAAATAAACTTTAAATAAGTCGATAATAAATTTAATTATGGTTAAAATTATAAAATATCTGCCTCAAAGCATATCATAAGGATCAACATCAACCAAAAATTTAATATCCTGTGGCACATTCAATCCCTTAATATAACTGGAAATCATAGAATGCCCCTTGTCCCCGAGCCGATTTTTAATAATTATCTGATAACGATACTCACCCTTAATCTTACCGATTATACACGGTGACGGTCCAAGGACCTCCAGCTTTTCATCAACACCAAACTTTTTAGTATGCTCGTTTAACCTAAACGCAACGTCCTGAGCAAACTTCTGTGTCCTGATATCCTCAGTAGTGGAAATTATAAGTCTGATAATCTGGCTAAACGGCGGATAATCAAACTCATAACGTTTTTGGACTTCCATATTGTAAAAAGTAATAAAATCCTGATTCTTAGCCGTGTTCAAAGTAAAAAAGTCCGGTATATAAGTCTGAAAATAAACCTTACCCCTAAAATCACCACGCCCCGCACGACCGGCAACCTGGGTTAATAACTGAAAACCGCGCTCCTCAGCCCGAAAATCCGGTATATTAAATAAAGAATCCGCAGAAAGCACGCCCACAAGGGTTACATTGTGAATATCCAAACCCTTGGCAATCATCTGAGTGCCGATAAGTACATCAATATCACCACGTGTGAACCTGTCAAGAACCTTGATATACTCATCTTTTTTGCTCATTACATCGCTGTCGATTCTCGCAGCCCTGGCCTCGGGGAAAAGCTGCATGAACTCCATTTCGGCTTTTTGCGTGCCCATGCCCTGATGTCTGATAGCTTCAGAACCGCACTCAGGACATGCCGTAAATACAGGTTGTTCATAATTGCAATAATGGCAACGCAATCTATGATTTGTCCTATGTAAAATTAAAGGTATAGAACACTTTTTGCACTCAGCAGTATAACCGCAGCCCTCACAGAATGTATAAGTGGAAAACCCACGCCTGTTTAAAAGTATAATAGACTGCTTGCCGGCTTCAAGGTTTTCTTTAATGGCGTTTTGCAATTGTATGGAATAAATGGATTTGTTAAACCTGTTGCTCTCATGCTTTAAATCAACCATAACCACACGCGGCAAATTATGAGTAGTTGCCGCGCGCTCGGGCAAAGAAAGGACTTTGTTGGTATTAAACGCCTTATAATAAGTGTTAACATCAGGAGTAGCACTGCCTAAAACTAAAGCTGCCCCGCTACGCTTGGCTAGCTCTTCGGCGAGTGTTTTGGCATTGTACCTTGGCACCGGCGATGTTTGCTTATAGCTGGATTCGTGCTCTTCGTCTATGACAATTAGCCCTATATTTTTAATAGGCGCAAATACTGCTGACCTCGCGCCAATGATGATTTTTATCCTGTCTTCCCTGATTTTTTCCCAAACATCAAAACGCTCACCGTCAGATAAATTACTATGCCATATCGCAACCACATCCACCCCGAATCTTGCGGTTACCCTCTTTGCTAATTGTGACGCAAGCGCGATTTCAGGCACCAGAAACATAACAGTCTTACCCATTGCAATAGCTTTGTTGATGGCATGTAAATAGACTTCTGTTTTGCCTGAGCCTGTCACTCCAAACAACAGCTGCGCTGTAGAATCGTGTTCCTCAATAGCTTTTGCGATAGCTTCATAAGCGTTTTGCTGGTGGTGGTTTAGTGTAAAAAATTCTTCTCTTTCTTTGGTTTCAAAGATCTTTAAGGGATTTCTGTAAACTTCTTGTTCAAAAATTTGAATGTTTTTGCCTTCGTGTAGTTTTTTTAGCGTTGCAGGAGTAGTTTTCGCCAGCTTTACAAATTCACTATACTTAAACTCGCCCCCGCTTGATTGTAGTAGCTCTAAAATTTCAGCCTGTCTTTTATTTGCGTTTTCTATATTTAATAATTTAACGTATTTTTCTGTTTTGTGCTTTTGATTTTTTACTTCAATAAGATTATTTATTTTTATAATATTATTGCGCTGAAGCTTGCGCAAATTTTCAAAAAACCTTGCTGACGGGACTTTTGCTTTTCTTTGCAGGGTGGCTTGTGTGATTTCATTATTTTTATTTTTTATAATTATTTCTAATAAAAGCCCCTGAACCTTTGTTAATTTGCAGTTATCTAAATTTTTATCTTCATTAACAGAAATAACTCTTTGTGTTTTGGAATAAAAATTTAAAGGTAGTGCCGTAGATAGTACAGTCGGCAAATTAGAACAATAATAATTTGATACCCACTCTATAAACTGCAAATACTCAAGGTTAAATAAAGGCTTGCTATCGAGCATTTCGTATATACTTTTAGCTTTGATATGCTCGGGTAAATAATTAGTAAAGCCGACTACATACGCATTAATAACCCCGCGATTCCCAAACGGTACTAACACGGGGGTTCCAATGCGTATAGTGTTTTGTAATTCTTCCGGAATCAGATAACTGAATGTTCTTGTATCAAGCCCGGCTATATCTACTATAACCTGCGTATATTTATTATTTTGAACAAAGTTATCTTCCATATCATATTTTATTCGGCTTGTTCGCCTTCAAATTCCTTTTGAGCTTCTTCCAGACTTTTTTTTAGCAACTCAATATTTTCCGGAGATACTGTAATACCCTTTTTGGTCGGATTCCAACTTGCACCGTTATCAGTAGTATAATAGATTCTTAAATCAAGATACTTTTTATCTTTATACTCTTTAATCTGCACATGGAGCTCTTCTGTTGCACTTCTTGGAATCATTGTAATCATCTTATCAGACATATTTTATATCCTCTTCTAATAATATAAACTCATTAAAATTAATTATAAAACAACAAAGCTAAAATTAATAATCCGTTCTAAGGATATTAGTATATTTAATAATAGATTTATCTTTAAAAATTTTTATAATAAATAATAACATTAAAGCAGTGGAGTCTAAAAAATGACTGATAAAAAAATAAATAAATTAAATTCTAACGATATAAATAAGTTTAAAGAAGAATATCTAAACAGTAAAGGACCTTCCGGCGAAAATATCCATAGTGAAAAAACTAATGAAAAAATAAAACAAGATAAAGATTTTTTATATCAAAATGTAAAATCAGAATAAAAAAAATAAAAAAATTTATTAAGTTAAATAAGATGTAAAACCTTTAAATAGTAGTTTTAGCGACTGCTATTTTTTTAAAAAAGCTAGGTTTATTAACTTCAGAAATTTTTTATATAGCAATTTTATAGATACGTTTGTTTTTATATATATACACATAACTTTTATTAAAAGCAAGTATTTTTTATAATAACTCAAATAATAAATAGTTAGTTAGAGAGAAATAAAAAACATTACCATAAATCCATCATTACCAGAAATAAATAATATTACAAAACAAAATGAAATCTAAAAGTATCTATACTAACTCAAAAATACTTTTCAGATTCTTTAATCAGGTAAAAACTAATAAAATAAGCTATTCCCTGAATTGCGAAGCGGGAGCGTTAAAAAGTGAAATGGTCAATTTTACTTTTTATAAGCTCATTCCAAAGAGAAATCTGAAATTTTTTTTAAAATTTGGAACCTGTATAAAAAGAGTAGTATAAATCTTTTAAATTTAAGCTATTATCAAAAGCTTTCTGTATAGATTAAATGTTATACATTAATTGCTAATTGATATAGCAGTATCTGAAATTTAATTAAAAAACATTGAAAAATTATTAAGACGTTAAGTTCATTACTGAATAAATAGATTATTGAGGAGAGTAGTCATGTGTAAAGATAAAGATTTCAAATTCAAATTCAAAACAAAATATTCGCACAAAAGAACCACTAGAAGAGTTAGTGAAGGGCCATCAATTAAAAAGGGAGAAAAAAGTATATTCCCAACAGATAAATTAACAAGCAAACCCAAGCCAAGCATATTAAAGAAAATTCAACCATCACCGGGTCAGTCCACCCAGGATCTTATTAAACAAGGTAGCGATCCAAATAAATCCACCCCGGAACTCATCAAAGATACACCGAGTAAGGGTGTTAAAGCAACGGAGAGTACAGGAATTAAACCAGGGCAAAGTATTATTGAACTATTACAACAAATTGTTAAGCTTTTAGGCGGGAATGTAAATAAAGCAGCAAATACTAATAAGTCCACCAACCCAAAGCCTGCACCTAAAGAGACTAAACCTTCAAAAACAACAGGTACAATAAATGAAAAACCCGCACCAACCAGCACTAAACCTACAACAGGTACAACAAGTGAAGCACCCGCATCAACCACTATTACAACACCTACAACAAGTGAAGCACCTGTATCAACCACTACTACAACACCTGCACCAAGCAGCACTATATCTACAACAGATACAGCAAGTGAAACACCTACCTCAAGCAGCACTACGCCTACAATAATTACAAATACCAGTAATCAACTAAATAATATTAATAGTCCATCAGCCAACGTAAATAACGGTATTAAAATTATGTCAAGTTAATATCACTGATTAAGAAAATATAATTTAAATTTATAACATGATTAGTTATTTTAAGTCCTCCGAAATTGGAGGTTTTTTTTTGTTTGAAAATATTTATATTGGTGCTCATTAGTAAAAATAAAAGGTTATACTGATTTTAAACTAACCTTATTAATTTTAAAAAATTTTTATATAGCAACTTTATACACATAGTTGTTTTTATATATATATATTCTTACACTTAACAAATATATCAGAATAAGTTAGAGAGAACTAGAGTATATTTAAAAAATTTTTAATCATTACCAAGAAAATAAAATGAGCACAAATAGAATTAACAAATAAACTTGTATATACTTTTTTGATTATTCAAAAGGTTTTTGTATAGAATGAAAGCCCTGCATTAATTGCTATCTGGTATAACAATACCAGTAAAATTAATAGCTTTATAAATAAACATTACCGGAGAGTTTGCCCCATATTGAATAAATGCATTGAGGAGAGTATTAATGAGAAAAAGTACTAATGAAAAAAGCTTTAATTTATTCAAAGGTTATAAAAGCTTAAACAAAAAAAATACTGAAAAAAAAACAGGCAATAAACCTCTATTCCAACCAGGAAATGATCCGCAAAAAACAAAGACTAATAAGAATACTAACGGATTACCAATTAATTCTAACCAGAATATTATTAATGGCAATGGTAACTCACTAATTAATTCTAATCAAAGTATTAGTAATAATGCATTAATTAATCCTGATTCTAACAATAGTACCAAAGGTTTAGAAGGTAATTCTCACCAGCAAATCATCAAGCTGTTAAAAATTATTATTAAACTACTTACAGGTCAAAATACACCAAATAGCGCAAAATCCGGCTCAAACAATCCTAAACAAGCACCAAAGTCAACTTGTAAGTATACTTGCTCAAATAACTTTAAACAAATATTGAAATCAATTTGCAAGCATCCTGCATCAAGTAGTTCTAAACAGGTACCAAAACCAACTTGTAAACATCCCGGCTCAACCAGCCCCAAGTCAACATCACCAATTTCTAAAATAAAGCCTGAAGCAACCAGCCCCAAGCCAACATCACCAATTCCTGAAATAAAGCCTGAAGCAACCAGCCCCAAGTCAACATCAACAACAGAGCAAAATAAACCTATTAAAACATTAGCAGGTTAAGAAGAATATAATAGTGCAGTGATTCAAAAATTTTGAAGACAAAGTAAAAATATTCCACAATTTTATAAAACAGCTATTAATATTCATAATTAACCAAGATCATGTAAAAGCGTTTTCACTCATCATAATTAATGAATCATAGTAATAGTATCGGTTAAAAAAATATAATCCTAATTCACGACATGATTAGTTATTTTAAGACCTCCGAAATCGGAGGTTTTTTTTAATAGCAATTTTTTTTATCTTCTTGTTTTTATAGAAATAGATAAGTTTTTGAGAGAGTATATTTAAAAAGTATCTAAAGAATTTATACTGGTACTCAATTAAATTTCAGATTACTCTTTTCCGAGAATTGTTTATTTTATTAGCTTTTATCTGATTAAAGAAGTCTGAAAAGTATTTTTGAGGGAGTATAGTTCAATATCGGCTATAGAATAATCGAAGAGTTCTAATGTGTATCAACAGGGCCAATTTTTTATACGACTCATCAATTAAATTTTAGATTACTCTTTTCCGAAATTAGTTTAATTTATTGGTGATGGTCATCACTTTTTTTAAGTCATCGCTGTAAACTATTTGATATAACTTAAGTTTACTTGTAACTATCAGTACTCGATTGACCACTACCAATTTATTAACTTAAACTTGATTAAATAATCTAAATTATAACGAATTTATTGAGAGAATATATAAAGAGAAATAAAATTTAATATTGAAATATAGAGAGAGACTAAGAGGAGAGTATTAATGAGTATTCATAGGGTAAACATTTTATCTGATCCCTCATCAAATGTAAGACAATTAAATAAAAATACAGGGGGAGAAAATATTAACAAAAATATTAATGGGAAAAATATTAGTCAAAGTACTGATGGACACGTACATAAGCATAGCCACAATCATAATCATGTAGGCAGGCATAAACATAAGCATCGTCACAATCATAATCATGTAGGCGGACATAAGCTTAATACCGGTATCAAAAATATATTTAAGCCAAGTATTAATATTGAAGGATTGTCAACATCTCCAGGTAAATCACCTAATATAAATATAAATCTAATTATAAACTTGCTTTGCTTTTGCCTAAAAGGTCAAAGTACATCATCTGCAAATGATGCCGGATCAACTAGCGGCACCGGCTCAACAACCAACACTGGTACGCAACCTAAAGCCAAAAATACTAAAACCGGATATAGTCCGTTAATTGATAAGTTAACCGGACCAGAGAAAGATTATGCCCTAAGAAATGATCTGAGCGGTAAAGGTCCGGACGGTAAGCCAAAGTATCTTATAGCAAACGGTAAAGATGGTAAACCTCATTTATACAGACAGAAAAAACCTGGAGAATATGAAGCTCCTGTAAAAGTAGCAGATGGCAATAATCAATTAGATCTGGGTAAAAATCCAAATATTACAACTGATAAAAATGGAATATCACAAGCGTCCGGTAAAGATGTTGAAACAAGTTCACCGCTAATACTTGATGCAAATAAAGACGGCAAGGTTAGTGCTCAACATGGAATAGGTGTTGATGTTAACGGAGATAACAGAGCTGACGGAGCAGCTGTTGGCGGTGATAAAATGTTAACTATGGGCGATAGAAACGGCAACGGTAAAATTGACGGAACTGAAGTTTTCGGTGATAAAACTGTTGATCCGTTTACTAACAAGCCTATAAACGCTAAAAATGGCTTTGAAGCACTAAGAAAAGTTGCACTCAGTACTCAACAGGCTACCGGTATAAACATTGTGGATTCAAACGGTAAAGTTGATGTTCAAAAGCTTAATCAGGCTCTTCAGTCAGCTAAAAAAGGTCAACTAGGTATGATTAGCGGCAATAACACTACTAAGCCTGAAGCTCTTGGTGATGTTGCTTCTATCGATACTCAAGGTTATAAAGAACAA
>JANQHM010000257.1 GCA_028282645.1 Candidatus Gastranaerophilales bacterium
GTCAGTATAATAAGTAAAGAGCTGAGTACTGATGCTTACAAGTAAACTTAAGTTATATCAAAAGCTTACAGCGATGCCATAAGAAAGGTGATGACCATCACCAAAAATTAAACTTGTGTATTTACAGAGTCTCCAACGATAGCCTGTCTTAAAACAGGAACACCTTTAACAGTATTAAGAGGAAAAGCTTCAGGTCTACGTTCTCCTCTAACATAATTTTCAAAGTAGTCAGCTGCGGCTTTTAGATTATCCCTTACGCCAATATGATATTTTAGTATATTAAAAGTTAAGGCTTTTCTATCATTATCTTTTTGTATCAAAAGATACGTTTTATCTGGAAAGGTTCGTGTCATAAAACAAAGGCGATTAAGTGAGGAACGATCATTATGTTTTTCTATATAGTTCCTTGATTCGTCATCAATGCCCATTAGAGAACATTTTTTTTCTAAAGGCGAAGGGGGGGAAGGAGGAGAAATAGGAATGCCTTGAACAGTATCAGGACCACCTTGAAGAGGGGGAGCAGAAATGCCTTGAACTTCGAGAGGATAGGGGATAGGAATACCTTGAACAGTATTAATAGGGAAAAGATTTAAATTGGTAAGGGGATTTTCTTTAAAGTAAGAGTCTAAGCCGTCAACTGCAACTTTTAGTTTATTGTTACCACATGCTGTTACGCCCATACAAGGTGTCATAAGATCAAACTTAAAAGCTTCTTTATCACCATTTTCTCTTCGTACAAAAATATGTGTATCACTTGGAAAGGTTTCGGCTATATTCTTAAGGCGATTAAATTGAGTTTTATCAAGTTTCTCTATATAATTCACTGTTTTGTTATCAAAGTCTTTCACATCTCCCTTAAAACCTGGATGCATTTGATGTTTCTTTTGGTTTGCCTGTTGTATTTGTTTTCTTTTAATGCTTGGCTGAGTTAAGGTTCTGTTCATTTTCATCATTTAGGTTTTCTCCGTGTTTTTTTGCCTTATAAAAATAATAATATTAATAAAGAATAGGTTATACATTAAATAATATAAAATATTTATAAAAATAAAAAATAAATTAATACACTTGTTCTAAAATGGTTTTCGGGTTATTAAATCTCATTTATAAATTTTTAATACTCCAGGATTGCCACGTCGTTTTTTAAACATATAATTAATAACCGCTAAAAAAGCTCCCGGAACACAGCATTCTCTATTTTCCGCTAATCTTATAAACTCTGGAGCTATAAGAGTTGCCTCCTTAGCAGCTACGTGATTAGCTACTGCCATTCGATAAGAAAGTCCTTTTACCTTAGAGGCGGCAATACCTCGTACAACGGTAACGATTTCAGAAGCTATTTTCCGAAGTGGGAGTGTTACTAAAGAGATTACCGAAGATTTTTTTTTGATTCTTTGTAAGTGTGAATCTATATATTCATTATCAATCATTTTTGCTCCTAGTAAAGCTCTCTCTATTTGTTCAGCATTAGTCCTTATCTTTTCCTCAAGTGGAGAAGCAGGCTGTCTATTTTCAGCAGCGGCTCTTATACTTCTCCCAGATGCAGAAACAGACGGAGCAGCATTTAGCTCAGTAACACTTGATCTTTCAGAAATAATACCAGGAAGTTTAAGGGATGATGGCTGTATGCTGTTTCTTTTTCTTCTAAGTCTTAAAAAGCTAAAACAGCTACAATTTTGACCTCTCTTACGGCATATGGGTTTTAAAATTCTTTTAATACCGAGCATTTTAAGTTACTCCTTGGTTTTCTGCATATGATAATATTTTTTATTATTATTTTGTTTGGGCTTTAGTTGGAAGGGTCAAGGTAGTTGCCTGCATCTTTTAGCGCACTACCTAAACCTTTAGCAGTATTTTGGGCTGCATTATATGCTAATTGACCAACATCCTTTTTTGCGTCCCCTAGGAGTTGACCCAAATTGTTATATGCATTAGTCAAACATCCCATTATTGATGCTGGTTGAACATCATCATTATCATTTGTGGGAGTTTCAGGAGTTCTTTCTAATGTAGATACTTTTTTCATAGGATAAAGAGGATATCCATTTACAATACTATGAGGAACAGAATGCTGGTATCTTTTTGACATCTCAAGATCCATAGGAGGAGCAGAAGGTGAAGAATCACCCTGCGATTCTTTTCGTTTACTAGGAGATGACTGAGGAGTTGGTAGCAGGTCTAAAAGTTTATATAAATCATAATCATTTGGTAGTTCCCGCGTAACATTGTCAGATGTAGAGGGTTGAGGGCCGCTATCATTAGCAGCCTGACGAGTGTCACTTTCTCTGGCGATGTTTTTATCTACGACAAGACCTTTGTCATTAGCCCAGTTTTTAAAACCCTGGCAAGTTGTATAAAACTTATTATGAGAAACAGGTCTTTTTAATTCGACAGTTATAGGCTCAACATCTTTATCTTTTGAATATTTATATTTTATTACAAAATCGTTCTTTCCTTTTTCCTTTCTCCTTAATATTTCAACTATAAACTCTTTAGGAAGTTTTTTTTCTACAAAGTTTTTAAAGTCTTCAAACATATTTTCTGCTGAAAGCTGATCATGGGCTTTTCTTATATAATCTTTATTCTTTTCATGTTTGTATAAATCTTCACTATAAATAAGTTTCCCCTTAAATTCCTGTTGCATTTGGTTTCTTTTAGTTCCGGACTGGGTTGAGGTTCTGCTGATTCCGATCATTTGATCTTTTCTCCCTGGTTTTATAATTTGAATATTTAAAATTTATAGAGACATATGGTATATTTATTATTATTTTATGATATTTTGCACTTTCACAAGTTTAATACAAATAAAGGTAGATTATACATTAAATAATATAAAATGTTTACAAAAATAAATAAATATCCGCACTTCAATATTGTATGCCTAGGCCAAGTGGTCAATGTGCGATTTAAAACATTAAATCCTCTGATTGATGTAGTTAAATGAAAAATAAGCTTAAATATATTAAGATAAGATTTAAATAAATGATTTTTGGGGAGTTTTTTAAGGAGATTTTTATGGTGTCTACTATGATAAAAAAGCAAGAGCCTATAAGGCTAAATACCGTTAAAGTAACAATAGAAGAACTGTTTTACGAAACAAGTCCGTATATAAATAATCCTAATAAAACAATAATAAAAAATTATGTATATTCTAATGTTAAAAGGGTGATAGCATAAAACAATTTGTGGGAGAGGATATGTTTGGGAATTATCCGTTGTGAAACGGATTTTTTTTATTTGTTATTATTTTAATTTTTAAAATAATAAAATATTTTTTTTTGGGCAATTTTTTAAAATTAATTGTTTTTATATAAGTACAAGTGTAATATAAAAATAAAAAAAATGCTAGAAGTATTTAAGGACAAGGCAAACATATTATAAACGTGTGGTAAAAAGACAAGTATTAATCTCTAATTTATTTTATCATTAAGAATATTTTGGTTATTAGTCATCAGGTTAAAGCAGTTTATAAGGATTAATATGTATGTTTTGTCGTAGCACTAACAATGTTTTAAAGAGTGCCTCGGGCACAAGTTTAAATGCAAATTCAGATACAGGTTATGGTACAAATAAATTTGACAATAGCATCTGGGGGTCTGATCCCAGTTCAATTGATAACATTAATAGAATGTATAATGCTCTAACTCCTTACTGGGGAGACTTTAGTGATGCTATGTATAACTCATTATATCCGGCACCTAGTGATTTTAGTAACAATATGTATAATTCACTATATCCGGCACCTAGTGATTTTAGCAATGGTATGTATAATTCACTATATCCGGCGCCTAGTGATTTTAGTAACAATATGTATAACTCACTATATCCGGCACCTAGCGATTTTAGCAATGGTATGTATAATTCATTAGACCCGGTAACCGGCGACTTTAGTGATGCTATGTACGATTTTTTAACGCCGCTGCCGATTTAATATACTAACATGCATTCAAAGCCTATCTGAATAAATTTAAAATTCTAAACATTAAAGCGAATAAACCAGGCTCTGAAAAGAGAAATCTGAAATTTAATTGATAATCAGTATAATAATTGATAGTAGTTTGATAGTAAATAGAAACAGGGGGATTTTGGGTATGACGATTAATGGTGTTAATAATGCAAATGCAGCAGTTCAAGTAAGTGTAGCCAATAATTCAGCAGAGTCAGTAGAAAAAAGCTGTTACAATGGCGGAAGTATATTTGGGCAACAAAATCAATATGCAAACCCGTGCGCTAATCCGTATGGGCAACAAGCAGTTTATCCTAATGCATTTGGTTCGCCTACTACTTATACAAATTCTATAATTCCGTATGACGTACCGCTACCATTTTTACCCGGATTAGTGGGAGCTACAAGATGTGTGGATTTAGGTATGTTAACCGCACAAGGTTCACAATCTCCGTATTTTAACGCAAGTGCAAGAGGCCCTCAGTGGGAAGCAGCTGTAAATAGTGGTTGCTGCTGGGCATAACTATACTAACTTAAAAATATTTTTCAGATTATTCAATTGTGTCAAAGTTAATAAAAGCCTGTCTGGTTAAAAAAACAATAATTTACGGGGCGCGATGTTAAAGCTGAAACAGCTTGCCTAGCAAGGCGATGCAAGCTTTAACAAGACAGCTTCTAAAATAGACTATTTTCTGAAAAGAGTAATCTGAAATTTAATTTAGAACCTGTATAAATATAAAAAAAATAAAGCTGCTCCGGTGTTTGTGTGGGGCAGCCTTATTTTTTTTATATTTTTAGCTTTAGCCGGGTAATAACCAGGTAAGGAATAAAAGGTGAAAACTTTTTACCACCTACAAAATAAAAAATTCATCGGCTTTTTTGTATAATACTATTTAAAAATAAATTTTTATTTATATTTATAATGAATATTAAAAGATGTAACAGAAATACTCTTTTAAGTAATATATTGCAAGGAAATATTTTTTATATAAGTATAACAATACTGTTTTACTTAGCTAATCTGCAAAGAGTAATAAATATGAATATAAAAATGTTGTACCATATATTAAAACAAATAATGATATCATTACTTATCGTACTCAGAGTACTTAGCCAGCTTATGGTACAAATATTAATACAGCTAATTCATCTTGTCCCTATGCTATACCAGACAGAACTATATGCATACTTGCCTTCTATCTTTAAGTAATTTTAGTTTAGACTTTGGCAAAAATATTGATTACAATCTTGATAGTAGAGTAGGTGCAGGTTACGATACTATTTTTGCTAAATATTATAGTGATATATTTTCTCTTAAGTGCTCAGGCAAACTTTAAGAAAAAATATGGTGAAATAGCTGTTATTGCAGCACAAATGGCTAAAGATTATGATTTAGGAACTGAATGTGATATTGAAAAAGAAACACCTAAAAATGAAAATTGTTTATTGGCAATGATGGAACCCTACTTTGCGGCAACCTCAACAAAAAGTTGTCAATCCGGTTCAAACTACGGAAGCTGTATGCCAAGCTTTGAGGAAATAACTTATTATAGCGGCGAGCCGACAAACTGGGATGTAACAACAGAGGCCATAAGCTGGAACAAGCTGCCGGTATAGTATTAAATGATGAAACTGTTTTATCACTTTATAAATTTGGCAGTTCGTTATCAAAAGGTAGATTTTGTCAAATTTGGATTGATGCAAACGGTGCATTAGTTGGTCCAAATTCAACGGGCAAAGATATACTTGGATTTATAATATTAACAGATGGAACACTCGAGCCAATGGGTTCTCCAACTTATTATAACTATGACGATTGTCATTCCATGGGAAGAGGTTATTCTTGTACTGCTCAAATAGTAGAGACAGGTTATGATCCACTTTCTAGCATAAATAATATAAAGGCCCTCTACGAAGAATTAATTAGAATATACAATGATCCGACTATTTCTGCAGAATTTAAAACTGATTTGGCTAAGAGAATAGATGTATACAGAAATGGTACATATGCCGATATATTCCCGGATTCTTTCAATAGTGAAGTATTATGTAAAGGTATTGGTGCTTCAATAGTTAATAACCAATGTAACTTAAAATAAATTAATATATATAATATTGAATGCAAATTTAATAAAAAAATGAAGGGTTCTTAATATAATTTCCTGATTCAGATAGAGATCTTATTTACATATTTTATTCTGCAGTTTTTTCTGTTTCTACTTCAACGGCAACCGGCTCTTCTTTAATAACTTCCGAAGCTACTACGTTAACCGGTAGAATTACTTCTATCTTTGAAGAGAGTTTTATTTTCATTTTGTACTCGCCAAGCCTGTTTATTGGATTATCTAAAGAAATATTTCTTCTATCCACATCTACGCCGGTTCTTTCTTGAAGTTCTTCAGATAATTTCTTTGTAGTAATCGCACCGAATAATTTACCGTTTTCTCCAGCTTTAGCTTCCAGTGTAATTACTTCTAAAGATTGTATTATATTTGATTTATCTACAGCTTCTTGATGTAATTTTTCTGCTTTAGCTTTAATTCTTGCAATATTTTTATCCCTGTTTTTTAATGCGCCTTCTGTTGCCAATTCTGCATATCCCTCCGGTAATAAATAATTTCTTCCGTACCCGTCAGCTACGTTAACAATATCACCTGCTTCACCCAGAGATTCCACATCCTTTTTTAATATTAATTTCATTATATTTCTCCTATATTTATTATATATTTATGGATTTATGAATGCCTATGTGTTTCTTTTATTTTTTCTGAAAAGATTTCAAAACCTAATTTACTATAAAAATCTTTTTTTTGCCAGTGTGTATATAATGTTATTAAAGGTATACCATAATCATCTAATTTAGTCAGCATTGTTTGTAAAATTAAACGGCCTATTCCTTTGTTCTGAAACTTAGGATTTACAGCCACATCCCATATTGTAGCAGAATAAAGTCCATCACTGTTCGCCCTGGCAAGACCTATTAACAAATCTTCATACCACGCACTTGTAACGAGAAGGCTTTTGTTTAATAATCTTTTAATGTCGTTTCTGTTACGGTATTGCCAACCTACTGCCATAAATAAATCCTGGATTTGTTCAGGTGGGATATTTTTTGTGAAACTTATTTTAATGTTTTCGTTTGAGTGCTTTTCTTTTTTAAAAAAAATAGAATCACGCATATATAAATTCTTATCTAAAATACTACTCTTTATTCTGGTTCAAAATTAAGAGCCTGTCTGGTTAAAAAAATAAAAGCTGGTTATATCAAAATAAAGGCTCATTTAAGGACTGCGATGTTAAAGCTGAAGCGGCTTGCCTGGCAAGGCGATGCAAGCTTTAACAAGACAGCTTCTAAGCTATATTAAAAGCTTATAGCTATGACAACTTTTTAAGTAATACTATAGATTCTATGTGATAAGTGTGGCAAAACATATCAACCGGTTGAGCAAATTCAGGCGTAAAACCAAACTCGTTTAAGTATTTAAGATCTCTAGCCAATGTAGCAGGGTTACAGCTAACATAAATAATATATTTGTCTGTTAGTTGCTTTACAGCATTTAACGCTGTTTGCGAACAACCTTTGCGAGGCGGATCAAGAATTACAATATCATATTTTTTGTTTTCTTTTGTCAGCTGCTCAAGTCGGCTGTCAGCATTGCCCTGTAAATAATTTATTTTTTTTGGATTTATATTGTTTAATTTTATATTTTCCAATGCATCTTTAACAGCGTTTGGACTGTCTTCTATTGCGGTAATGTCTGAGGCCAAGTCCTCTAACCAAAAAGTAAAACTTCCCACACCTGCATAAACATCTAAAATAGAGGGATTTTTAGTATTATTTTTGACTATGTCCCTTACATAATTGAACATTTTTACTGCTGTGCTTATGTTTACCTGAAAAAAGCTTGCTGATGATATTTTGAATATTATTTTTTTATTTTCATTTTCTAATTCTTCTAAAGTAAAATCATCACCGCAAATCAACTGATAATCGCGCCCTTGTATAACATTAGATTTTGAAGTATTAAAGTTAACTGTTACGCCTTTTATACCGTCAAATTTATTATAAATATTCTCGCATAAGTCTTTTAAAGAATTTGTTATTTTATTTGAATTAACTACAACTGTTAAGGTTATATTCTTTTGCGTATAGCTTACTCTATATACCAAGTGTCTTATGATACCCTTGTGTTTTGTTTCATTATAGGCTTTCAGGTTTAATTCCTGCGCTTTATATCTAAAATACTGTGTAATTTCGTCAATTATTGCCGGCTGAGCAGGGCAATATTTGATATTTACTAGTTTGTGACTAGCTTTTTTGTAGTATCCTGCCAGAAATTTTTTAGAAACTTTGGTTTGTTGTATGGGGTACTGGATTTTACATCTGTATTCTCTTTGAATATCAGAGGCGATAACATCATTTACAGGAATATCCAGGCTGCTTGTTTTATCCAGGGTTTCTTTTACTATTTGTTTTTTGATTTTTAATTGCTCATTATAGTCTATATATTGCCATTGACATCCACCGCAGACTTTTGTAAGAGGGCATTCGGGTTTGATACGACACTTTGACGGCTCTATAATTTTCAATAGCAATGCTTTTGCATATGATTTTTTTGAAGATATTATTTGGGCTTTAACCAGATCACCGGGAGCTGTATCAGGTACAAATACTGCATAATTATCTATCTTGCCCAGACCGTCACCGCCATAAGTAAGACTATCAATTCTTATTTCTACTATGTCATCTTTTTTAAACATTACTTATATTTAGATTTAACTGGATTAAATAACCTGAAAAGTATTTTTGAGTAAGTATATTTACTGCGTAATCAACTGAGACTTAAACACCTTTAAATGATCAGGTATATCAACAGCTTCGCAAGTACCGACTTCTATATTCCATCCGGGCAGTTCTTCTTGTATTTCTTCTTTTAAAGAGGCCACGTAGCCGGGAATTATTAATGTTCTGTGATCTATAAGTTCTTCTACATTATTTTGTTTAATAGCTTTTGCAATAATTTCTCCCGTAAATTTATTTGCCGCCCAGGCTGTCAGTACACTCATACCGTCAGATGGCGTAATTACTAAATGAACAGGAACACCGGATGATTCTATTTCACCGGCCACAGAAAAATATGTAAGAGCAAAATTTGTAGTGACCATTACCGGAGAATTTTTACTCACATCACCGATAGAATATATTTTGGGTTCTATTTGAAGAGGCTTTTGAGGATCAACATATAAATTTTGCCTTAGAGTTATCAAAGAATAATATATTGCCGGATCAAAATCCTTTAAAACCACTAAATTAGAATACTTACAAGTAAGCGCACCTGCCCATAGTGATTGATGATAAATATCTTTTGTGCAATTTTCATAATCACTTAAAAATGTTGCAACCGGAAAGCCCAGCGGCTCAAATTTTTCCTCTATGGCTGCTCTTCTTATTATTGTTAGTTTTTCTATTAAATTTTTTGTATATTTTTTATTTTTTAGATTTAAAATTATATTTTTAACATTATTTTTTATCAGCTCTGATGTCAATTCCACTAACTCATCAATAGTAGCAGCACTGACAATTTGAGGGAGGTTTAGTTCTTTTGCCAGTTCAATAATGTTTTCCGGTTGAGCATTTTGTAAATAAATTAGCGGATTTGAGCTTTTAACTCGGTTACCTGCTAATTTTAGGTTATTTATATTATCACTTTGCAAAATAACAGATATGCCTGTTGCTGCAACTTGGCTTGCTTTCTGTGCAAAGCCGGGATCACTACTATCTGTTAAAGTTATAGCATCAACCTTAAACTCTTCGCCTATCCGTTCTACTGAATAGCTTGTTATTTCATTTAATTTATTATCAAAGTCTTTATCGGAACTTTTAAGCTCAATGGCATAACAAGTCGGGTTTACAAATTTTTTATCATGCCTGAATAGTACAATTTCACCCCCCATAACCATTTTGTTATCCGTACCGAACTTTACTTCCAGCTGAGCAACCTTATTGGACTCTTCCAATAATGCTCTTAAATCATCAGGTATAAATTCACATTTATTTAAATCAATCTGCTTTTTTGCCAGTTTCATAGCAAATGCCATACAAGTTGGACAACCGCATTTTTTGCAATTAGCTTCTTTTTGTTTTTTGCCGCCAGGTAGGAGTTTAAATATTTGTAATCCAGTTAATGCCATTCTTTAACATCTCCCAATTAATTATTATTTATATTCTGGTACAAAATTAAAATTAAGATCACTCTTTTCAGAGTCTTGTTTATTTTATTAGCTTTTACATGATTGAATAATCTGAAAAGTATTTTTGACTTAGTATAAATTCTTTAAGGTAGTCAACCGTATCAGGATGTAATACTGAAACTATGTTTGCACCTGCTGTTATCATTGAACAGGCTGTCAGTAGTTCCCAATTAACAGCTCTTGTTTCCATTTTACCCCATCCGGGATCAGCAGATTCCGCCCTTGCTTCTTTTGTTTTCCAAGATTCTTCTCCGACAAAAGCTATAATAGGCATATTAAGCATTTCATCACCTTCGAGGCCTGCGAGCTTTATTCGCTCTATTATACTGTACGCGTAATCCAAACCATAGCCCAGCCCTCCAATATTAGGATCTGTTATAATTCGATCAGCTGCTATGCCTGCTTCTGTTAACAAAATGTTTATTTGTTTTGCCAGATTTATATCTATTGGAGATCTGGCTATAATATTATGATTTGTATCTTTTATTGAATCTATTACATCTTTATAAATATCTTCTTCTATTACACCTATTGTACATTGTTTTTGCGCTGCTTTTGCCAACTTGGGAATAAGTATTTTATCTATATTTTTTTTATCTGCACCGGTCAAAATAAGCGGCTTTTGTATTTTTTTTGTTATTTCTTTACAAAAATCAATACATTTATCGATTTCTTCTTCTGTTTCTATATTAAACTTAATATTAACCAGATCCGCATTTGTATTGTCTGCCAGCTCCGCCCGGTTTTTTGGATTGTTTATTGAGTTATCCAAAACATTTTTAAGTATACTTGAGGTGCCTTTCGCTAAATTATAAAAAATTTCCAATGCTATTAACTGCTTACTTGAACTCTCATTAATAAATGGCAGTGCATTTTCATTGCCGGCATATATATCTTGAAAATTAAGCTTTCTTATCTTTTTATAATTTTTATCTTTTAGTTTTAAATTTGTTGTCATATTTGCCTCATTCAAGCTTAAGTAATATTCTGGTATAAAATTAAACTTCAGGCTACTCTTTTCAGAGCCTGTAAAAGCTAGTTATATCAATAATAAAGATTGAATAACCTGAAAAGTATTTTTGAGTTAGTATAAAATAATTTTACTATTAACATAATTTAATAAGCAAATTTTTATAAGTAAGCACTGAAAGGTTAGCTAATATATTAGATAAAAATAATAAAAATAATGGTGATATTATTGATAAGCTCAAAAATGTAGAAGAAAAACCAATTGAAAAAATTGATGATAAGACTAAAAAGAAGAAAAAAGGTGACGACGACGATGACTAAAAAAAATATAGTACAAAATAGCAATGATTTAATTTAATTAAAAATTTATAATTACTATACAAATGACAATACAGCATAATTAAAACTTATGAAATGGATGTCATTTGTTAGTTTCCGGTAAAGGGGAATTCTCCGAGTCTAGCTTGTAATGTCTGGCACAAGACGATTATAAGATTGGAGAGTTCCCCTTTTTTGTGTGATGCCAATTATCTCTGCTAATAAATTTTTCTGAGTTTGATAAATGGCCTAAGCTTATAAAAACAAAAATAAATAAAACCAAAGAAATAGCTTAAATAGCCTTTAACATTTTATTTTTGCGGCTTACTGTTTTCAAGCATATCTTTTATACCGCCTATAGAGCTTAAAACTCCGGTAGCTTCGTATGGCAGGTAAATAACTTTATTATCTTGTCCTGATACCATTTCTTTTAGAGTATCAATATATTTGATAGCTATTAAGTAAGAGGTAGGATCACCCTGCCCTGCTGCAATAGCTTGAGTTATTTGCTTAATTGCTTCAGCTTCAGCTTGTGCAATTTGGATTTTTGCTTTTGCATCCCCTTCGGCTCTAAGAATAGCAGCGCGTTTATCACCTTCTGCCTTGTTAACTTCGGATTCTTTAACACCTTCTGCTTCCAGTATAGCTGATTTTTTTGCACCTTCTGATATAAGAATAGCTGCCCTTCTGTCTCTTTCTGCTCTCATTTGTTTTTCCATAGCTTCTTGAATATCAGCAGGCGGATTAATATCTTGAAGCTCGACTCTATTTACTTTTACACCCCATTTATGCGTAGCTTCATCAAGAATTATTCTTAATTTATTATTAATTGTATCTCTGGATGCTAGTGTTTCATCAAAGTCCATTTCTCCAATAACATTTCTCAAAGTAGTCTGAGTTAATTTTTCAATAGCATCAGGCAAGTTTGCAATTTCATAAATCGCTCTGATCGGGTCAGTTACCTGAAAATATAAAAGAGCATTAATTATGATAGTAACATTATCCTTGGTAATAACATTCTGACTGGGGAAATCATAAACAGTCTCTCTCAAATCTATTTTTTCAGTAATTATAGAAACCACCTGAGCTTTGCCATGGAAATCATTTTTAACATATCTCCAATGAATATCTCTTGGCCTGTCTACAATTGGCCAAATAATGTTAATACCGGAATCTAAAGTTCTATCATATTTTCCTAATCTCTCAATTACCATTGTTTCAGCTTGTTGAACAATTTTAACTGATTGCCATAGTATTGTTATGATAAAACCCAATAATACTATCAAAAAAATAATAATTCCCGCTTCCATTTAATTCTCCTTTAATCTGCTTTTTGTACGTAAAGAATAACGCTTTCCACGTTTTTTACTATTACTTTTTGACCTTCTTCTATAATTATTGAATCGTCAACTGATTTTGCTCTCCAATCATCACCATCTGCTTTAACACGGCCAATGTCTTTTGAATTATCTATAATCTCTGATACCATGCCTTCTTTGCCGATCAAAGCCTTTATTCCAGTCTTTGCTTTATCTTCTTTTGAATAAAAAAGATTTCTGACAAAGGGCCTGATAACTACAAGGGTCAACACACTAAATATGCAAAAGGCAATGATTTGAGTAACATAGTTAGAGTCAATCAAAGACTCAAATGTTGTTAATAACGCTGCAATACCCAGCATTCCCAGAAATAAATCAGTTGGCAAAAGCATTTCCAGCATTAAAAGTAAAATGCTAACAATTAACCAAACTAACCAAGCTTCCATAACAATTCTCCTGGCTATAATTGTGGATGATAGTCATCACCTTATATCACGAAGGAGTTGATGATAAAAATTAATTTTAATTTATTTAAATATAGCTCATTTAAAAAATTTAATAATCAAGAATAAATATGATTTTTTAAAAGGCAAGACAGTCAATAAAGTCAAAAATACGTGAGATTATCAAAAGAGGAGGCTCAGTGCCTGTATAAAGAGATAATTATACTTAAATGTAATCAAGATATAACTTTAAGCATCAGTACTCAACTGAGCGCTACCTATTTTTTTAACAAGGCAGGCTCTTAATTTTAGTACCAGTATAATTTATTATTTTAAAGGTATATTGCTTTTGTTAGCAAAAGCATTTGTTGATATCAAAAATAAATTTGCTGCAAATACAAAAATCGCTCCTACTGCTGCACTTTTGAATAAAATTTCTTTGCCACCCAATAAAACATTTTTTGTCCCACGGCGCATACCTTTAGGAAGTTTTTTGGTAATGCTGGTTATTGCTTTGCCAAAGGCTAAATCAAGATTACGGAAAGAAGGCTGCTCAACAGTGTTCTTAAGTGCAGCTCCGGCATTTTTTTTAAAAGTAGGAGTTTCACTTATCATTTCAAATCCGGCAACCGCCCCACCACTTACTAATCCAATGGTGCCATAAATTTGTTCGTCCTTAGTTAGTCCTGTATTCTGTTGCCCATGCTTACGATTAGTTAAATCTACAATATTACCGGCCTGTCCGCCTAATTGACGAATTTTCTTTTTTATATAAATACTGGCATTTTTAGAATTTATTGGAGTATCAGCTTCTTTATTATTATATTTATAATTATCAGCGTTTTTACTTTTAAAATATATTTTTTTGTTGTTGAAGTTATTTCCCGCAACTTTCATTGATTAATCCTCGATTATTATTCTATGTTACCTTAAAGGAACAAAATAAAAATCCAACACACATCAATTGTGAGTTGGGTCTAAGGTTGTATTAAGTTTATTTGTTTCATTATTAATAATAAAACAAACGTTATATTTTTTCATTGTCTTTTTAGATATAAATAAAATCATTTTTCTTTTCTTATTTCTCATTTTTTAATCTTTTTAAAGTAATTCTAATATACTAATACTATTTGTTGCATATTTTTATTATGTCATCATCTTATTCCGATATATTATTTTTCTTTGGCAGTAATTTTCTTACCAGTTTCTTTATCAAAGATTTTATCCATAAAAGGGTCTATAATATTTTCTAACGCCGTAAGAGTCAGAAAAGAACCAATACATGTACTTGCAATTATTTTAGGAGCATCAACTAAAGATATCTTGGCAGCCTTTTTTACATTTTCGCTATTTTTAGCCTTTTTAAAAAGCCTTCCGGCATTATCAAAAAGTTTAGCTCCTCCATCTTTTAATCTGTTAAATATACCAACACCGGATTTCAACAAAAAGGATTTAGACTTTCCTGCCTGATTATTTAAGCTTTTATCCACTTTGCTAAAGGAATTTTTAGTAAGATTCCTAACGTTAGAGAAGAATTGTTTAACAGGATTACTTGTAGCAATATTTTTACCCTGGTTTGTAACCCTTTTCATTACATCCTGCAAAGCATCTATACCTTTTTTTATGCCCATAATGGTTGTAGCTGCCACTAATGCTGTCAAGGATAACTCTAAAATCATTTTAGACATGCCACTGTGCTTTTGAGAATCTATCTCTTTACGTATTTTGTTAACATTAGAGCTGTAGTCACTAAAATCAGTTTGTGTAGCAACTAATATTGTATCAGGCTTGACTATTGCATCAAAGTCATCGCCGTATAATGAACTACCGGCAAAGTTAATATTTTTGTTACTTTGCTGATTTTGGCTGTGAAGTATGTTTGCTTGCCTGGTATTCAATTTTAGAGAGTTGTTCATGTTTACAGGCATTATCTTTTAGAACCTCCAGTATTTATGCTACTCAAATCTCATATAATTAATATAATTTAAGATTTAGTATATGCTAATTATTTTCTAATTAATTAAACCACCTGAATAAAAAAACTTGACAGAATAAGAGTCTAATAATTAATAATAATTTACATATCTTTATAAAATACATAAGTAGTATTTTTATTTCAATTTTATTATCATTAAAAAAAAATTTTTTTGCTATAAAATATTGAATTAACGTTACATTCTTAAACTGGAGGGAGGGAGAGTAATTCCCTGAATAATGAATATGTTTGGTTTTCTATAAAACAAAAGCCTTATTATTGAAGGAAATTAGACACCTTAGAACCTGAATAACTGTTCATTTTTGCACCCAAATAGTGATTTGTCTTATTAAAGCTGTCGCTGTTTTCTAAATTTTGACTAAATAAATCATATAACATTTGTAAATTTTCATTAATTCTTTTTATCTCTTCCAAAAAAATAACATTACTATCTCTCTCTGTATCAACAATAACTTTATTTTGATCTATATTATATGTTTTCATAACGATCTCCTTGTTTGTTTATTTATAAATAAATGATAATATTTTTAAAAAAAATTTTCATTAACCAATAGATCTAATCCACTATTAATCTATAGATGTAACTTTAGTTCAAATTTGAATAAAATAAATAGTGATTGGAATTTGGTCAAAAAATCAACCACAGTATGAATACTTTAGTATATTTTTTTCTTTAAAGTATTGCGCATAACTAATAAATAAAGTATTCTTTATATATATAAGGTATTTAATAAAATCAAAAGTCAAGGATATCAAAATGACAGAATCACAATATAAAAACAGGTGGTATGACAAAGATCCCACCGTTAGTATGGCAATTAGTATTTTACGTAATGCCGACAAGGAAAAACAGTTAAAAGTAGCTGAGTATATTCTTGATAAGCTGGAGACAAAAACTTTAAATAAAACTAATCTCTCCCAAAGTTTATTAAAAGTTTTTAAGCGCAGGTGGTATGACTATGACAAAAAACTTTCCACTGCAATGGAATGTTTGCACTTGTCTTCCCTTACCATCCAGCAGGATCTGGCACTTGACGTAATAGATATGTTATGCGATCTTGATAGTCAAACACCTTGTGAGTCAAATCAATCCGAATAAATTTTTCAGATTATTTTATTACAGGTTCCAAATTAAATTTCAGATTTCTCTTTGGATTAATTTTAACAGGATTGAATAATCTGAAAAGTATTTTTAGAAATAGTATACTCTTAAATCTGTAACAATCTTAATTTAACAATATATGATATTATATGCTTTATTTAAAGCATTTGGTGGTTGTGTTATTTTTTAAAATATAGCAGAATATCGATTATGAAAAATTTTATAAAAATATTTATTATTTTATTATTTTTTATCAATATTCCAAATTCACAGGCCTTAAAAATAGGCTTATATGATAATGCCTGTGAATTTACCGTTGGCTTTTCCACTCAAGGAATTTTTGTTGATAAAAATACACAGAAAATTTTGCTTAAAGGCACATCTATGCTGCCTTATAAAATTAGAAAAAAAGGCAGCCATATAGTGATAGTAAGTAATGGAAAAAGTTATAAGTTTAGATCCGCTCGTATAGAAGTAAAAACCTTAAAGAGAGGTCTGGTCTTTTCTAAGAATAAGTGGTACAGAGGTACATTTACAGTACTTAATTCGCCTAAAGGCGTAACTCTTATTAATAATGTTGACCTTGAGAGTTATTTGCTTGGTGTAGTTCCCGCTGAAATGCCTGGGTCCTGGAATTTAGAAGCCCATAAGGCTCAAGCTATTGCAGCTCGCAGTTATGCTATTGCAAATTTAGGTAAACGAAGCAAAAGAGGTTATGACCTAAAAGATACACCTCATGATCAAGCTTATGGCGGTATATCTGCTGAGACTGCAAAAACTAATAATGCTGTAATTCAAACTAAAGGTCAAGTTCTTGTGCATAAAGGCAAGGTTATTCCTGCATATTATCACAGCAGTTCAGGTGGGCGCACTGTTAATTCTAATGTAGTGTGGGCAAAAAATTTACCCTTTTTAAAATCGGTTGAAGCTTTTGATTCTTTTAGGCCCAAAAATGGTCATGGAGTGGGTATGTCTCAATTTGGAGCTAACTATCTTGCTAATTACGGTTATAATGCTTATCAAATACTCGCTTATTTCTATAAAGACGTAAACTTAAAGTTAATAAAAAGTAAGTACTAAGTTATGGCCATTTCTTTCGCTGCAAATTGGCAATCCAGTTCAATCTGGTGTATTAGTTCACCTATTGAGCTAAATTGCTTTTCATCTCTAATTTTTTTTATGAAAGATACATTTAATATCTCGCCATATATTAAATCATTAAAATCTAATATATGCACTTCTATCAAGCTTTGGGTTATATCACCAAAAGTCGGACGACTGCCGACATTTATAACTGCTTGATAAAATTCATTTTTAATTCTTACACTGCCTACATAAACACCTGAACCGGGTGTAATAAGAAAGTCAGGTATTGCAATATTTGCTGTAGGAAACCCCATTGCCGTACCGCGTTTTTTTCCGTGAACGACTTCTGCGTTTATTGAAAAATTCCTGTTCAGTAACGTGGCAGCTGTGTTTACTTCTCCAATAGAAAGAAATTTTCTTATTGTGGAACTGCTGGCAATCTGGCCGTTAACTTTAACCGGGTCAATTACTGATACGTCATAGCCGTAAATGTTACCATACCTTTGTAATAATACGTTATTCCCTTTTTTCTGCTCGCCGAACCTGTGATCATAACCAATACTTATGCTTTTAGGGTTTAAAGACTTTACCAATACATTTTCAATATATTTTTCCGGTTTTACGTGTGATAATTTTTCATTAAAATCTAATACAAGAACTACCTCAATACCAAGTTGTTCAAACAATTTCAAGCGTTCTTGCAAGTTTGTAATCATCTTGGTTGGTGTTCGTGTGGTAATAATTTGCGGATGCGTAGAAAAAGTAACCACTGTAGATAATGCACCATATAATTTTGCCTTTTTAATAGCATTTAAAAGTACTTCCTGATGTCCAAGATGTACTCCGTCAAACATACCAAGTGCTAGGCAGGATGATGGTATTAAATCTTTTTTGTAGTCTCTAAATACTAACAAGGTTTCCCCTTTTACTTTTTTTTCCATTATATTAAAATTAAAAAGAAAAAAAAATTGCACGCTTGAGTATCTGAAGCTCATTCTTTTAAGTAGTGTACAAAACCATTATAACATATATAAAGAGGTGGAAAAATGTTAAGATTACAAAATCAAGTAGGCGTAAAGAGTTTACAAAATAAAAATATTCAATGTTTGGCCTTCGGTACAACGCCTTCCGCTGAAAGACCTGAACCGAATGTAAATATTACCGCTGAAAGGCCTGAATCGAATACAAATACTACCGCAGAGGACTTGTTGGAAGGCCTTATTACGATTTGGAGAAGTCAGACTTCAATTATGCAAAACCAAGTTCTACTTTGGAGAGGTCAGGCTTCAATTATGCAAAATCAAGCTTTAATTTTAGACAAATTAAATGAATTGTTACAACACCAAGAAGCCGACCAATAAACGCTTAACCCCAGCTTGCGGAGCAACGGGTTAAACGTTTGTAAATGAACCTCCGCATTACGGATTGGGTAAATTTCATAGTGGCCGCAAATTTTTTGTATATTTGCGCAAAGAAATTTTTATCTTTATTTTTTTAATCGTATTTTTGTTGACGCAATTTTTCAAACATGATTGTTTTTATATAAATATCAAAAGTACTTTACCATCATTAAAATTTTGTGATATAGCTCTTATTGTAAATAAGTTATATACTCCCTCAAAAATACTTTTCAGATTCTTTAATCAGGTAAAAACTAATAAAATAAACTATTCTCTGAATTGCGAAACGGGAGCGTTAAAAAGTGAAATGGTCAATTTTACTTTTTATAAGCTCATTCTAAAGAGAAATCTGAAAGTATAAAACCTTTTTCAGATTATTAAATCATGTTATAAATAATAAAATAGTCTCTTATTGAAGAATAATTTGAAATTTAATTAGCAATATCAAGTATCACAAGTATCGATAGAATACTCACCAGCATAGATAATTACTTTATAATAAGAAGGTGTATTTAAAATCAAATGTTATACTAAACTCAAGCTCAAAAATACTTTTCAGATTATTCAATCGTGTAAAAGCTGATAAAATAAACTATTAAACACTTCTCTGAATTGAAAAGCGTTAAAAAGTGAAACTCAATTTTACTTTTTATAAGCTCATTCTTAAAGAGTAATCTGAAATTTAATTGAGGACCAGTATATTATATCAGATATTATCTATCAGATAATTATTTGGAGTATGAACTTAACAATCAAATATTAGCCTTATCAGCTGATTATTTAGAGTATAAAATTTAAGTCCAATATAGTAAGAATATATGTTTATCGCTTTTTAAAGGAGGATATCTACATGAGTAAAACTAGTACAAGCCAGACTCAGATTAATATTAATACAGTTAAAACTCGCCCTAAAACTCCTACATCTACCGTAATTAACAATATTAATGCTAAACCATCAACAAGTTCAAGCTCTAGCAGTTACCATCCAGAATCTGCCCCCCAGCAGCGTCCTGTAATTAACAATATTAATACTAATGATTCTATCTTTGATCGTAATAAAACACCAGCCCCTACTGTAATTAATAATATTACCCCTGGCAGTAGTAGACCAGAATCTGTTCATAGCCCTATAACTAACAGTATTGGTAGAGGTGATGCTTCGATCTATAAAAATGAGATTAAAAGTATGATCAAAGACTTAATAAGTGAAGTTAAGCAGGGCAAGAAAAAGAAGGACGACGATGATTAACATAGTATAGAGACAAAATCGCCTTGCCAAGCAAGCCGCTTCAGCTTTAACATCGCAGTCCGTAAATGAGCCTTTATTATTGATATATATTCCCTCAAAAATACTTTTCATATTCTTTAATATTGAAAGAGAAATGAAGCCGACGAAAAGCGAGGCCAAAAAAGAATTTACCCCTATGAGAGATAAGGGGTGGATAAAAAGAAAAAACTTTTTATTACTTATTTAAGTAAGATAGATTGTCTAGCCTATCTTGTAAGATCTTTTGATTGCTATATATAATGGCTAAATATAAGTAAGTAGGTGGTAAAAGTTTTCACCTTTTATTCCTTACCTGGTTATTACCCGGCTAAAGCTAAAAATATTATACAAAAAAATAAAGCTGTCACACCGGAGCAGCTTTATTTTTTTGTATAAATTACGCGCGCATCACAAAACCCGTACTTTTAGCCTTAAAGAGAGTTAAAAAAATATTCAATTGTATGTT
>JANQHM010000259.1 GCA_028282645.1 Candidatus Gastranaerophilales bacterium
ACGGAGTATGACGAATTTTACAATACGATATCCAATGACCTTGGTGGGGACTATACATGGATACTAGACAGTGCTGATAAAACACAAAGAATAGGAAGCTCATCCTCTGAAATTATAGAAGGAACATCTCTTGCAGAAGCTATACAAGGACTAGACGGAGATGATACAATAAAAAGCAGGCAAGGCGATGACTTTATCTTTGGCGGAGATGGCAATGACTCCATAGACTCCTGCTATGACAACGACTATGTAAATGGGGGAAATGGTGATGATACTATAGATGGTGGCACTGGCAATGATACACTACATGGTGGAGTCGGCAATGATATGATTTTTGCAGACTCTGGTAATGATATTTTGTATGGTAATACGGGTTTTGATGAACTTACAGGTGGTAGAGGTAATGATAGTTACTATATAGACGAATATGATACAATAATCGAAGAATATAACTATGGTGTTGGCGGAGTTGATACTGTATATACTAATTTTTCATATACTCTGGGCAGTTTTGTAGAAAACCTTACTCTAACAGGTACAGCAGATATAAACGCCACAGGAAATGGTGATAATAACACCCTTGAAGGCAACTCCGGCACAAATACACTAACAGGTATGGCCGGAGATGATACATATATTATTGACTCAACAAATGATACTATTATTGAAAACGCAGGAGAAGGCAATGATACTGTAATTACTGATATGTCCTATACTCTTGACAATGTTCTCGAAAATTTGACATTAACCGGCACATCAGCTCTGGAAGGAGTGGGCAATGCTAAAGACAACGTGTTAAAAGGAAATAACCAGGGTAGCACATTAATCGGCAAGGACGGCAACGATACCTATTATCTATACGGTACAAATGATTCAATTGTTGAATTAACAGGAGAAGGTACAGATACAGTTAATTCAACTGTTGACTATACATTAGGAAATAACCTCGAAAATATAGTATTATCAGGTACTTATGATATAAACGCTACAGGAAATAACCTTAATAATAATATTAAAGGTAATTTATATAACAATACACTAACAGGACTGGCCGGTTCGGATACTTTAGCCGGCGATAAAGGTAATGACTATTATATTATAGATTCTGATGATAATGTAACAGAATATTATAATGAAGGTATCGACACCGTAGAAACAGATTTTAATTACACTTTGCAAGGTCACTTTGAAAATATAATATTATCAGGCTCTTCCGATATAAATGCTACAGGCAACGATCTTGACAACAGTCTTACAGGCAATAGTGGCATTAATACACTAACAGGCGGTAAGGGTAATGATACCTATGTAGTAGACTCAACTGATGATATAATAGTTGAGCTTGCAGGCGAGGGCGATGATACAGTGATAATCTCAAGCTCCTATACTATTTCTAATAATATTGAAAATATTATACTAAGCGGTACTGCTAGTTTAATAGCTCAAGGAAATAATGAGGATAATTATCTTGAGGCAAATGATGGGGCAAGCACTTTAATTGGCGGACAGGGTAATGATTCTTATTATGTAAACTCATCTGATGATATAGTTACAGAAAACGCAAATGAAGGTGAAGATAGTGTAACGTCTACTGTTTCTTATACGCTGGATTCAGCAGTTGAAGACTTATATCTTGGCGGAACGGAAGATTCTAATGCAAGCGGTAATAATAAAGATAATTATATTATGGGTAATAGTGCAAATAACACTTTAGATGGTGGCATAGGTACTGATACTCTCAAAGGTGGAGCAGGTAATGACACTTATATTATTGATAGCACAAACGATGTTGTGTCGGAAGAATCATTCCAGGGTAATGATACAGTAATTACAAGTTTTGATTATACTCTTGGTAATAGTTTGGAAAATTTAATTCTTAGCGGTGACTCTTCTGTAACGTTAGCAGGAAACACCCTTGCAAACTCTATAGTTTCAAATGGAGGCGATGATTATATATTTTCATCTTCAGGACATGATACTATTGACTGTGGCGCTGGTAATGACATCATAAATGCGGGTAAGGGAGATGACTTAATAGAATGTGGTATTGGCAACGATTCCAATTCTGGAGGGCAAGGTAACGATACTTTCATTTTCAATCCAGGAGATGGCCAAGATACGATATATGACCATAGCGGTAGTGATGACAATCTTAAGCTTGATGTTTTACAAAGTGAAGTTAACTTTTCATTGCAAAAAAATGAATCATCAAGTTTTTATACCGATTTAGTGATAAATTTTAATAATAATAATGAAGATAAAATAATCTTAAAAGAAATAGATTATAGTGGAACACTTAAAGATACTATCGAAAAAATAACCTTCTCTGATGATTCTATATTAACAATGAGCGAAATATTAGATAATAAAATCTTAAATAAAGGCACTGATCAAGATGATTCAATTGAAGGTTCTGAATATTTATCAAATAATATAGCCTCATATGCCGGCAATGATACTATAAAGACAGCTGATGGAGATGACGTTATAGATGCTGGAAGTGGTGATGACGACGTAGATTCAGGTAGAGGAAATGATAGTATTTTAGGTGGGGCTGGCAATGATACTATAAATGGAGGTTATGGAGATGATAGCATTGAAGGCGGTATTGGCAACGATTCTATTTCAGGCTTAAATGGAGATAATACATTCATTTTCAATCTTGGTGATGGACACGATACCATATATGCCCCTTATGGAGATGATAATCTTAAGCTTGATGTTTTACAGAATGAAGTCAACTTTTCATTGAAAAGAACTGGTTCTTATGATTACTATACAAATTTAATAATAGATTTTAATAATAGTGAAGATAAAATTATTATAGAAGATATAGATTATCGTGGAACACTGGAAGATAATATTGAAAAAATTACATTCTTTGATAATTCTACACTGTCAATGAATGACATATTAGATAATAAAATTTTAAACAAAGGCACTGATCAAGATGATTTCATTGAAGATGCCTCTAAATATCTATCAAATAATATAGCCTCATATGCCGGTAACGATACTATAAATACAGATTTGGGAGATGATACTATAGATGCTGGAAGCGGTAATGACGACGTAGATTCAGGTAGAGGAAATGATAGTATTCTGGGTGGCTCAGGCGATGATTCTATATATTCAAATGATGGTGCTGATACTGTTTACGGTGGTACAGGTAATGACAGTATAGATGCTGGCTATGGAGATGACAGCATAGAATGCGGGATTGGCAATGACTATATTAATGGCTCCGAAGGCAATGATACTTTCATTTTTAATCTGGGTGACGGTAACGATACTATATATGCAGGTTCTGGAGATGACAATCTTAAGCTTGATGTTTTGCAGGATGATGTTAAGTTTTCACTACAAAAACAAGATTCCTCAGGGTATACAAATAATTACACGGATTTAGTAATAGACTTTGATAATAGTGAAGATAAAATAGTCATAGGAGGAATATATTACGAGATGCAACCTATAAATATCCTTGAAAAAATAACCTTCTATGATAATTCCACATTAACAATGAACGACATATTGGATAATAAAATTTTAAATGAAGGTACCCCAGGTCCTGATAATATTGTGGGTTCTTTATATTTATCAAATACTATAAAATCATATGATGGCAATGATACTATCTTGGGTGGACAAGGCGATGATTTGATAGAGGGTGGTCCAGGCAATGATACTTATATTATCAATAGCTGGTTTGGGCAAGATACTATAACTGATACTAGTGGAATTGATACAATTAAATTTGGAGAAACCTTAACAGAGTCAAACAAAATATTTACCAACGTTAACGGAGACTTGGAAATAACCTTTGCCAATAGTCCAAATGATAAAATAACCGTTGTAGACTATTACTCAAATGATACAAATAAAATAGAAAATTTTGAGTTTTTTATTGATACTATTGATGGAGATTCTGATAGTAATATCTTAATAGGCACAGCAGAAGATGACTTAATAAGAGGGTATGAAGGCGACGACATACTCTCTGGAAAAAATGGCGATGACAACTTACTTGGTGGAACCGGAAATGATATCTTACTGGGAGATCAAGGTAACGATACTCTTACAGGTGACCTAGGCAATGATACATATGTCATTAACGATGCAAACGATATTATAAATGAAGATCTCAGCTCGGGTACAGATACTGTTTGTACATCCTTGACCTCTTATACTCTTGCTACAAATATTGAAAATCTTAAACTTATAGGCTATGAGTATGACGATGATATACAAGAACTTGTTCAGCAGGGTAAAGGCTCTGATGGTACAGGTAATAGTCTTAATAATTATATTTTAGGCAATGATCTAAATAATCAAATTAATGGAAAAGAGGGTATTGATACTCTTGAAGGTGGAGCTGGTGATGATACTTATCAGGTTGATAATACTGCGGATCAAATTTTTGAAAACCCCAATGAAGGTATAGATCTGGTAAAATCTGAAGTATCTTATTCCCTACCATATAACGTTGAAAATCTTATACTGGTAGGCCCAAATGCAATTTCCGCCATTGGTAATTCTTCAGATAATACCTTAACAGGTAATAGTATTAGTAATGAATTAGTTGGATATAGCGGTGATGATTATATATTAGGTGAAGATGGTAATGATACTATAGACTCCGGCTCTGGAAATGACATCATAGTAGCAGGAGCTGGAAATGATACTATAAACTCTGGCTCTGAAGATGATAGTATAGAAGCAGGGACTGGTGACGATAGTATTTATTCTTCAGCTGGAGCTGATACAATAAATGCCGGTGTAGGCAGAGATACTATTTATGGCTGTAGTGGAAATAATACATATATCTTTAATAATGGTGATGGACAAGATACAATTTTTGACGAAAATGGCATTGATATTATAGAGTTTGGGTCTAATATTGCTGAAAGCAATGCTATTTTTACAAGAATTGATAGTAACTTAGAAATAACTTTCAGCAATAACCCAAACGATAAAATAACAGTTATAGATTACTATTCTAATAATCTATATAAGATAGAAAGCTTTGAATTTATCAATTCTTCCTCAGTATCAATTCAAGGAAGTAGTGCAAATGACACCCTAAACGGAACAAACGACAGTAATAACATACAAGGCTATGAAGGAAATGACGTGATCTATGGAAAAATTGGAAATGATACTATAGATGCAGGTTCTGGATCAGATATTATTGAAGGTGGCATTGGCAATGATTCCCTTTCAGGTTCAGATGGTAATGATACTTATATTTTCAATCTTAATGACGAACATGATACTATAACTGATACAAATGGCATAGATACAATAAAATTTGGATCAAGCATAGCTGAGTCTGACAAAATATTTAACAATGTTGATGGCGACTTGGAAGTAACCTTTGCTAATAATCCAAATGATAAAATAACTGTTATAGATCATTATTCTAATACTGCAAATAAAATAGAAACATTTGAACTTATTGGAGATACTAATAGTAATACTTTAATAGGCACGATTGAAGATGACATTATAAGAGGACTCGAAGAAAATGATATTCTCTCAGGTAAAGAGGGTAACGATTCTCTTGAAGGAGGAACTGGTGATGATATACTACTGGGAGATCAAGGAAATGATACTCTTGCAGGAGGTATAGGTAACGATATCTATATTGTTAGCGATGCAAACAATATTATAAACGAAAATTCTAATGCTGGAACTGATACTATTTACTCATCAGTGAACTCTTATACTCTTGATACAAATATTGAAAACCTTACGCTTATAGGCTACGAGTATGATAAAACTATACAAGATTTTGTTGAGATAGGTAAAGGCAGTAATGGTATCGGCAATAATCTTGATAATTATATTAATGGTAATGATCTGGCTAACCAAATTACTGGAGAAAAAGGTGACGATACTGTTGAAGGTGGAGCTGGAGATGATATCTATAATTTTAACTCAAATGATGGCGTTGATATTATAAATGACTCATCAGGAGTTGACAAAATACACTTTGAATCTGCCAGTATTAAAGATACAGCCGTTTTTTATAAAGATGGTATAGATTTATATATAGATTACGGGCAAACTGATGGTGAGGATCAAATAATAGTACAAGGACAAGATTCAATAGAAAGAGTAGAGCTTTCTAGCGGAGAGTATTTGACGAATGCTGATATAAATCAGTTAATTATAGCTGTTACTGATTATGCAATTGAACATGAGATTACACTGAGCAGTTTTGACGACGTTAGAAACAATCAGAATTTAATGAACATAGTTACAACGGCTTGGCACAGCTAGGTGATATAGTTCTAATACCAAAATGCATTTAAAGCCTATCTGAGTAAATTTAAAATTCTAAACATTAAAGCTTTTAAAAAAATAATTTATCACCGTGGGGGCAATTTGCCGCTTACTTTGATTTAGCAAAAGTTTTATGTACATCCTATTTCTTAACTTTTTCGAACTTTATCTTTTTTAGTCTTTTATTAATTTTATTAGCGTTAAAATACTCAGGGTCATAATTTTCATCCCCAAGCCACTCCATAGTTTCTTCATACTCAGGATCGCTTTCGTCATCCATAATACGTAATAAGTCATAATAACCAAAGAAAGAACCGCAATCTTCAGGCGGGCAAGCTCTTGCACCGTCCAAGCAATTCGGATAAGTCTTGTTTGGCTGTTTATCAAGTATTTGCTCTATCTTAACTTCATGCACCCAATTATCACCAAAGTCATATACATACCTGAAAGTTTGCCCTTCCTCCTTAAGAAGTTCGGAAACAGGGCTGTTTAAATGATACGTGCTTTTTAACGTTGCTGCTTCTTCTTCTGCCTTAAAAATTTCATTAATTTCTTCAGGATCAAGAGTAACGGTTCCATCATCGGATTCTGCCTTGTCCAGCAAATCCTGAAATTTTTTAGAAGTTGAAAGCTGCCTGAAAAAGCTTTCTGCGGGATTAAAAGTTGAACCCTCTTCACAACTGACTATAAAGCCATCAATGACAAATTCATACATATGATAATCTTCCCAACCCATAATAGTTTGAATAATATCATGAAGCGATTTAAATGTTATATTATCTTCAACCTGAAAAGTTCTCCATATAGTAGGTTCTATTTCTGCAAGCATAATCTTAAGCTGTAATATATTTGCCATCTTTCTCCCTCTTTAAATAAATTTGAGTTAAATAAAAATAAAAAAAAGGAATAAATTTTTATCCCTTATATAATTAATGTTTTTTTAAAATTTATCATCTGACTAAAAGGCTATAAAGTTCTAAATATTTATCGCACATAACAGAAATATCAAAATTCTTTACATAGTCATAAGCTGATTGTCGCATCTGCGCTTGACGGTCATTATTTCTATAAAAATATTCTATTTTCTCCGCAAGCTCTTCATGATTTTCACGCTCAAACAAAAAACCGTTAAAATCATCAACAATAATCTCTCCGGGACCTCCAATGTTAGAAGCAATAACCGGCACACCGGCCGCCATTGCTTCTAACGCTGCTATGCCTAATCCTTCATAACGTGAGGGTAAAACAAACAAGTCTGCTTTATTTAAATATGGTACAATATCAGTTTTTTGGCCTGCAAAATGTACATTATCAACTAAATTATACTTATCGACCAACCTCATAATGTTATCATAATTTTCTTTATCATAATAACACTTGCCGCCAACAAATGTACAACTAAAGTTAATACCACGCTGCTTGCATAAATTTAGTGCCCTAATTAAGATATCCTGACCTTTTACGGCTGTTAACCTGGAAACATTAAGAATATTCAATTGATTATTCTGCTGTTGCAAAGGATTAAAAGAAAACTTGCTCAAATCAATACCATTGTATATATGCACGACATTATCCACGCCATACTGCAAAGTTTCATCAAGAATAATCTTTGATATAGCAATATTCGCATCAACAAATTTTTTGTGGAAAAAGTTAAATACCCTATTGGAATTTTCCCACATATTAGTAGTATGCAGTGTGTACACATGCCTGATATGTGGCATTGTCATTTTAACCAGTATAGCCCATAATTTGCTGCCGGTATTATGCGAATGGATTATATCTGCGTTATATTTATTTATTATTTTAATTAAATTTTGAACTACACTAAATGACTTTTTTCCAACTTTTTTATTGAAAAAATATACAGGATATCCAATGCTAATAAGCTCTTTTTTTAATTTTTCATCATAGCAATCATTTATAACTACTGTTACAAACATTCTGTCACTAGATTTTTTTGTTTGTTTTAAGGTTTCTATTAATAATTTTTCGGTTCCTCCCATCTGAAGGGAAGAAATCAAATTTAAAACTACAGGTTTTTTATTTGACATAAGTTGCCTCTGCTAAATCTACTTGCTTGCCCGATATTTTATTAAAAATTTTTTCTTTATTTCTAAAAGCATAATAAAGAGCAAAAATAACAAATATTAAAGTTCTAAAGTTTGTGGATGCGAAAGAATGGTCAAATATACCCATAATCAACATACCAATTAAAAACATTAATATAGAAAGGCTTAACAACTTTAAATATCCGTTAGTTATTCTATAATCTCTATAAAGAGAAAACATAAAACAACCTATAATGCCATAATAAATAAATAAGCCTATCAATCCCATCTCCTGCATAGCTAACAAGTATGAACTATGAGCATACCATCCTGAAATTCTTTCAAAAGTAACGTTAGCCGGAATATATAACGCAATAGCATCCCAATAAGAGTTTAAACCTGATCCTATTAACGTACTTCTTGGGCCGTCAAATATGATAGCAAATACAACATCCCAAATATTATCTCTAGGGTTTAAGGTGTTAATATAAGATGTACCTGATACATAAACAGCAAATGCCCCAATAAATAAAAAGCCTGTTACAGCGGATATCCAGAATTTCATTTTATTAGAAGTTATCTCATGCATAAAAAAGGTCATAGCTACTATTAAGCCTAATAAACTACCTCTTGAATAAGAAATTATAACACCGCTAAACAATAATAACGCTATAGCTAAAGCTATTTTTTTATTTTTTAAAACATAATGTAAAAAAGGACATAGTAGCAAAAACATAGAAACAAGGTAATTTCCAAAACCGTTAAAGTGTATAAAAGAACCCTGTCCATGCCATACAGAGGTTGAACCCAATCCCAATAATCCAAGGTAGCCCCTATTTGTCCTATAAAAAGTACCTAAGCCGGTAGCTGATTGAAATATACCTACTGCTGCCTGAAAACAAGCTGATACTATAAATAGTTTCAAAATATCTGATATTTTTATATATTTTAATCGCAAAAGATAAACCGTAAGGTAATACACAATAACAGCTTCAATAAATTTCATAGCACCTAATATACCGGTAGAGCTTATCGAAGTTAATCCTGCAAATAAAAATAATACAGAAAGCACTATAACATATTTATCAGCAGTAGTTTTGAGTGAAACAAACTTATTAAATATAATACTATGCAAAAAAATGCTAACTAAGCTTATAAATATAAAAATATCTAAAAAACCAATATTTAAGCCCCCCGTACTAAATCTGAAAAAGGCTATTGGCAGTGATAATATTAATAAATAATAAGGGATTTCAGGTTTGGCAACTAACAAAGCAGCCACCAAACCTGAAACGAAAAGAATTAATAAATAATGGGCAGGTATAAATAAACACATTACACCTATACTTAAAGCAACAGATAGTATAAAAATTTCAATATTACTAAAATTTAAAGGTATTTTAGTTTTAACTGCACTTAACATTTTAAGCTCCCATAGACTTTATATTATGCTTTAACTCCTGAACAAGCCCCTGTCTTTTTATAGAAACTCTAAAGTCCTTTTCAATGCTAGGATTTTCTTCTCTAACAATGGTTCCTATTAAGTGTACATTCTGTTCTTTAAATATATTCATAAATCTCTTTAATGTTGAAAATGTTGTTTGGTAATCGACAAAAAGAACAGCCCCGTCAGTATGGCGGGATATTAAATTAAACTCGGGAGCAACATTGATAGGAGGCGCATCAATAAGCACCCAGTCAAATTGTTCTTTTAGGATATACAAAAAGGTTTTAAAGGATTTTTTACTTAATAACTCATAAGAGGAATCAACACCGCGACAATTGCCGATTATGGTCATGCCTTTGCTATCTTTAACCAGTGTTTTTAGTATCTGCTCTTTAGAAATCGGTTCACTGTTATTTAATTTGTTATCAATTTCTATTAATATATCTGATAAATTAACACTGTTAAATACTTTAGCGTTTTTCAGCATTCCCGGCACTGCAAGATCTGCATCAACGATCACTACAGAATACCCGGCCTGCTTGATATTAACTGCTATATCATATAAAGATGATGATTTATTTTTCACTTTAGATGTGGATGTAAAAGCAATTATCTTGTTATATTTAGATGTACAGCGGGTTATTAAGTTTGATGTAATTTTTTTAAGGGAAAAATCTATTAATAATTTATTTTTATAAGCAGATTTTGTAATCCACGGCATTACACCTAAAACCGGTTTGCCTGTTGTTTTTTCTATATTTGCGCTACCTTCGCATAAATCCTGAGACATTGTTTTAGCAGCAGATGCCATAAGGCCAGAACATAAAGCAGCCATTATTGAAAATATAAACATATGCAACGGATTAGGAAAAGCTGAAGATTTTGGTAACGAAGGTACATCTATCAATGCAAAACCTGTTACAGACTCTGCTTCTTTAAGCTTTGCCTCAATTTGTTTAATTCTTAATTCATCAAATGCCAGGGCAAGATTTGATTCTTCCTGTTCCAGTTTAGTCAGGTCATAAAGTTTAACAGGTACTTTAGATTGTTTTAAATTAATATTTTTTATACTGTTTTCAAAAGATTCTTTTTCTTTTTTAAAGGCTTTTAAATCTGTATGAGAAAGTACTAAATCTTCAACAAGCCTTTCCCTTACAGGGTCCATAATACTAAGAGAATCACTATTACTCTCAGAAGCCTGTCCTAAAGTCAACTTAATCTGATTGGATATTTGATCTTTTATAGTATCAATTCTGTGTTTTAAAGCTACCATTTTAGGATTTGTTTTAGAATACTTAATTCCGTCGTGAGAATAATCTTGCATAACGCTGTATAATTCACTTCTCAATGTAACTAAAACATCATTCCCCGTGCCGAGTGCAACCGCCTGTATTGCTTCATCAGTAGACAGATTTAACTTATCCTTAATTGATTTTATCTTGCTGTTTGTGCTGGTAATACGAGCATCAACTTCTTGAATTCTTGCAAGTAGGCTAACTTTTTGCCTGGTTAATTCATCAGTTTCTTCTCTCAAATTAACAGCGTTATGATCAAGTTGATAATCTTTTATTTTGCTTCTTACATTAGCAAGCTTATCTTTAATTTCTGTAATTTGGTTGTCAATAAACTCTTTACGATAGCTTTTTAAGCTTTTTTCCATTTCGATATTTTTTAATTTATATTCATTTATTAATAAAGCTAAAATATCTCTGGCTTTCTCTGGATTACCCCATTTAAGGTCAATACTTAAAATATCAGTGTTAGTTTTGTTTTTTACATTATAACTGCCTGCAAATTTTGCTATCATAGCTTTTTCTGCACCAGCTTCATCAGGATATTTTTCTGCAATTAAATTAGCCATTTTTTTTCTTAATGTTTTAGATTTTAATACTTCCATTTGTGTTAATAACGGGTTACTCGCAAGAGTAAGCGGAGCGCTTGAATTTTCATAATCATTATTAACTACAAACGGATAGCTGTCAGCATTTTTTATCCATATTCTTGCTGATGATTTATATTTTGGCTTGTAAATACAAAAAAGATGAATAAGAGAAAAGAAGAAAATAATTCCAAAAACTGTTAAGATTAATTTTTTGTCCCTAGCAAAGTTTTTTATAAACCTGTTAGAAGAAAAGCTTGAAGATGTTAATATATTCATAAATTTAAACCTCATTATTTATTTGCCTATAACCTGATATCTGGTTGGATTAAACATTAAAGCCCAATTGTTGTATGTGTTAGCAAATGTGTTTGCCGGGCTGAATATTCTGCCAAGGTAGTCAAAAAACTTACCAACAACAGGTCTTGACCCATGTGGCACATAAATAATATCATTCGGCATTAATACAACATCGTTGCTTCTTGGGTTTACAGCTTTTGTAACCAGCTTGCCATTTGCATCTGCGCGACTGATATATACTTTTTTTGATGCATATGCGGTTTCAAACTGATATCCGCCTGCTGCTGTAATTGCAGAATTTAAAGTCAAAGAATCTGCTGACTCCAACCTGATTAAACCGGGCCTGTTTACATAGCCAAATACTCTTATAGGTATGTTTTTAGGTGAAAATGTAGCAGTTGCATATAATTTATACTTGTTTTCATCAACTGCAAAAGGAGTAATAAGCCTTGGTACATAAATATTATCACCGGGCATTAAGTACACATCCTGATCAGAATCACCGTCATTCAGCAAAGTCATTAAATTAACATTTATTGTTTCTTTAGTGTACTTATTAGTGATTACAATATTTTCAAGATCAGCATCATGAGTAATACCACCGGATGCAACAAGCACGTTAGACAGCATTGGTGTTTTCCTGTCAATCTGTACTTCCGGTCTGTCAGACATTGTGGATTGATTTGCCTGTGCGTTTGTAACAAGCTCATAACTGCCGGGATTTTGTACACCACCGGTAATATAAACAAAAAATGGCCTTTTTTCTTCCAATTTAATTGTTAGTTTAGGATCATTTAAATAGTATTTAAAATTGTCAGTAAGGAGTCTTTCAAACTCATCCATTTTTAATCCCGAAATATTAATTGTCCCCATTGGAGTGAGTACAATATTACCGTCCGGTTGTATACGTACGTTTTCCTGATTAAAGTCAGGATTATCATAAACATAAATGCTCAAAACATCATCAGGCCCCAGAACATAACTTCTGCAATTATAGTAATCCGGGGTTAGTCCGTAAGATGTTTGCAGAATTTGCGTAAACGCAAATACAAAAATTGAAAAAATAACCAAAAGTTTTTTTAACATAACTAAAGCCTCAATTCTTCTACGCTCCAGTTATTTAATCTCGCATCCGGTTATTTAGCGCAATTAGTCAGTTAGTTAATAATAAGGAAGAACAAAAAAAATTTTAAAAAACTTTTGGTATTGGTCAGTTGAGTACTGATGCTTACAAGTAAACTCAAGTTATATCAAAAACTTACAGCGAAGACATAAGAAAGGTGAATGACCATCACCAAACTTTTTAAGGCTAAATCATCAGAAGATGATCTAAACTATATGGCCGATATAAGTAGGTGGCAAAAACTTTTTACCACCTACTTAACAGCCCCACTAAAAAGATTATTTTTTTTTCTATTTTTTTCAGTTATAATTAAATTTTAGTAACAATTAATAAAAAAGGTTTAGTATGCAAAAAAAATCTTCTTACTATATAAATTTGGAAAATGATCTGGGAGCAAAAAATTATAACCCTTTAGACATAGTAATAAATAAAGCTGAAGGTGTTTGGGTTTATGATGTAGACGGCAATAAGTATCTGGACTGCCTTAGTGCGTATTCTGCCGTAAACCAGGGGCATTGCAACCCTAAAATTCTAAAAATTTTTAAAGAGCAAGCAGAAAAAGTTACTCTAACCTCCAGGGCTTTTAGAAATGAGCAATTACCTTTGTTTTATAAGGATTTAACTGATTTAACCGGTTTTAAGATGGTTTTGGCAATGAATACAGGTGCTGAAGCAGTAGAAACAGCAATAAAAGCTGCAAGAAAGTGGGGATACCAAAATAAAAATATCCCTGATAATCAAGCAGAAATCATTGTTTGCACTAATAATTTCCATGGAAGAACCACAACTATAATAAGCTTTTCCGCTGAAGAGCAATATAAACAAGGTTTCGGACCTTTTACACCGGGATTTAAAATTATTCCCTATGCAGATACAGAAGCATTTAAGAATGCAATTACTCCTAATACCTGCGCGTTTTTACTAGAACCGATTCAAGGCGAAGGCGGTGTGTTGATTCCACCGGACGGGTATTTAAAAAACGTAGAAAAAATTTGTAAAGAAAATAATATTCTTTTAATGTTAGACGAAATACAAACAGGCCTGGGCCGAACAGGTAAGCTTTTTGCCTATGAACACGAGGGCATTGACCCTGACATTGTTATGATAGGCAAAGCCTTATCAGGTGGCTTTTATCCTGTATCGGCCGTATTGTCTAAAAAACACGTATTATCAGTATTTAAACCAGGCGATCATGGCAGTACCTTCGGTGGAAACCCTTTAGGATGTGCAGTTGCAAGACAAGCATTAAAAGTATTGGCAGAGGATAAACTTATAGAAAACTCTGCAAAGCTTGGTGATTATATTTTAAACAAGCTAAAATCAGAATTAAAAAACGGTATCATCAAAGAAATAAGAGGAAGAGGCTTATTTATAGGTATAGAACTTACAAAAAAAGCAAGGCCATACTGTGAAGCTTTAAAACAAGAAGGTATTCTATGCAAGGAAACACACGATAATATCATTAGAGTAAGCCCTCCGTTAGTTATTACTAAAGAAGAGCTTGACATTGCAATAAGGTGTATTTTAAAAGTTTTAACAGGCCCTACTTAAAAAAGAGATTAGAAAGTAAACCTAAGTTATATCAAAAGCTACAGTGATGACTGTCACCCAGGATAAGTGCCTGTTTATACCCTTTTGTAAGCATCAGTGCTCAACTGACCACTACCCTCTTGTTTTTCTCGATCTGTAAATCTCTTGCGTTTCATTTTTCCTCCTTTGTTTAATTATACGCATGAAATAACCCTATTACTTGCAGACTTTTTTACTTGTCCAGTAATAGGGTTACAGATCAATAAAAAAAAGAAGACGACTTTTTTTTTAATCAGATAAATTATCACCTTTTTTAAGTCACTACTGTTAGCTTTTGATATAGCTTAAATTCACTTGTAATTATCACTACTGGATTTAACCTCTAGCTATAACTTCAACGCAGCTTCAAACCTTTGATTAACCACATCCCAGTTTACATTATCAAAGAAAGCGTCAAGATATTCAGCTCTATTAATAGAATAATCTATCATATAAGCGTGTTCATATACATCAATTACCAATAATGGCTTAACAGACATAGGTACGTACAAATTATGGCTGTCCATTCCGTAATTATGGATTTTACCATCACGATAGTTATAAGCGGTAATAGCCCAACCTCTCATGCTCAAAGCCACGGCATTTAATTCTTCAATATAATTTTCCCAGGTATCAAAATCTCTTAAAATAGTACCTTTAAAGTCTTCAGAAGGTTCTGTTTCTTTATCGGTTAAATTAGAGAAATAAAGCTCATGTAAAATCATACCGTTAAGAGCATAAGTTTGTTCTACCTGTAGCCCTCTAAATTCAGAGTAAGTAGGGTTCATATTAGATTTTGATGCAGTTGTGATTTTTTCTTGTATCAAATTTGCCTTGTTAACATAGCCTTCATACAATTTATAGTGATCTTGGAGCTGCTTAGCACTTAATCCGTCTAAATCTTCAAAAAAGTAACTAAAATCTTTAGGCTGATATTTTTCTATAGTGCTATGTAATTTTTCTTGTAGAGTTGCCATTAAAATTCTCCTATCTTGTATAAACAATCATTAATTATCAATTTACTTGATAAGTTTTTCATTATTCAAAAGGTTAAAATTTACTTGTCTATTCCACTTACTACATACGGCTAAAGAATTCTCTTATTTTAAGAATTTAAGTTTCTTTTAATATTTATTTTTTTCATTTATCCTGAGTTTGATAGAGAAGATATGAAATATCAAAAGAGCCTGCAGATTTTTTTCATTAAGCAATGTTACAAAATTAGCATTTTTAGATTGAAAGAGCCTGCGAAAAATTCAAAAACATGTTATATTATATATTAAAGATATATAATATAAATACACTTGGTTTTTAATTTTATAGAAGATAATCCAAAGGCTAAAAAATGAACATTATTCAATACGTTAAAATAATATTTTGTGTTTTGTGGAACATCATAGTACTCTTATGTCCAATGATTGCCCCACAAAGCCCAACCAATGGAAAAAAGCTTTCTTTTTTCGTTTTTACACGTATTGATACTTATTTTTATAATATATTTTTATCTTTAAAAGAATTAAAAAAGAAAATAATAATAAATAAAAATAATAAAGCTGATGC
>JANQHM010000264.1 GCA_028282645.1 Candidatus Gastranaerophilales bacterium
AACATACAATTGAATATTTTTTTAACTCTCTTTAAGGCTAAAAGTACGGGTTTTGTGATGCGCGCGTAATTTATACAAAAAAATAAAGCTGCTCCGGTGGGGCAGCCTTATTTTTTGTATAATATTTTTAGCTTTAGCCGGGTAATAACCAGGTAAGGAATAAAAGGTGAAAACTTTTTACCATCTACTTATTATATTATAGCTTATTCCATCAAAATATTAAATTTTACTCTAATTTATTGTAATTAGCTGATGTGTTAATGAATTAGTTAAAAATTTATTAAATAATATGCTCTAACTGTTATATTTTCTCTATCAACATGTATAAGATTTAAAAAAAAATAATCGTTGGAATCAAAATAAAAGGAGACATAAGCATGACAGAGAATAATAATATGGAAAATATTGAACTTCAGGCTAGGAAAATTGAAGAAAAAATAAATGAAAGCATTGATAAGACAATAGATACCACAGCAGAAAACCTGGAAAAAACAGCTGATAAACTTCATAAAACAGCAGAATTTATAAAGAACAAAAATGCAAATACTCTAAGAGAAGATTTTACTTGCCTTGTTAATAAACATCCGGGTAAAATATTAGCAATATTTGTATCTTTAGGTTTTATCGCAGGTAAAATACTGTCAAAATAAATAAAATACTCTGACTATTAAATTTTATTACCCATAAAACTTGCCCCTTTGGGGCAAAGTTGGTTGGCTATCAGTATAAAAAATCGGGGGAAATATATGGCAGGAGAAGTACATAAGCAGCCACAAGGAATAATGCCCTTGTTCAAAAAAACTCTTGATGACCTGACAAGGCTTTTAAACAGTCATGTAGAGTTAATTAAAGTTGAAATTAAAGATGAAATATTATCATTATGTAAATCAATTATTTTTGTTTGCCTGGGGCTTTGCTTAGGCTTTACCGGGTTAATATTTTTCGGTTTATTTTTGATATTTTCTTTGTCAATTTTTATGCCTGTTTGGCTATCTGCATTTATAGTGACCTTTATCTATTGGTTTATATCACTTATTTTTCTTTTAGCAATTAAAAATACGCTTAAGCAAATGATATCAAACTTTAATGCTGTATCAGAAGAAGGTAAAACTACCGCGGAGGAAGCGAGTAAATGGATACTAAAGTTGAAATAAAAAAAGAAATAAAAAATACAAGAAATGAAATATCAGAAACTATGGATGAATTATCAAAATGCGTTCATCAACAATTTAACATAAAAGAACAGGTTAAGAATAATCCTTATCATATCTTAGCCTGCGCCGGCTTAATAGGGTTCATAGCCGGTTCATTTGCAGGGCCGGCGGGACGTTTGGTTTCCGGTTTAATAGTCAGGGTATCTTCTGCTGTTATTAGCACCTACCTGATAAAAAAAGGTGTAACCTTTGTTAGTAAATCCATAGAAAAAATTGATAATATTAATCAATAGCTACTGACCAATTTTATAAACCTGATTCGTATCCTCGGCAGACTGTTCTTCATAAGCAGCATCTTCCAGCTGGGGTTTTACTTTAAAAGTAAAGCCAATCCTTTGCAATTTTTCATATGCTCTAAATCCCAATTCCGTCTTGGGTTGAGAACGCACAACATCCACTAGTAATTCAACAGCTTTTTTGTAATCCTTTTTTATAGCTTTTAAATTTGCATATTCAAATAATGCTATATCTCTTAATACAGCATGCTGTAAAGCCAATTCTCTTTCCAGGCCGGCTTGCGCATCAGCATTATCAACATTTCTTAAAACTTTAAACAAACTTGTATGATATTCAGTGGCATCTATTAACCATTCTACTTGCGCTTTAAATTCTTTTTCAGCATCAGTATAGCGCTTAATCTTAACAAGATATATTGCTCTTTTTATTTTATCTTCAATTCTAAGTAATCCAAGGGGATTATTTTTGTCCACCATAGGGTTTATACCCTCTTCTGCCTCGGTATATTTATATTTTTTCTCTTGTGCTGTTTGTTTAGCGGACATAGGTGTAACTTGCCTGGTTTTTTTTGATTTTGTAACTTTATTTTTAAATGGAGATGGTATTTTTCTGGTATCGGCATTTGCTATATTCATTGTATTAGCTACAAAAATTATTAAAACAATTAATACACAATTCTTAACTCTCAACTTATTTCTCCTCAACTATCCTGTCCAGCATATATTGTTCTGTAGTTAAGTAATGAATAAAAAATTTTTCTTTTTATCACTTACTTAGTATAAATTATACCCTGATAATCTCAAATTATTTTAATACACTATACAATATTTATAGCAAATATAATAATTTATAGCAAATAATACTGTGTAAATTTTTTAATTACCTAATATTACAGTAAAATCAGAATTTCCGCAATATCTGCCATCCAAATCTATTATAAAATGTAAATTTTCTGTATCTTTTAATAAAGATTTAAGTTTTTTTGCATCTTCGTATCGTGCGTATTGCGAATGAAATAAAAGCTGATTAAATTTTTTCCTTGTAGGAATATTACATATTACCTGAAAGCCTTTATCTTCAAAAATTCTACGTATTTCTTCAATATTCTTTTCATATTTTTTTGAATATAAAAGACTAAGCGTAACAGGAGATGATTTTTTAGGAAGTTTTTCCCTATAAATAAGCCTGTCAATTAATTTTTGGCACTTTTGCGCATCCAGTACCCAATAACTTATTTTTTCACTGTCAGAAGGCCTGCCAGGCAACGTTGCAACTTGAATATTAGATAATTCTACCTTTTGCGCAAACTTTGCCAACTGGGTTATATCTTGTACAGACAAGTCTGTCTTTACATTTTCTCCAAACACTCTAACCAGATCAGGCATTTTAAAAAAGATATCAGGCGTTTTAAATTTTTCTAATAAGGCTTTGATAAATTTTTGTTGTCTTTTCATTCTTCCTATATCACCCAGAGCATCATGCCTAAATCTTAAATATCCCTCTGCCTGATTGGGGTTTAAGGTTTGATCACCCGGATAAAGGTCAATATATAAGCCTGCGGTTTTATCAACATACCACATTCTTTTTTGCACATCCAGTTTTATACCGCCCAGGGCTTTTACTATTTCTTTTATAGCGTTATAGTTCACTTCAATATAGTGATCTATTTTTATACCAAAAGTTTTTTCTATAGTCTTTATAGTCAGGTCAATCCCACCAAAGGCATGTGCAGAATTAATCTTGCTGGGTTTTTTTTCATTTGCGATATACACCTTACTGTCTCTGGGAATTGAAATAACATTTACTGTTTTAGAAAATGTATCCATATTTAATAAAATTATTGTATCAGATCTTGTGCCGTCATAGGAGGACTTTGAATACCTACCGTTAGAGTCAACACCTACAAGCAAAATAGTTTGTCTGGAATTGTTAAAAAAAGGTAAGGGCGGTGGTGCCAAGTTAACTTCACTGATAATATTATTAATTTTACTATCTTTTATTATCGGATTATCTTTAAAAAGGAATGTATAACTTAAAATTACTACAACTGCAAATGTTAGTGCAGAAAATATTAAATTAAACGAAACTTTGCTGTTTTTTGTTGCCCTTTGGCCAGACTTTTTTTTAGGTCCCATAATACCCCACTGTTTTATATCTTCTCAATATTTATACTGCTCAAAAAACAGTTTGTTTTATTAGTATTTAATATCTTTTAACCTGAAAATTTTTTTAGATTTAGTATATTTTAAAATTATCATACTAAATAATATACATCAATAATGAACTAGAATTAAGAAAAAGTTATTTTTTTTAACCGGCTGACTAATCGGCATTTAAATAAAATAAAAAAATTATTATTTTTATCACAATTTAAATAGCAAAAAAATTATTTTTTATTTTTATTATAAAAGGTGAAATAAAAATATTTAAAAGGACAACTATGTATGGGAAACTACTTAGCCGGATTAAGCCCATTTCGTAAGGCAATGCCTTCTCTTCCTGAAACATTAGTAAGGGAAATTAAACTAATAAAACAAATTAATGAAGATTACGATAAACTTCAGAGTGATGATCTTTACAACAAGCTTAGAGGTAAAAGGAGTCCAACACCTTCTCTATCAGAAAAATTTTATGCTTTAATCAACTATGAATATGCAAAAAAAAGATATGCAAGAAACTATGAAGATATATCTCAGTGGGATCCTGGTATCCTAACATCCGCAGGCGCCCGTAAAAAAGATGCTTTAGGTAATGATAAAATTTTTGTTTATAAGCAAAATGGCTACTATTTTAGAACTAGCAAAGCCACTGCTGAGCATAGAAGCCAACATAGAATAAACCATTCAGCAATAAATACAATTCATATAAATGCACATCCTAAAAAAGAGCTAATTGATAAATTAGACGAATTTGTATCTAAAAATTTTCAAGTAATATATAAAGTTCCTAAAAAAAAGGAAGCTTGGAATCAAGGAAATGATTCGGCAGTTATTTATTTTTATCAAACTCTAACAGAGAAACAAAAAAATGACATTAAAGGTTTAATGACTGATGATTTAATTAGGACAGATGATAAAATGATTGGAAAAGAACTTAAAAAAGGCGTGTTCCTTGCCCAATATCCAAGCCCGCAGAGCTGTGCCGATTTAGCCAAAAGGATTAATAATCTTAATCCCAAGCTTTGTAATGCATTAGACAAACTTCAACCACTTTCTGTGGGACTATTTGAAGCAACTAAATGCGTAGTAATAAGATATGAAAGTGTGGTTAAAAATAAGTAAGAATTTAAGTGATACTCGTAAAGAAGAAGGTTTTACTAATAATATGCGGTACCACTCTCCCAACTTTTTTTATATAATAATTGCTAGTGGTCAAGTTGAGTACTGATGCTTACAAGTAAACTCAAGTTATATTAAAAGCTTACAGCGATTACATAAGAAAGGTGATGACCATCACCTAATAATTTATATTCCTGTACAAAATTAAATTTTAGATTACTCTTTTCAGAGTATAATCTAAAATTAATTAAATTGATAACCATTATTATAATAATAAAAAAATTGAGGGAGAAATAAATGTATGAAGTTAGAGCTGGAATTTACAATAATAGTAATCTTTTTATTTACTGTAGCAAGCTATTTTAGCCATATATATCATATTTTTGATTTAATATGCCATTTTAGGCTGCAATATTTTTTAATTTTATCATTGTTATTTTTGCTTTTTATGCCTTTTAATAAAAAAATAAAAGCAGGCCGTATTTACATAACTCTTATGACACTGGCAATAGTAATGAATTTTTTTGAACTTGTACCCTTTTTTAAGTTTTCAAAGCATAATAATACACCTGCAAGCAATGAATTAAGCATCTTACTCTCAGATGCAAATATGGAAAAGAATGATTTTACAAAGCTTGGTCGCCTAATAAATAATAGAGAACCTGATATAGTAATATTACAAGGTATTAAACAAGATCAGGCTTTTAAGCTTAAATATCTTGGAGCCGCATATCCGTATAATTACAATAAGCCAAGATTTGATAAGTTTGGGCTGGCTATACTTTCTAAGGTTAAAATGCACAATATAAAATTAGTAACGGTAGGGCTTTACGATATACCTGTCATCACTTTTGATGCAACTATCCATGGCAAAAATATTTCCATACTAACAATGCAGGGTAGTCCATCTACTCATCAAAAATATTATGAAAACAGAAATGAAATGTTAGATACAGCGGCCGTCTGGGCCAACAGCAAATCAAACCCGATTATTATAGCAGGTAATTTAAATACAACTATGTATTCAGAAAACTATAAAAAATTAATAAAAGATTCTAAATTAAAAAGTATTGCTGATATTACCGGATTATATGCAAGCTGGACAACAAAAATTCCTTTTTTACTATGGATTCCCATTGATATGTTTTTATTTAAAGGAGACATAAAGCCGGTTGACTTTAAAACACTAAAGAATGTAGGGAGTGATCATTATCCGATTATGATTTTTTTTGAAATTTAGAATATAATATAAGGTAAGAAATTTAATTTTACCAGAATAAAAAAAACCACCTGTAATCAAGTGGTTTTATATACTCTGCAATCTAATGTTCTCTTCTTCCAATTTGTTTTAATTATTTATTTCATTAATTTGTATACTAGTTTACAAAATTATTATTATCGGGAGTTTTAAGTGTTTTGCTTACACTTTTTTGAACATTTATATTAAAAACTAAAAAAAGTGTGTTGTCAACACTAAATTTTACTTATTTTTTAAACTTATATTTTACTGTTTTAAAAGGGGTTTTAAGGTTATTTTAAATTTTATTTTAACTTTCGTGTTATACTTTTTTTGTATTACAATATAATTCAAATATTTTTAAGAGCCTGTCTGGTTAAAAAATAAAAGCTGGTTATATCAATAATAAAGGCTCATTTACGGACTGCCATGTTAAACAAGAGAGCTTCTCAGATTATTGAAGCGTATTAAGTTTAAATAAAATAATTTATACACTGAAAAGAGTAATAGATATAATATGTAAGAGGTAAAAATTTTATATGTGCAATTTGACTATTGCGATTCCTAATAAAGGGCGCTTGTCGGAAGATATATTTGACTTGCTTCAAAGAGCAGGATTGTCTATAAAAAAACAAAATACAAGAAGTTTATATGCTAAAACCCACGATGGCCTATATAAAATAATTTTTGTCAGAACTCAAGATATTCCTAATTTTGTTAATGACGGAGTCACTGATTTAGGCATAACAGGGTATGACGTGGTAAGAGAATGCGAAGCTGAAGTTGAAAATATCATGCCGCTTAATTTTGGGTACTGCAAAATGATAGTTGCTGCGAAAGAATCTTCTAATATTCAATCTATTGATGATGTTAAAGACGGAAGTAAGATAGCAACCAGCTTTCCTAATATTGCTAAAAATTATTTTAAAAGCAAAAATAAAAATGTACATATTATAGAAGTATCCGGTGCCACAGAGGTTACGCCAGAACTTGGTTTAGCCGACTTAATTATCGATATTACTTCAACAGGATCTACTTTAAAGGTTAATAAATTAAAAATTCTTGATCAAATATTTGAATCAACTGCAACTATAATCGGAAGACCCGGTATTTGTAATGAACTGAAAGATGAAATTAATACTTTTATAAGAGCTGTGAAGTCTGCGATCGCCGCTGAAGAGAAAAAATACTTGATGGCGAACATCCCAAAAAACTCGTTGGATCACGTAAAAAATTTTTTGCCGGGAATTACTTCTCCTACCGTAACAACATTGTTGGATAATCCTGATACAGTTGCAATTCATGTGGTGATAGAAAAGAAAAAAATATACGAAAGTGTAGATAAGCTTAAGCAGCTTGGTGCAACAGGAATATTAATTATGTCGGTTGACCAGATGATTCCATAAGGAGGTTAATAATGTGCGAAATTCCAAGAAATAATGCTTCTAATGAAGAAATAAAAAATCAGAAAAAAATTTGCACAGCTATTTGTATATTTGATATGATAATTTTTATAATTATATTTCAATACTTTTCAGATTATTCAATAGTATTAAATCTAAATAAACTAAACTCTGAAAAGGGTAATAAATAGTATTTTTTTTTATTTTAAGCTAAATCAAAGTAATACTAGATAGAGAGGTTACTAAAATGTATATAAAAGTTGAAAGACCAACTCAAGAAGAATTAGAAAAGTTAAACATAGACAACTGGGAAACCTGGATTTGTGGTGAATCAAAATTTAACTGGGAATATACTGAAGAAGAAATTTGCTACTTTTTAGAAGGAAAAGTTATTATTGAAGTTAACAAAGGCCAAATAACCTTAGAAAAAGGCGATTTAGTAGTATTCCCAAAAGATTTAAAATGTGTTTGGAACGTACTGGAGCCTGTTAGAAAACTATACAAGTTCAACTAACAATTAAATAAAACTCTTTTTTTCTTTTGTAACAAGTTTGTTACAAAAGAAAAATTTATTATCACAATAATTTATGTTTAAACTTTAATACACTGACCATAAAATATAATAAATATAAGAGGACAGGGAATGTTAATCAGTTCAGCAAGACATAATATTATAAAATTCAGAGGAAATGATAGCCAAGAAACTATAAATGATAATTCATCGCAAGCAGCACAAAAACATCACCATCATAATAAAACAGATTTAACTAATGCAGTAGGCCTTGGTACAGGTGGAGCTGTGCTGGGCGGAGGTATAAACTACAGAAACTTCTCTAACAATATTTTAAACCCTAATATTGCAAAAATGGCATCATTCAATGCGCTGGCACAAAACAGCCAAAACCATGACGGATATATTGAAATAGCCTCTAATTTAAAAGCAACGGTAAACAATGGAAATAAATTTTTAAAAAATTTCAATGAATCAATTAAGGTATTCAAAGATGCAGCTAAAGAACCGGCAAAAAAAGCAGAAACTTCCCTTTTAACTAAAACATTAGAAGATATACAAAAAAAACTTAATTTTGAAAACGTTGGAAATGAAACTGTTATTGGTGGCTCTACCAAGGGTGATTTTGACGGATTAAAAGGCGAATTCCAATACCAGGCTAAAGGTTGGCTGAAGAATAGTGAAACAAAAAATGCTCTTTATAATTCTCTAGCCGAATTAAATACAGCAGAAAACTCTATTCCCAATGAACTTGTAGATAGTATAATCAAGGGAATAAAAGACGGTGATATATCAAAAATTGTAAATGAAAAAACATTACAAAATAAAATATTAAGAACACGTTTTATCAATGAAAATCCTGTATTGAAAACATACAAAAGAATTATAAAAATAGAAAAACCATTTGAGAAAGGTGCAGAGCTGGAGAAAAAAATGTTCTCTCAGGCTCCTGAAATGATTGACGATAATAAAAATTTATTTGCAAGTGATGAAACAAAATTGTTTAAATCGCTTAATGAAGATGTTAATAAAGAAGTTAAAAAGTTCTTGCAGGAGGTACATCTAAAAGAAAAGCTGCCTCAAGTATTTAATGATCCTCAAAATGCCAGAATAAAAGTAACTTTAGAGCAAGTCATAAATAACGCTAATGCTAAAAACGGCAAATATGTAGAAATAATAGAAAAAGAAGCAAAAAGTAATGCAGATACAATAGTTAAGAATGCTTTAAATAGTGCATTATTATCTGATAATGTACTTAATAATTATAAGAATATGGATGCCGGAGATTTACTCAGATTGTCTGATGAATCCGGTATAGCTAAACAGTTTAAATCTACTGAAAAAAAAGTTGTTCAACAACTTGAAAAAGCATTCTTGCCTAAGATGCTAAAAGAAATATCTATGATGCAAATAATTGATTCTGCATTAATAGACCAAGGCTTACTGCAAAATGATGGTAAGCTAGGTACCTTACAAAACAATAACTTAAATTTATTTAATCAGTTGTTGCAAGGAAAATCCAAAAAAGAATCTATTGCAGAAAAATTAGCAAATATAACTGCGAGTGTATATGAAAAATTCCCGGATGCAATAAAAGCAAGTGTAAAAGATCAATATGCTGATAAAAACGCGGCACAAAATGCAGCAAAGGCCTATTTTGCCGAATTAGTAGTTGATCGAGGAAAGCTCGCAGGTGAGCTAAAAACTATTAAAGACCCTGCTAAGTTAGTAAAAACTGTTAGTAAACATGTAACTGATTTCTTTGAAAATGAAGCAGGGTTAAAATTAAATCAGTTAGGTAAAGACGCAGCAAAACACGTTAATCCTGTTACAGTAGAAAGAATAGGTGCTTTTTATAATGCAGCAATTTCTAAAGCCGCAAAAGCAACGGATATAAAATCTCAAAAACTAAGCAAAGAATTAGCAGGACCTAAAAATGCTTATATAGACTCACAAGTAAATAAAGCGGGTCATAGCGAATTAGTATCAATAATGCAAAAAAACAGCAAAGCCATGTCTACACTAAAAGCCTGTATCATAGGTGCAGGTTTCGGTCTTGCAACCGCAGCAGGCTTAATGCTAAAAAATTGTCTTAGCCATAAAGAGCAAAATTAGTATTCGATCAACTGAAGAGTAAAGCTAAGGAAAAACTAAAATGTCTATAAATAATAATATAAATATTATTAAAAATAAAATAGCCTTTAGCGGGCAACAAAATAAAAATAAAAAAACTAACGGGGCTTTAACTGTAGGTGTTGGCCTTATAGCAGGTACAGGGATTGGAGCAGGTTTTAACCGATTAAGGTTTAGTGAAGATAAAGCTGAAAAACTGTATACTCAAAAATTAACAGAGCAGGTTAAAGATTTTATGGAAAAAAATAAGCTGGATAATCTTGAAATAAAAAATGGTGAATTTATAAATAGTTCACTTGATAATAAAGTCAAAAAAGGTTTTGAACATGTTTCTAAGTGTTTTACTAACTTAATAGCCACGCGTGATGACGGTAATTTTAAGATTTCTGAAAAAAATGTACTTAAAGAAACCGCAGGTAAAGTTGTAAAAGCTGAAACAGAATCTCAAAAAATCTGTAACTTATCCGCTGAAGGAATAAGTAAGGCAATGTCCGTTTATAAAACCGCTTTGCTTAAAACCGGTGCCATATACGGTGCAATTGTCGGTTTTGTATTGGGAGCAGGAGCAGCATTAAAAATATCTCTTAAAAGAAAAAGAGATGCTGCTGAAAACATTCCGTCTCAAGCAATTTCAATGAAATAACTGATTGATAGACATATATCCGCAGAAAGCAGAAAAAAGAACAGTTTGCTGGTATTCTCCTTTTAAACTTATTCTTTATTTATCTATTTATTATATAAAAAAAATTTAATAGCACATAAAAACATTATAATGTAAGGCAATTTTTATATACTTATTGTTTTTAAATATATACTATTATATATCAAATATTATATATTACAACTTCTATAAATGAAGTAGAGGGGTGTATTAAATGAATTTATTCGAGCTAATGAAAAATGCAGACTTTAGGCAAAATGCACTAAATGCAGCAAATAATTTCAGAAACGGTAACTTTAATTTTACAAGTCCTGTAGCAGCACAAAATAATTCATCAATATTCAATCAACAAGCAGCAAATGATTATAATAATCAATTCGCCTTGGCAATGGGAAGCCGGCAAGCATCGAAATCTCATTTAATAACTGACTACTATAGAATTGATTATAATGAAAATAATTACCAATTCTTAAGTGGAACAGACGGTAAGGATATAATATTTGGAGGGAATGCAGGTAGCTATATTAACTCAAGAGGCGGCAACGACATTATATTTGCGGAGGGCGGCAATGATTCTATATTGGGTGTATCATCAGGTGAAAAAATTATAAATGGCGGCTACGGTAATGATACAATTCATGGCAGTTATGATAACAATTATTTATTTGGCGGTGAAGGAAATGACCTGGTATTTAGTGGACAAAAAGATAATCTGGTAGATGGAGGCGGCGGCAATGACCTCATATACGGGGGCATGGGCTTAAGCAGTATGACCGGCGGTGCGGGAAATGATACTGTATATGGCGGTTTTAGCGATAATTATTTATTCGGCGGAAGTGGTAATGACCTGCTATTGGGAAATCAAAATACAACAAACTACATAAATGCCGGTGAAGGAAATGACAGCATTAAAGGCGGCAGATTTTATAATAACATAGTTGGCGGCGGTGGTAATGATTACATATTTGGCGGACAAAGTATTGATGTAATTGATGGTGGTGCCGGCAATGATTTGATAAACGGTTATAACGGTGATGATATTATTATGGGCGGTGCCGGTAATGATAGCATAATTGCAGGTTTAGGCGATGATATTCTTCATGGCGGATCCGAAAACGATTTAATATACGGTAATGAAGGTAAAGATATTATGCATGGCGGCTCAGGAAATGATAATTTAGATGGCGGAGCTAATGAAGATACTGTAATCGGTGGTACTGATCATGATATAGTATTGGGTGGTGATGATAATGACGCGATATACGGTAGTGCCGGCAATGATATATTAGATGGAGGAGCCGGTACTAACCAAATTTTTGCAAATGGCGGGCTCGATAATATCTTTGCTAATACATGGGACAGAGTATGGGGCAGTGTCCAAGGTTCTGACTTAATATTTTGGAGATAAATAAAAAACAATCTTGCTTAAAATTTCTTAATATATAATTTTTAATAAATTTAATAAAAAAAATTGAAAAAATTGCTAAAAAAAATAAAATTTTTTAATTTTTTAGGCTATTTTTTTCAAAAATTTTTTATAAACCCTTAATATATAAAAAAAACTTTTTATTTGTTTAAATTTTAAAAAAATCAAAAATTGACAGTTAATCATGTGGGTATAAAAATAATAATGAAAATGTTCTAGTTGAAAAGGAGATTTTAGAGAGATGGTTTTTAGATCAAATTCAGAAAAAAACTTTACCCAGGATGACATCAAAGCTGCTATCAAAGAACAAAACATTAAATTTATCAGACTTCAATTTGTGGATATAAATGGACATGTGAAGAACATGGCATTACCTTCTGATCAAATTGACAGAATTTTAAATAATGAAATAATGCTTGATGGATCCTCTATCAAGGGTTTTAGAAGTATTGAAACATCAGATATGTATTTCTATCCTGATTTAGATACATTTTGTGTCTTACCTTGGAGAACAAGAGAAAACGGTAAAGTAGCAAGATTAATTTGTGATATTTACAACCCGGATGGTACACCTTTTGAAGGTTGCCCAAGGAATAACCTGAAAAGAGTCTTAAAAGAAGCTAAAAGCCTGGGCTACGAAATGAATGTAGGGCCTGAGTGCGAATTTTTCTTATTTAAAAGAGACGAAGATGGAGTCCCTACAAATCGTACACACGATTATGCAGGCTACTATGATGTAGGGCCGGAAGACCTTGGAGAAGATGTCAGAGGCGAAATGGTTTCTGTTTTACAGGAAATGGGATTTGAAATTGAAGCAAGCCATCATGAAGTTGCAGAAGGCCAGCACGAAATTGACTTTAAATATGCTGATGCGTTAACAACTGCTGATAATGTTGTAACATTTAAAGTTGCAGTTAAGGCAATTGCTGCAAAATACGATCTGCACGCTACATTTATGCCAAAACCTATTTTCGGTGTAAACGGCTCCGGTATGCACACTAACATATCTTTATTCAAAGACGATAAAAATGCGTTTTTGGATGAAAGTAAACCGTTAAAACTAAGTGATACAGCTTTATATGCTATCGGTGGTGTATTAAAAAGCGTTAAAAGTATTACAGCTCTTTGCAATCCTACTGTTAATAGCTATAAAAGACTTGTTCCCGGGTATGAAGCTCCTGTATACTTAGCTTGGTCTGCTGCTAACAGAAGTGCGCTTGTTAGAGTTCCTGCCAAGCGTGGTAATGCTACAAGAATTGAACTAAGGTCACCTGACCCAAGTGCTAATCCATACTTAGCATTTGCAGCTATTTTATCTGCTGCGCTGGATGGTATTAAAAACCAAATAGATCCACCGGCTTCTGTTGATCAAAATATTTATCAATTAACTGATAAAGAAAAGAAAAAGTTAAAAATTGATTCTTTACCGGGTAGCTTATACGAGTCTGTAGAATATCTGGAAAAAAGTGCTGTAGCCAAAGAAGCTCTTGGTGAGCATATCTTTAACGAGTTTATAAGTGCTAAAAAAATCGAGTGGGATGACTTTAGAACTTATGTAACTCCTTGGGAGACAGATAAGTACTTAGGTAAATTTTAATAAACTAATTCAAAGATAGACATAATAAAAGACATAAAAACGGCTGGCAGTAAAAATCAGCCGTTTTTTTATTTAAGTAACAAAAAATGGGTATTTTATTATGAGAGGCATAAAATTACAAGAATATAATGATTCGGCAGATTTTTTTCATTAAGCAATGTTACAAAATTAGCATTTTTACATTCAAAGAGCCTGCAAAAAATTCAAAAACATGTTATGATATATATTAAAGATATAAACATATATGGTTTTTATTTTTATTAAGAAGAAAATCCAAAGGCTAAAAAATGAACATTATTCAATACGTTAAAATAATATTTTGTATTTTGTGGAACATCATAGTATTTCTATGTCCAATTATAGCTCCAC
>JANQHM010000004.1 GCA_028282645.1 Candidatus Gastranaerophilales bacterium
GAAGCTGTCTTGTTAAAGCTTGCATCGCCTTGCCAGGCAAGCCGCTTCAGCTTTAACATCGCAGTCCGTAAATGAGCCTTTATTATTGATATAACCAGCTTTTATTTTTTTAACAAGATAGGCTCCCAGATTTTTTTTGAATGAGCTTAATAAAAAGTTAATATAGCTATACTCTATTATATATAAAACATATAGGTCGAAAATATTGCCTTTTTTTGCTTAAATCCCTACTGAGCTGTGAAAAATCTGTTGCTTGTGCCCTCGCGGCCTATGGCAATTCTTATTCTACGCATGCAGCTGGGACACCAGCCTACATAAGCTGTTTTGTCTTTATTTACGTATATCCTGTTATAGACGTTGCAGCAGTTGAATAACACACATATGTATTTTCTTTTTTCTGCCATTTGCAAACCTCTTTTTTATTCCTTAACTAATATAAGGCCATCATTTATATGAGTGCGTCCTGTAATTAGAGTAGATATAAAAATAATTTTTATCCTGAAAAATATTTTTGAGGTAGTATATGTTATTTCCTTTATTAGGTTAGTATGATATTTTATTTAATGTGATATACTCAATTTAATACAGTTTAGGACATACTCGTACTATTAGGCATTCTCGTATAGAAAGATGGAGTTCTTATAAATTGAAAATATTATTTATTTCAGCTGAAGTTAATCCATTTGCAAAAGTCGGAGGTCTGGGCGATGTTGCAGGGAGCTTGCCAAAATTTATAAAAAAAATGGGACACGATATTAGGGTTATACTTCCTTATTATGGGGTTATTAATAATAATCAGGCTGAGGATTGCAAAATTGTTGATGTGCCTGATTCTTCCATAGAGTTGGAGTTTGACGGCTTAACTTCTCAGTTTTCTTTGAAAAAATGTCTTTTGCCAGATACTAATGTTACTGTCTACTTTGTTGTTAATCATGAGCTTTTTGGCCAGTATGAAGATATTTATCCTGCAAACCACAAGGAAAACTTTCAGTTGCACAGGTTTATTGTATTTTCTTATGCTACGCTTAAGCTTGTTGAAAAAATTAATTTTAAGCCGGAAATTATTCATTGCAATGACTGGCATGTGGCTTCGATACCAATTTATTTAAAAACTTTTGCCGATAATGGGATAGAATTTTTTAAAGGAATTAAAACCCTTTATACTATACATAATTTATCTTATCAGGGTCGTACATCGCCGGATGTGTTGAAATTTGCAAAGGTGGATCCTGAAAAATTTTATCATATTGACGGATTGGAGTTCTATGGCAAGGTTAACTGGATGAAAGGAGGTATTATCTACGCTGATAAGATTAATACTGTTTCTGAAAATTATGCAAGAGAAATTCAAACCCCGGAGTACGGCGAAGATCTTGACGGGGTGCTTAGGGCTAATTCTAAAAAGTTATCAGGTATTTTGAACGGGGTAGATTATTCAATTTGGAACCCTGAAACTGATAAATATATAATTAGAAATTATTCTAAAGAAGATTTTAAAGGTAAAAGTAGCTGTAAAATAGCTTTACAAAGGGACTATGAGCTGGAAATTAATCCTTATATTCCTGTGGTTGCAATGGTATCAAGAATGGTAGAGCAAAAAGGCTTTGATCTGCTCGAAAAAATAATTTATCAGTTAAAATGTATGAATTTACAGTTGGTTATCCTTGGGCAAGGAGATAAAAAATACGAAAAGTTATTATTAAAATTAAATGAAAACACTTCAAATATTAGAGTAAAAACAGGTTTTAACGAAATTAGGGCTGAGAAAATCTATGCAGGGGCAGATATGTTTTTATTGCCGAGTAAGTTTGAGCCTTGCGGGTTAAGTCAGTTGATTGCTTTAAAATATGGCACTGTACCTATTGTTAGAAGAACAGGCGGGCTTGCTGATACAATAGTTGATTTTTCCCTTGATAAGTTCGGTAATGGCTTTATGTTTAATGAGTATGCTACTGCTGATTTATTAAATGCATTGAAGCTGGCTTGTAAATATTTTGAAAATAAAAAGATCTGGGATAAAATTATTATGAATGCAATTAACTGTGATTTTGGATGGCAAAAAAGCGCAGAGCTATATGAAAAGCTATATAGAGATACCCTGAGAGGGAAGGATAAGACTTAAATGCCTGAGATGAGGAGAGACCCTATCACTAAAAATTGGGTAATTATTGCAACTGAAAGAGCAAGACGGCCTGAATCTGAATTGATAGACGGTGATGCTTTGGCTGAGGGAATTGCACATGATCCGGCATGTTTTTTTTGTACAGGCAATGAATATACTACGCCACCTGAGGTTATGGCATACAGAAGGGAAGAAAGTATGTCCGACAAGCCGGGTTGGTCTTTAAGAGTTGTGCCTAACAAATATGCGGCTCTCAATATGGAAGGCAGCTTTAAGCTTGACAATAGTAATAACAATAATTTAAAAGTTTCGGGGTATGCTGCGGGGCTTGCTGAGGTTATTATTGAGACCGATCATCATTCTAAAAATATTGCTTTATTTAATAATAAAGAAACTTTTGCGGTTTTGAAATCTTATCGGGACAGGTACTTGGTTTTATCTCAGGAAGATGCCATTGAATATATTACTATATTTAGAAATAACGGAAAAGAAGCCGGTGCTACGTTGATACATCCTCATAGCCAGATATTGGCTATACCTATTGTGCCTATTAATGTTAAAAATGAAATTGGAGGTGCAAAAGAACATTATGACAAGACTTTGAACTGTATTTATTGCGATATTATTGAAAATGAGCTTAGAGAGAAAAGGAGAATCGTCTGTGAAACTGATAATTTTCTTGCTTTTGCTCCTTATTGGTCTAAAACACCGTTTGAGACGTGGGTGGCTCCTAAGTTTCATAGTGCAAGATATGAGACATTAAGTAATTTGCACCTGGAAGAGCTTGCGATAGTATGGAAAGCTGTTTTGTACAAGATTTATGCCGGGCTGGATAATCCTCCTTATAACTATTATATCCATACTGCACCTGTGCATGAAAGTCCTGATAAATATTATCACTGGCATATGGAATTTATACCCAAGTTAACAATGGCAGCAGGGTTTGAGCTGGCTACAGGCATGTATATTAATATTACTATTCCTGAAGATTGCGCGGATTTTTTACGGGATATTCCCGTTAAGTAGATGGTAAAAAATTTTCACCTTTTTTTTCAAGCAATTTTTAATAATTTAGTGTTTTTATATAATTACGTAATTAAGGATATAATAAAAATACTTTTCATTAGAAACAAAAGGTAAATATAAATTCTATAATAAATAATTATCTGTATTTTAATAAAGGTAATGGTATATCGAAGTCTGAGGTTTTTAATAAGGCTTAAGCTGTATAAAAATTTGTAGCAATTACATAAGCAAGGTGATGACTGTCACCTAAACAGTTTTAGCCTAATTTAAAAAGTTATCAAGCTATGAAGTGTTGTTAGGATAAACATTATTAAATTAAGGTATATTAAGGATAAAGGAGTTAAAGATGGTAGTAAATAATTTAATGCCGAATCCGGCTGGCACAGGTTCAACAAGCCAAGGCGGAAATTCAAGCGGAACCCGTAACAAAAAAAGAAGAGATTATCCCGGAGTTTTTGGTGCATTTTTAACGCAAAGTTATAATGATAAAAATGATTTATTTGGGCAGGCAGAAAAATTTCTCAAAGGTTTAGACATAAACAGAGATGGATCTACGACAGTAAAAGAATTGCAAGAACACGTAAAAAGCGGTGAAGGTAGTAATGGAGATTCAACAATTATAAAGGAGCTGTCAGAAATTATCGAAAGAATGGATTTAAATGAAGATGGTGTAATTAGCAAATTAGAACTTTCCGGATACAAATTTGCGGCGGACGCAAATGGAGATAGCAAAGTTACAGAGAAAGAAGCAATGAATTTCTACGATTTTTCAGTTGATAAACCTGAAAAGGATGTTAAACAAAAGCTGAGAGAGGCTTTTAATGAATTAAACCTCCAAAGAAACAGAGATTATCCCGGAGGATTTTTTAATTTTTTAAGCCAAAATTATAATAGTAAAAAAGAATTGTTAAAGCAATCTGAAGATCAGCTGAAACTGATTGACAAAAATAAAGATGGCAATACCACAATAGGCGAAATAGTAAATGAAGTAGTAAGTGGTCCCGGCAGTAATGGAGATCCAGGCATTGCTATTGATCTAACGTCAGCTCTCGTTAAGATAGATTTAAATGGAGATAATATAATTAGTAAAAAAGAACTTTCTGCATATAAATTTGCTACAGACGAAAATAAAGACGGAAAAGTTTCGGAAGATGAAGCTGTTAAATTTTACAACTTTTCCGTTGACGGGTCTCTAGACGAAGTTCAAAAAAAGTTGCAAAAGGCATTTAATGCACTTGGATAAAAGAAGCAATAATAAATTTTTTAGGTGATGGCCATCACCATATTTTTAAAATACTTTAGAGGTAGTATACTCAGTCAATGTTTAATGCTCTTGAAGCTCTTGAATATTTGGGTATAAAAGTGTACTTACTTATTTTTAATTTTTGATATAATATTCTATAAGAGTATGTTATTATTCTTGTTCAAAGGTAAAGACTGACTTTAAAAATATATTAATATAATTAATGCAAGGGTAAATGTTTGATTTTTTAAAAAATGTAAAGAATAAAATCTCTTCAATAGATGAAAAGCTGGAAGAATACAAGACAGTTACTAAAGATGCCAGTATTCCGTCAAAAGCATTTATTAACTGGGGAGTGTTTTTGGCAAATACAGGTGACCTGGATCAGGCAATAGAAAAGTTTGAGTCTTCGGCATTAATGGGGCCCAAAAATCCTGAAAGTTTTGTAAATTGGGGTATCGCTCTTGCAAAAAAAGGTAAATTTAAAGAAGCTATTGAAAAATTTAAAGAAGCAATAAAAATAGATCCTAAAACTCCCAGGGCTTTTTCCTTATGGGGTGCAGCCTTATTTGAACTTGGCGAGGTTGAAGAAGCAGAAAGACGCTATGAACAATCAGTAAGCATAAACTCTAAAGATCCTGAAATTTATATAAACTGGGGCATTGCATTGGCAAGAAGCGGCAAAAAGCCCCAAGCGGAAACTAAATTTCAAAAGGCTCTTGCTATAAACCCAAAAGCTGCACAAGCAAAATTTTTCTGGGGAGTTGTTCTCGTTGAGCTGGAAAGATATGAAGAGGCTTTGGAAAAGTTTAAAGCAGTTATTGCACAAAAGCCTAATCACTGTGATGCTTATCATTATGCATCAATAGCCTTGTTAAAACTAAAAAAATATAAAGAATCTTTAAAAATGGCTCAATTATCACTAAGCATAAACCCGATGAAAGTAGAAGCAAGGATTAATATAGGAGAAATTCAGACAAAGCTTGAAGATTTTACAAATGCCGTAAAATCTTTTGAAATGGCTGAAACTATTAATTCAAACCTTTATGAATTATACTTCTCTTGGGGACAATCTCTTCAGATAAAAGGAGATCACGATGATGCGCTCATTAAATTCGACAGAGCACTGGAGCTTAGCCCTGAAAATAAAGATATTTTTTATAATAAAGCGTTATCTAAAGCGGAATTAGGAAACTATAGTACTGCGATTGAGCTGCTTCAAAAAGTTACGACGATTGATAACCGTTATAGAAGTGCATATATAAAAATGGGAGCTATTTATAATGTTATGGGCGACCCTAAAAAAGCTATAGAATCATATAAGGCTGCTACGGCACTTTCCAGAAATAATGCGGAAGTTGATTATTTAATAGCATCAACTTATTGCAATGTCTATGACTATAAAAATGCTATAAATTATTATACAAAAGTGATTGAGTCTGATAACACCCATTTGGATGCTTATGTGAATTTGGCTATTTGCTTAAGCGAAATCGGTAATATTAAAGAAGCTGTAAGAAAAATAAGAAACGCTTACAGGATTGATCCGGAATCACTTAACGTGAACTTTATATACGGAATGATTTTATCCTGTGAAAATACTGACTTGAAAACAGCTGTAGATAAATTTAATAAAGCCGTTGAAAAAAAATCTGACTATATACCTGCACTTATCGGCAAAGGAGAGGCACTCATAAAATTAAGTCGTTTTGAAGAGGCTCAGGAGGCCCTGAATGCAATTGTAACTATCTCTGCTGATTATGTACCGGCTTTATTCTTGTTAGGTGTAACCTATTCTGAATTGGGGGACCAGACAAAAAATCAAAGCCACTACAGAAAAGCAATGGAATATTATGAAAATGCCTTATCCTATGACAAAAATCACATTCATACACTGGCAAATAAAGCTTATATAAAAGCACGACTCGGAGATATCAGCGGATTTGAGTCTGATTTTAAAAATTTATTTGCTAAATTTCCGAATAATAAAATTATTCTTACCGAGTATTTAAAAAAATGTATTACAAAACTTAACTATTCCAAAAAAATTGAAGATTTTTTTACAGGTTAATTTTATACTATCACTATACTTTAATGCTTTTCAGATTATTAAATCATGAAAAGCTAATAAAATAACCAAGACTCAGAAAAGAGTGATCTTAATTTTGTACCAGAATAAATTACAAGAATTTTTAAGAAAGAGAAAATATGAGTATTATCGTTCAAAAATACGGTGGAACTTCAGTAGCCGACTCGGAAAAAATTAAAAACGTAGCAAAGTCTGTTATCAAAGAACAAAAAAATGGTAAAAAGGTTGTAGTTGTTGTTTCTGCAATGGGACACACAACTGATTATCTGGTGAAATTGGCAGGAGAAATAACAGCTAAACCAAGCTGTAGAGAAATGGATATGTTGCTATCAACAGGTGAACAGGTTTCTATAGCTTTATTAGCAATGGCTATCCAGGAAGCCGGTTGTGATGCTATAAGCCTTGTAGCCGGTCAAGTTGGCATTATAACAGAAAGCATTCATTCTAAAGCCAGAATTGTTGATATAAAAACAGATACATTAAACAAACATTTAGATAATAATAAAATTATAGTTGTTGCAGGGTTTCAAGGAGTTACTCCGGATAAAGAAATCACAACGCTGGGCAGGGGAGGTTCTGATACATCAGCGGTTGCCTTGGCTGCTGCGTTAAAAGCAGAAAGGTGCGATATTTATACAGATGTAGACGGTGTCTATACAGCAGACCCAAGAATTGTAAAAGATGCCTCACGTCTTGATGTAATTTCTTATATGGAAATGCTAGAATTAGCAAGAGTGGGGGCTAATGTTCTACATCCGAGGGCCGTAGAAACAGCTAAACAGTTTAATGTACCATTAAGAGTAAGAAGCACATTCAAGCAACAAGACTTAGGCACTTTAGTAATAGGAGCGGAATCAATGGAATTATACAAAGCAGTAAGCGGTGTAGCAGCAGACGACGAACAGGTTAGATTAGCAATATTAGGCGTACCTGATACTCCCGGCTCGGCAGCAAAAATTTTCGGAACACTTGCAAAAAATAATGTAAGTGTTGATATGATTATTCAGTCTTATGTACAGGAAGTAAACGCTAATAACATTGCTTTTACTGTTACTGAATCTGATTTTGATAATGCTGTCAAGATTTTGGAAAACGTAAAAAAAGAAATCGGTGCAACCGAAATAGTAATAGATAAAGATGTTGTTAAAGTCAGCATAGTCGGCGCAGGCATGATTGACAGGCCCGGAATTGCCGCAGAGATGTTTGAAGCTTTGGCAAATGAAGACATTAATATTAAAATGATTGCTACCAGCGAAATTAAAATTAGCTGTCTTGTTGAAAGAGGCAGGGAAAATGATGCAGTGAAAGCTATTCATAAAAAATTCGACCTTGGCGAAGAAGACGTAAGAGCAGATAAGATTGCTAAGTAATGTTTAAATTTTATAAAAAAGGTTTAATAGGTTTAGCCTTATTAATAATAGGGTTAAACCTGTTTATTAACCTTGCTGATGCAAAACAGGCCAGGCAAAGAATTTTTAAAATGGTATTTTTGCCTGATATACATTTTTCAACAGAAAATAAAAAGGATGATTGGGTTCTTTATAACGAAAGCTTTGTTATATTTCAGGATGTTATTACTGATTTAAATAAAATAAAGGATTTGGATTTTATTGTTTTGGGCGGTGACTTGCTGGAAAACAAAAATAAAAATTTGGAAAGTATGCCCTTGTTTTTAGATTCTCTTCAAATGCTTAAACCTCCTTATAACGTAATATTGGGAGATAGGGATGTTGACCTTGAAAAAAAAATGAGTAAATATGACTTTACAAGAGAATTTAAACGACACGGATTAAAAGATAAAACTTACTGGCAAACAGAGCCGGTTAAAGATTTTTTATTGGTGGGACTGGATACTTCCGTTGCTAACTCTAAATACGGGGAAATTAATTTTCAGCAGTTACTTTGGCTGAATAATGTTTTAGATGATAATAAAGATAAATTTATAATAATATTAATGCACCATCCTGCAATAAAAATACACTATAAAACAAAATTTCATCCTGACAAAAGCTTTATCCTGGCAAATGCAATACAGTTCAGAGCTTTGATTGCAAACTATCCTCAGGTAAAAATGGTAGTTAGCGGACATCATCATGCTAATTATGCAGAAAAAAGAGGCAATATTCTTTATATGAATATGCCTTCGATTGTGACGTATCCTAATGAGTATAAAATTTTAACTATTAATTCCAAGTCTAATAGTATAGGTGTTGAAACCAGAAAAATAAAATTTAGGCAGTTTGTTAAAAAAGCTAAAAACGATCTTATAAACTCTGAATATGCCAGTAAATATAATCCAAGGAATCCTAAAAAAATATTGGATTTTCAAAGGGGCGGAAAATTGAGTAATAAGAAAAGATATTATTTATATAAATAGGATGTGATAATGAATAAATAGAATAAAGCTTAAATTTTCTATATTTGCAATTTATAACCTTATTAATTTTAAACATTAGGTGATGGCTATCACCCGAAGTAGTTAGATGTCTGGTTAATTTACACAAGTATTAACTTTTTTTATACTAACTCAAAAATACTTTTCAGATCTGAATAATAGAGAATTAGTATAAAAAATAATTAGGAGACAAATAATGAAAGAAAAAAGACATACCAGTGCAGAAGAAATTTATGAAATCTGTAATTGCCCAAGGTTAGGAGAGGAAGCACCTGATTTTGATATTGAAACAACATACGGCAAAATGAATTTTGCGGATTTTTGTAAAGACAGCTGGGTAGTATTATTTTCTCACCCTGCAGACTTTACACCTGTTTGCACAACTGAATTTATGGCTTTTGCCGACAATCAGGAAGAATTTGATAAAAGAAACACCAAGCTTATTGGCTTAAGTGTAGATAGCGTATATTCTCATATTGCGTGGGTTAAAAATATTGAAGAAAAATTTGATGTAAAGATAAAATTTCCTATCATTGCAGACATTCCTATGGAGGTTTCTTACCTTTACAGTATGATACATCCGTCTGTTAGTGATGTGCATCCTGTTAGGTCTATATTTATTATTGATCCTAATCGAATTATTAGAACCATGATTTATTATCCCTCCAGTGTAGGCAGAAACATCAAAGAAATACTAAGAATGATAGACGCTTTACAAGTTGTTGATAAAGAGAATGTTGCAACTCCTGTAGACTGGAAGCCCGGGGATGATGTTATAATTCCACCTCCAAACACTATTAAAGAAGCTGAAGAACGAAAACATCAAGAACACGGTGAGTGCAAAGAATGGTATCTCTGTAAAACAGGTGTTTAATTGACTTGAATTCATAATATTTCTCTTTACAGAGGGAAAAATTCCCTCTGTTTTATTTATTAATTTATTAAAACAAAAAAATATGGCGATGGTCATCACCTTTCTTATGGCATCGCTGTAAGCTTTTGATATAACTTAAGTTTACTTGTAAGCATCAGTACTCAGCTCTTTACTTATTATACTGAC
>JANQHM010000198.1 GCA_028282645.1 Candidatus Gastranaerophilales bacterium
GTTCTAAATTAAATTTCAGATTTCTCTTTTCAGAGTTTAGCTTATTTTATTAGATTTAACAGGATTGAATAATCTGAAAAGTATTTTTGAGTTAGTATAGCAAAATAAAAAAATAAGTAGACAACCAAGTATTAATTTTTGTATAAAAATTTTTTAAAATGTTGGAATTATTTCTTTATCTGAAAACATAATAATTAGTTGACAATAAATGTAAGAAGAAGAAGGAAGGTAATCAGATGAGATTTAATCGTACTATTGGGGATAATAATTATCCAACACTAAATCCACACCTGGAATTAAAAGAATATAGAACAACGGAAACTTCCATTAATGATATAGAGATACAATCTGATCTTCAATATAACGTACTAGAAAATTATTATCCCAAAACTGACACTTTAATAGCTACATATCCTGACGGGAGAAAGGTAATGAGCTACTCTGATGGAAGGACAAAGACGAAATATCCCGACGGGAGAGAGGTAAAATGCTACTCTGATGGAAAGACAAAGAGGAAATATCCCGACGGGATAAAGGTAAAAAACTACTCTGATGGAACGATAAGTGTGACATATCCGGATGAGAGAGAGGTAAGACACTATCCTAATAGAGGGGTGATAAATGTGAAATATCCGGATGGGAAACAGGAGAGATACTTCCTTGATGGAGAGGTAAGGACTACTACGCCAAATGAACTTATAAAAACAGAATATCCTAACGGAGATATAGCATATAAATCAGATATGAATGAAGATGCTCTTTTTAAGGTATGGGCAAGGGAAGACGGTCTTATATCTATAATAGATATAAGAAAAGATAAAAAGAAATGCTTCTATCCTGATGGGAGAGTTAATTTATATAAGTATGATCAATATAATAATTGTTATAATCAATGTAACTCTTTTTTCGCAAAGGGTCCCATTCTTAGACGAGCCCTACCAGATGGCACTCAAATTAAAGAGTTTGAGCAGGGAAATCTCATGATAACTAAACGTTTAGGACCACAGACAAAGACCGCAGAATATATTACATCGAGTGGAGAATCAATCCCTTTACTTAGAAAAAATTATAAAAACAATGAGAGAACACTATTAAACATTGCTGACTCTTTATCTAACTGTATAAAAAATAAAATACTTCAAGAGAAAAATTTTTCAAGAGCTGCAAAAGAGTTAAAAGATGTCCTAAAAAATCTTAAGATGATCTAATTAAAACCTAACAAGAGAACCAATAAACAGCTCTCTTAAAAATTTATTCAACCAAATATTAATTTTTGTATAAAACTTTTTAAAATGTTGGAATTATTTCTTTGTCTGAAAACATAATAATTAGTTGGTTCAAATAATAGAAAGAAAGTATATAATGAGAATAGTTAAAGATGAAACTTTACGTTCAAGCAATATAAACCGTGATTTTCGATTAACACCGGGCGGAAAATATCCTCAAGTGAAACGTGCACAACAAATTGACAATGGGATGAAGTATAAATACGACAATGGAATTGAAGAAAAGGTTTATTCTAACGGTGACAGAGTCTTTTTTAATCCGAAATATGGATCAGGGCAGGTAAGATTTGAAAGGAATGGAACAAAACAGCTTATTGACAGAGATAAAGATTCAGTTAAGTTTTTTTATAAAAATAATACTTGTGAAACCAAAATAAATAATGAAAAGGTATCGGGAAACAAATCTCAAAATCTCAATATTAAAAGAGATCTTTTCCCGGATGGAACTCAAGTCAAAAGATATCTTAAGGAAAAATTTGAAATAAGAAAAAAAGGACCAATAAAACAAGCTGGATTAGCTAGAGAAGACGGATCATTAATAACATTTCTTGAGAAAGACCTTAATACTGGTAAAATAACGTTACATATTCCTCCAGACTATTATGAACCCTTGCAGTACATACTTCAAGATCAAAATTCAGCAAGAAAATCCTTTTCTGAACTAGCGAAAGAAATTGTCAGTGCTTTTAAATATGTAAAAAAAACTCAATTAGATGACAATATTAAAAGAGATCTTTTCCCGGACGGAACTAAAGTCAAAAGATACCTTAAGCAAAAATTTGAAATAAGAAAAAAAAGACCGATAAAACAAGCTGGATTAGCTAGAGAAGACGGATCATTAATAACATTTCTTGAGAAAAACCTTAATACTGGTAAAATAACGTCACGTCTTCCAGACCTTGAACCCTTTCAGCACATACTTCAAGATTCAGCAAAAAAATTCTCTGAGGTAGCCAAAGAGATTGTTAAGCTTGTCGGGCCAAAAGCTTAGCCGGAAAGAGTCCGATAAACGGTTCTCTTAAATTTTTAGTCAAATAAAAAAATAAGTAGACAACCAAATATTAATTTTTGTATAAAGTATAAAATTTTTTAAAATGTTGGGATTATTTCTTTATCTGAAAACATAATAATTAGTTGGTTAAAATAATAGAAAGAAAGTATATAATGAGAACAGCTGGAAGAAATATTTTTACTTTTTTACCTCCAAGCAATACAGACCCTGATTTTCGATTAACACCGGGCGGAAAATATCCTGAAGTGAGAAGTGCACAACAAATTAACAATGGGATGAAGTATAAATACGACAATGGAATTGAAGAAAAGGTTTATTCTAACGGTGACAGAGTCTTTTTTAATCCGCAATATCGCTCAAGACACGTAAGATTTGAATGGATAGGAATAAAACAGCTTATTGACAAAAGTAAAAATTTAGTTAAGTCTTTTTATAAAAATAATACTTGTAAAACCGTAAGAGAATGGAAAGAGGTAAAAAACTCTATATTAGAAGATAAAAATATTAAAAGAGATCTTTTCCCTGACGGAACTCAAGTCAAAAGATACCTTAATGAAAAATTTGAAATAAGAAAAAAAGGACCGATAAAACAAGCTGGATTAGTTAGAGAAGACGGATCATTAAGAACACTTCTTGAGAAAAACACTGAAACTAACGAAATAACGTCACATCTTCAAGACCTTGAACCCTTCCAGCGCCTACTTCAAGATTCAACAAAAAAATTCTCTGAGGTAGCCAAAGAGATTGTTAAACGTGTCGGGCCAAAAGCTTAGCCGGAAAGAGTCCGATAAACGGCTCTCTTAAATTTTTTATTTAAATAGCATACACTATGAATTTAGTAACAATTTCTTAATAATTGTTCAATTTTTGTGCAAAATATTAATCAATAAGCTATAATATATATTAAGGATATACTGTATATTAAAACAAAAAGTCAGGTAAATTAGTTGTGGAAAAACAAAGTCTGAAAACTGAAGACACATGCCAAAAGGACAACGACAAATACGCAGCATTCCTGTACTACAGGCTTCGCAACGAAATTGTCATACTGCGTCGTTTTGCCAAAAATTATAACCTTGGCCACCTTAAAGGCCGCTTCCTTGAGATG
>JANQHM010000029.1 GCA_028282645.1 Candidatus Gastranaerophilales bacterium
CTGGAAAGAGGCAAAAGAAGAAGCTAAACAGCTAACCCTGGAGGCTATGTCAATTTACAAATGTAAAAAAATCAGGCAGGGAGAATTTAAGTTAATAAAAGTCAGCAGTAATCCAAAGCTGACTAATTTAACTGTTTTCAAAGAGTTAAGGGAAATACTCGCGGAAGAGGCGAAGGTGGCTGATACTGCGTCAGCAGGTGATACTATTATTTTAGAAGATAATGAAAAAGATAATATTATTAAAGACGAATATAATTGTGCAAATGATAATATAATAGACATAACTATTGAAAGAAATTATAGTAAAAAAGAGGAACTAAATAAGAAAAAGCCTTATTATTAGCAGAACTTGATGTAAAGACTAAAGATTTTGATTTCAATAGCAAGCTTTTTACTCTGTAAAAAGGGGTTTGTCATTGTTATTTTTGTATAAATTAGCATAATTTTCAAAAAAATTTTTCAGATTGCCTTTTTAAAGGTATATAAGATATAATTAAATTAAAGATAACTATTTATACTGCAATTAAAAAAATATAAAATTATGGCACTACAATTCATTTCTTATTTAAATTATTGCTTAAAAAAAGATATGATAGTCAGATGGCCTGACAGTTGTTTTCCATTGTCCGTATATATTGCACCGTTCAGATGGTACAATGCTCAAGGCAATGATAGTTATACATATAAACAAATGGCAATGGATGCTTTTAAAGAATGGGAAAAATTAACAGGGGGTAAAGTCAGCTTCAGATTTGTAGATTCGATAAAAGGTTCCCACATAAACCTTGATTGGAAAAGGGTTGATAGAAATGCACTAGGGCATTGTCATTTTCATTATGATAATCAAGGCAGATTTTTCTCCGCAGAGATACAAATAGGTATATCGGACGGCTTGCTACACGCCAATTATCAAGACAAAAATGAAGTATATCATACAATATTGCACGAAGCCGGTCATGCTTTAGGGTTGGACCATAGTCCCTATCAAAAAGATATGATGTACGTACCTCATCAATACGGGGTAATAAAGCCTACACAAAGAGATATAAATACACTTAAGTGGCTATACAAGTTTCCTTGCGGTCGACGATTAACAGATATCCTTCATTCTTACGGGGTATCAAGCGATAAAACCATTGATTACATTGTTTATAAAGAAGAAACTAAAAATAAAACAGTAAAAGAAAAAACAGAGCAGAAAAAGCAACAAACTGAAAAAATTAATAAAGATCAAAACACACTTGCAGATATAAATAAATTTAATTTGGCAATTCAAAATATAAATATACCTACAAATACACAGGATTATCTTAAAAAGCTACGTGTTGACCAAGCTAAACAGGCCAAGCCTAACACCGATTCGTCTGATAATCCGTTGCCGTTCACTCCTCCCCCACCTATTAAAGAATAATAAAGCATTTTTCCTTATTTATAGTGCTTTTGCAGGTACAATAAAGCTGTATAAGTTGGTAATATATATAGTTTTTCATCATCTTTAAGATTATTAATACAGTGTTTTACAGCTTTTTTAATATTTTCTTCTATATAAATATTTTCGGAAGAAATACCGGCATACTTCAAACGAACAGCCATATCACCCGCTCGAATACCACTGGCAACCACTTGTTTATTATATTTATTCAACAATTCAAAATTAGCATCCCATAGCCAGGAAACATCCCGCCCATCTGCATAATCATCATTAATAATAATCAACAGTTTACTGTTTTTATCTTCTCTAACAGTTCTTAATACCTCGGTTGCACCTATTGGATTTTTTATTAATTGTATCAAAGCAGTTTTTCCGTTAATAAGCTTTGTTTCGGCCCTGCCAAATATAGTATTGTAGTTACTAAGCCCTTCTATTATTTTTTCTTTGGTTATTTTTAAGTTAATAGCCACTGCAATTGCCCCAAGTGCATTATAAGCATTATAAAGCCCCGGCATATTTAACCTGACATTAAATTCACCGGTTTGCCCGGAAAATATATTTAAATCTGTATGGTTTATATCGATGCTGGCATTTGCAACAACCGACGTATCAGGCCTATGTTTACCGCAGCAACATCTATAATGGCCTACATGTCCGTAAAAAATTTTTTGATATTCAAGCTTACACCCGCAGGCACAGGCAGCGACTTCCTTTGCACCGGCGATATCAGTTTCTTGATTTAGAAATTGTATTTTTTCAAAACCATAAAAGAACTTATCAACGTTATCTATCCCTTTACAAATAAAGGAAACAATAGGATCATCAGCATTTAAAGCAACTTTTAACTGTTTTTTAGCCGCTGTTTTTTCAATAGCTTCTCTTATTTTTTTAGCTGTAGTGTCTAATTCTCCATATCTGTCCAGTTGATCCCTAAAGAGATTTGTGACTAAGAATAAATCAGGTGTAAATTCGTCAACAGCCTTTGTACAATACGCTTCATCAATTTCTAAAAGGGTATAATCCTTATTTAATTTTCCGGTTAAGGATGCATTGTCAATAATTGCACAAGTAATACCCGGTAACATATTTGCACCCATTTTATTATGGGCGACTGTATTATCAGCACTGCTTAAAATCCCTGAAATAAAACCTGCTGTAGTAGTTTTACCATTTGTACCGGTTACAATAATTATGTCTTTCTTGGTTTGGCTAGCCAATTCTGTTAAAATTAACGGATATATCTTGCGTGCAATCCTGCCCGGCAGATTAGTACCCCCGCCCGCATTCATTTTTGTAATAACAGACCTGGTTATCTTTGTTGCTATAATTGAACTGATTTTTTTAAATTTATTTTTCATACTTATCCTAATTGTAACAAAATTGAAATTAATATTAAAATTGTATTATTTAACTTACCAATTTTAAAAAAAATATTGTAAAATAATATTTATACTGCTCATTAATTAAAAATTAAATTTAGGATTACTCTTTTTTGAGTCTGATCTGTTTTATTAACTTTAACACGATTGAATAATCTAAAAAATATTTTTGAGTTATTATATTATATCAAGAGTTTAGAATTTGGATGATACTTAATGAATGAAATATTAATTATTTTTATTTTCCTTTTAGAATTAACATTAACGGCATTAATTATATACTTTACAACAAAGTTTTCCGGTGCGTTAAATTATTATACAGCAGTCGTAAAAGAACTGCATCAAAATATACCGGACTTAACTTCACAGCTCAGGTGCGATCTTAAAAATTTTAATAAAAGGATTAATAGCAAAAATAAACCTTATTCTTCGCAGGAATTAGGTTATATGTCCGGTAGGTTTTCTGTGGATTTGTTAAAATTTTGTATTTTAACTCCTCCTTCAGAAAAGCCCTTTACACTATTCAGGTTATTTTTTCATATATGGAAAAACCGTAATAAGCTAATATCAACAATTAATCAATATCAACTGCAAAGCGTTAATAATAATAAGAGCTAAAAGAATAATTTAATAAAATAATATATAATAACATATATAAAGTTATTTAAATTTACGGAGGTAAAAAATGCCAAAAGATTCAGATAATGCTGTAGTGTTCGGTGTAGGAATTATTTTAGGAGTATTAACCGGTGCAGTAATTGGTGTATTAACCGCGCCAAAGTCCGGCGAGGAAGTAAGACAAAAAATTAAAGACACGGTAGATATTTATTCAAGCAAAAAGTGTGATGAAATTGCTAAAACAAGAATAGCAAGCGTAAATATGATAAAGAAAATGGGTTTTACCATTGAAAAACAATTAAACAGACTAAATGATGCTGTAAAAGCCGGTAGAATGGCAGCTGCAAAGCGCAAAGAAGAAAATAACACAGAGTATGAAAATTTTTAGGAGATAAATAGTGGAAGAATTAGCTGGAAACTTGCAACAACCATTAACATTTTTAATATATTCTACTGCAATAATGGCTATTATTGTTACAGGATTTATTATTAAACTTATAGTGGATCTGTCAGGATTTGTAAATAGTGCTGAATCTTTATTAACCTCTGTTCAACAAGAGATTAATCCTACGTTAAAAGAAATAAACTCAGCATTAAAAAGCTTAAATAACATTGCAAGTGGTACAGAAAACAGATTTAACGCAGTAAGTCAATCTGTGGATAAAGGTTTTGACGTACTGTCAAAATCTTCAAAAAAAGCATTTAAAAAAGGCAAAGATATAACAACACATATTAAAAACGGCATTAGTGCAGGATTAAAATATTATTTTAATTCTAGTAAACGTTAAGAAAGGAGTTTTACATGTCTGTAGCAAAATTTTTAGCAGGATTTTTAATTGGCGGAACAGTTGGCGGATTACTTGGTATTATTTTAGCACCAAAGTCCGGAGAAGAAACTCGTCAAATGATTTCGGATAATACAACAGAGCTTTGCAAGAGCACAGAGAATTCTATAAAAGAATTACAGTGCAAAGCTAATGATGTAATGGACGAATTGCAACAAAAAGGCGATGAGTTGCTTAAAAAAGTGCAAGACGCTATTAAAAAAGAAACTAAAGCTAAAGAATAAAAATTTTTGCTAATACAAGTTAAATAACCGTCCTTTTTTGGGTTTGTTTTAAAAGGGACGGTTATTTTAGATTTTAAGTTTTAGTTATTGGATTAATTCCAGGCAGTTGTAATTATATTCATCAGGTTCGCATTGCTTCTAACATCATCAAAGCCAGTCACTGCAATACTGTTATCGTTCGCATAGCTTATAACATTTTGAATTAACTGGTTTACATCATCATTTGTAAGATATTCCCCGTTTGAAAGCTCTATCCTTTCTATGGAATCCTTGCCTTCAACGGTTATTCTATTAACACCTTCTGTTGTACCGTAATCTATATACAAATTTGAAGCATCTTTATAGAAAACAGCTGTATTTTTAATGCTTGCAGATTCAAAATATATTTTATCTGTTCCTGATGTGTCTTTTATAACATCAAGCCCGTCATTTGTATCAAAGTTATAGGAATCATTGCCGGTACCGCCCTCCAAAACGTCATTACCTTGTTTTCCTATAAGTCTGTTATTAAGGTTATTGCCTATAATATAGTTATCAAGACTATTGCCTATTGCACTCAGTCCTTTACCTGCAACTACAAAGTTTTGAGTTATATCATCATAGTTATACCCTTCAAGTACAATGTTTTCAATATTAGCACCGATAGTATAAGAACTTAATGAAGTATAAACAGTATCATCTCCGGCGTTAGCCGTTTCGTTTATAATGTCGTTTGCATCGTTAATGATATAGATATCGTCACCCAGCTCACCTATAAGAGTATCTTGACCTTGACCTCCCAATAATATATCATTACCGGTTCCACCATTCAGATTGTCATCGCCGTTGTTACCTATAAGTGTATCATTACCGACAAGACCTTTTATTAAGTCTTCTTTTGAAGAGCCAATTAACTTATTATCGTTAGCGTCTCCCTTGATATTGTTATAGTACTGAAAATGCTCTATCCTATTGTTAGAATTAGAGTAATGGTCAACTACAGTTATCATATCATTTGGGCTGTTAGTAAAGGTAATTTCCAAGTCCCCGTTAACATTGGTAAAGACGGTATCAGATTCAGTAATGCCGGCACCAAACCTTAATGTATCAAAGCCTGCATTACGATCGCTATTGTAATAAAAATCGTGTATAAGATCCTGACCATCACCTTTATTAAAGAGATATAAGTCGTTTTCTCTTCCGCCATTTAGGGTGTCATTTCCTTTACCTCCGGATAGAGTATCATATCCATTGTGGCCTAGTATAGAATCATTTCCTGTACCTCCATATAGCATATCTGCACCATCATTGCCCAGTATAGAATCATTTCCCGCATCTCCGGATATACTGTCGTTACCTACATTACCCACTATAGAATCTTCTCCGTCTCCGCCATATACTGTATCATGGCCGGCAACTGTGGTAATGGTGTCATAGCCAAGACCACCATAAATTGATTCGCTAAATCTCGACCCTGTTATTACATCGTCCTGATCAGTACCTTTGGTTACCAACTGCTTTGATATATCAGAAAAGAATAATTTTGAACCATCTTCAAATTCAAAATAATCAACTCTATTATTCACATTTACCTGTTCTTTAAGAGTTATTTGATCAGAGGAGTTAACAAATTCTATAATGATGTTACTTCCGTTACCTCTATAGATTAAGTCCTCCTGAGTTATACCCGCACCGAATTTTAATGTGTCCAGTCCTGCATTATAATTACTATTATGATAAAAATCGTGTATAAGATCCTGACCATCACCTTTATTAAATAGGTATAAGTCGTTTTGAAGTCCTCCATTTAGGGTGTCTTTTCCTCCCCCTCCGTATATAGTATCATTACCTGAATTTGTGGTAATAGTATCATTGCCAAGACCACCATAGATCGATTCGTTAAATTTAGAATCAGTTATTGTTTCACTTGCATCAGT
>JANQHM010000088.1 GCA_028282645.1 Candidatus Gastranaerophilales bacterium
AGCAAGTATTAGCAGCTAATATTGATTATGTAGTGATTGTTTTAGGCTTAGATGGTGGACGTAATTACTCCGACAGGTTACTGGAAAGATTAACAGCCATTGCCTGGGATAGTGGTGCAACTCCGCTAATTGTATTAAACAAAGCCGACCTTAACGATGAAGCTGAGTTTGTTCAATATCAAGCCGAAACCATTGCTCCCGGTGTTGATGTTATAACAACCAGTGTTGAGGATGGAAGAGGTATTGCTGCAATTGAAAGTTATTTGTCAAATGGGAAAGTAGGTGTATTTATCGGACCTTCGGGTGTTGGTAAATCAACGCTTACAAATTGTTTGTTAAGAAAAGATCTGCAAAAAACCAACGAGATAAGACAGAAAGATAAAAGAGGGAGACATACGACATCTGCCTCGTTTATGTTTGAACTGGAGAGTGGGGGATATATTATTGATTCGCCCGGATTACGGGAAGTTCAGCTGTGGGCCGAGTATGAGGCTTTAGATAATACTTTTACAGATATTTCAGAAATTGCACAGTATTGTAAATTCAACGATTGTCAGCACGAAGGAGAGCCGGGTTGTGCAGTGCAATCTGAATTAGAGAAAGGCAATATCAGTCCGGAACGCTACGATAGCTATTTGCACTTAAAAAAAGAACTTGCCTTTTTAAATCGTCGTAAAACTGATAAGAATAGGCAATACCAAAAGGATTTTAGTAAAATGGTGAAACAGGTGAAAAAATTAAACGAAAAAAAGATATTTTAAATACATTAACCGGTCTGTTCTAAAAATGAATAAATAAAAAACTCCCGACTGAAATAAATCAATCGGGAGTTTTTTGTGCCCAGGGCGGGACTCGAGGCCGCACGTACGTAGAACACGCGGCCCTCATCCGCGCCGGTCTGCCAATTTCAGCACCTGGGCTGGTGTTGATTTTTAATTATCATTTGGAATTAGACATGTCAATTAGAAATAACGTGAAATTTCGTATATTTAATTCAACACATGCCAAAGCTTCGGAAAAAAATATCGCAATTTCCTAACTGAAGTAATCCCTTCGAAAAAACAACATGTACTCGTGGTTACAATACGGTCACGAATCTTGTAACATACAGATAATTAGAGGTTAAATCAAGACTAGTCAGCTCCACATAAAATAATAAAAAGGGGCTGTCTAAAAAGATTGATTTTCGCCACAAACCTGCCTGACGGCAGGCAGGGGCACAAAAACACAAAATCTTACAAAATTATAATGTATTGATTAATAAATTTTTGTGGATTTTCGAGTCTTGGTGTTTTAGTGGCAAATTTTTATTTTCGTTCTTTTTGGACATCTTCTTTTTATTGTCAAGTAAGAATATTAATTATATTTAAATGTGCTTAATAAGTCTTCTAAGCTTAAAAGTATTGGATTTTTGGGGAAATTATTTTTTTCACCACACACAGCTAATTTATATCCTTCTTCTATATTATATTGCTTAAAAAAAATATCATTTAATATCTTCTCTTCAGATTCAATTTTAATCCTATTTTCTTTCAAGTGCATTGTGAAGCTATTTAAAGGATGTGATAATCCTTTTCCTATAAATTTGATATAACTCTCTTTTAATGACCACAGTGTAAAGAAATAATCAAAAGGGTCATTACTTAGCATTAAATCTTCGTGTTCTTTATTCGAAAAGAAGCTTTTGGATATATTAAGATCAACGGTAGAAATTTTCTCGATATCAATACCCACAGGGCTTTTATCTATACCGCAAATAACCCAATCACCTGAGTGAGACAAATTATAATGAAAGTCAGGTAAATTAACACAACGTGGTTTTCCAAATTTATTATTAGTAAAGATTATTTCATCATTGCTGATATCAAAATCCTCGATAATTTTTTTTCTTAAAATTAAATCTGCATATAAGCTCCTAAGTAAATCTTTTCTAAATACGAACTTTTCTAGTCGTCTTCTTTTTTTAGAATCAATTTTAGTTAGAAGCAACTGTACTAACTCTTCATCAATAGCTTCATTAATATTTATAGCATATAAATTCATAATGTACTTTGTTAATAGAATATAGGTACATTTTCTAACTGAAGCTTATTGTTTATAATTTTAATAACATCTTTGTATTTGTTATTAATAAAAAAATGACCGCCGTTGTAAAAGTGAATATTACACGTTTTGAATGTATACTTTTTCCAACTATCAATTTGTTCAGGTGTAAGCTCATCATCTTTACCTAAAAATACAGTTATATCAAAAGGTAAGGCCCTTATATTATCAGTTTTTTTTGATCGTTCAGATAATTTGAAATCATTTTTTAATAAGGGCAGAAATACTTCTAATAATTCTGGATGTTCAAAAAACTCTTTAGGAGTACCTCCTAACTTCATTATTTCTTTTTTAAATTCATTATCAGGTAACTTATAATACTGTTTTTCATCCTTACCTGAAATATAAGGTGCTCCTCTACCTGAAAAGAATATATGTTTAGGGATAGGCAAACCATCTTTAATAATTTTCTGGGTTAATTCATAAGCTATTTTAGCTCCCATACTATGTCCAAAAAAAGCATAATTACTTTCTTTTTCTATTTCATTACTTATCTGGGAATATACATCTTCAATTACCTCACTAAAATCATTATAAAAGCTTTCATGTATTCTTTTACCTCTACCTGCTAATTCTACAGGAATTAAATCAATGTTTTTGTTCAATAAGGATTTCCAGTTATTATATACTGCTGCTGAACCTCCAGCATATGGAAAACAAAATAACTTCATATATTATTAAGATTTAAAGTTCAAATATTTTAGATTTGCCCGGCGACAATATTTCTACTTCCGAATATTTATCCACCCGTTCTTTAAACTGAAAAGGATTTGTTTCAAGAATTGGAATAGTGTTAAAATGGCACGGAATAACAATCTTTGGCTTAACCTTCTCTACAGCCCATGTTGCTTCAGTAACTCCCATCATGTAATTCGAACAAATCGGAATCATCATTATATCAATATTATAAAGTCTTGATAAATATTCCATATCGCTATAAAAAGCAGTGTCACCTGTATGGTAGAAAGTTACATCATGTAAATTAACAATAAAACCACAGGGAGATGCAATATTAGATGAATGAATAGCTTGCGTAAAAAATACTTTTATGTCATCTATTTGAATTTCTCCACCAATATTTCCTCCATATGATTTACACGATTTTTTTCTAGCCAATTCTGCCAGTTCATATACACCAATAAATGCTGCATTAGTATTTTTACATATTTTTAAAGCATCTTCAAATCCATGATCCTGATGATCATGCGTTACCAAAACAAAATCAGCTTTTTCAATCTCCTTATAACTTTTAAGGGGACTTTTTGGATTATCTTTTACCCAAGGATCAATTAAAAAAGTATATTTAGACGCCTCAATTTTAAATGCAGCATGTCCTAACCATGTTATCTTAACCATATCGATAATATCATTATGAGGCTGTCCAAAAAGGCAGTCTCTTTTTTTATGCTGCTTTTTTATAATTGGTTTCAAGCAAATTTTGGTTATTGTCTTTTTGATAAAAAAAGTATGGTATTAAGAAGAAATTGATGAACAATGTAAAAAGAACAGATTTTTGTTGCTTATTCAAGATAATTTGAGCTATTTTCCTCAAATTATGAGATATTGCTACTAATCCAAATTCTATTTCTACTTGATCTAATCCCCTTAAAGTAAACCGATTAAATTTATTGTTGTATTTTATATGTCCAAAAACAGCTTCAGGTTCTATTGGCCTTTTACTCCTGTGATAAAGTCCTTGTTCACTCATTAGCTTTTCTCTAGCCTGTTTGCGATATTTTAGTAGCTTGTGATTTAGTTCTATCTTTCTATTACCTTCTGATTTATGGCAGCCTCCCCGCATGGGGCATCCTTTACAATTCTGAGCCTGATAAATATGTACAGTTGATTCATATCCTAACTCTGAAGTTCGTTTGTTGGTTCCAATACAATGCATCTTTTGGCCCACAGGACATACAAGAAAGTCCTGTTCAGCATTGTAATATAAGTTTGCAGAAAGGAAAGGGTTTTGTTTGTATTTCTTCTTTTGCTCTGCATGAAAATAATTGTATTTGATATAGGCTTCCATATTTTCATTTTCGGTGTATTCATAATTTTGTTCACTTCCGTATCCGGCATCAGCAACTACTGTATCAGATTGTTTTTCATAAAGACTCTTAAATTGTTCCAGGTGCCGCTCTAAAGTAGCTGTATCTCCAGGCCGTTGATGTATGGAGAAATTCGTGATGATTTGATTTTCTGTGCTGATCTGTACATTATATGCCGCTTTGAGTTGCCCGTTTCTCATGTGGTCTTCTTTCATGCGCATAAAACTAGCATCTGTATCTGTTTTGGAATAACTATTTCTTGCTCCTAAAACATATAGCTGGTGTTCATACCTTTTAAGTCTTGGCAAAGCATCTTTTTCTAACTGCTTAACTTGTTTTTTATGCTGGTTGCTTAAATTGTGTATATGCTCATTCAGTTGCTTGATCTTTTCTTGAAGCTCTTTCGAATCAATCGCTTTGAAATCTTGTTCATCATCCAATCTTGCTGTATCTAATTCAATAGTATTATCAATATCTCTTAATATGCTATTGACCTTTTTATCCAACTTTTCCTTATACCCTTCAACGGACTTTCTCCAAACAAAAGTGTATTTGTTGGAAGCTGATTCAATCTTGGTGCCATCAATGTATTGGGTATCTAAACTTACATAACCCATCTCAACCATCAGTTTAACCAATTCTGCAAATAAGTTGTGTATTTTACCTTTTAATTTTTGACTCCGAAAATTATTGATAGTCCTAAAATTGGGGGTTGCTTCACCTGATAACCACATGTAATGAATGTTTTCTTCTAATTGGCGAGCTATCTTACGACAAGAGTATGTATTATTCAAATAGCTATAAAACAATATCTTAATCATAACACGAGGATGATAACTACTGGTTCCTCCTCCTTTATAGCTTAATAAAATATCATCTATATTTAAACTATTAACTACCTGATTAACAACTCGAACAGGGTGATTAACCCTTATCTTGTCGCTTAAATTACTAGGAAACAGTACTGACTGCTGGCTAGTAATTTCTTTAAATCGTATCTTTGATCTTGTTGTCATTAGCACCCTTAAGATCGTAATTTTTAAGGGGACAACAAAATTTAAAGGCTGTCCTTTTACTTTTTGGACAGCCTCGATTTTTTTTGCGTTTAATTTATAATATTAAACAAGCTGTACAACCAATTGTGTAATGCGTTACTCTTTCAGTATTCCGGTTGTAAAGTTGTGTTTTTCTGTAGATATATTTACTATATAGATTCCACCGGATAATTCGGATAAATCAATTACTTTTTCTTTTAAATTACTTTTATTTATTAATAACTTACCTGTTAAATCATATATTTTGATTCTCTCTATTTGAATTTTAGTTGATTCAATATATATTACTCCACTAGTTGGATTAGGATAAATCGAAATACCATGTTTTTTAAAATTTTTGATTCCTACTGATTCATTGACAGTTATATCAAAGCTACAATTTGCCGTGTTGCCGTTTCCATCTGTAATGGTCCATACAACCGTTGTGTTCCC
>JANQHM010000116.1 GCA_028282645.1 Candidatus Gastranaerophilales bacterium
CTAATTCTGCCATTACAGGATTAAGACAGGTAACCCATCTTCTTTGACCTTTTTTGCTGTTTTTGTAGTCTTCTTTTTCTTCTTGTGTAGGGTTGAAAAGTTTTCTTTTTCTTTTTTTTGACTTACTATCCTTCAGGTACAGATATTCTCTAACTGTACCGTCTTTATTTTTCTGTTTTTTTGTAATAATTCCTAATCTCATAACACTCATTATTGTATCAGATAAATACAATAGAAACAAGTTATTGTATTATTAAACATAGCACTCATTGAAATCAGTCTAAAAAACTGAAACCATGTATTCATCATGGTTTCAGCGATTTTTGCTTATTTTTTTGTCAAACCTATGTTAAACCAATAAAGTACATTTTTTAATAGTTATTTTTAATTTAGTTGAATAATATATTTTCCATTTTTTTAAAAGATGTTTCCCAATGATAATTTTGGGCTGTTTTTATTCCATTTTTTTCAAGCTTTAGTCTTAATTCTGTATTTTCAATTAGTTCAATTATAGCTATGGCTGTTTTTTTAGGGGAGCGCATAGGAACTACTATTGAATTAAACATATTTACTGCATATTCAGAAGAACCTAAAGTATCTGTTAAGATTGTTGCAGTACCACAAGCCATTGCTTCTAAAGGAGGAAGTCCAAAGGTATCGCCAAGGCTTTGAGATACATATATTAAAGCATTTTTATAAAAAGATGCTAGTGTTTTTCTATTTTGAATATATTTATATATTTCTATATTTGAATGATTTAAATGAACTTTTTCTTCTGAAATAATTTTAATTTTGATATTGGGATATTTTTTTACAACAATTTTTATAGCCTCAATAAAATATTTTAATCCTTTTTTATTACTGCCAGAAAATAGAATATAATCTTTTTCTATTTTTTCTTTATTTTGATAAAAAAATTCATCATCTATTCCATTTTTTACCCTATCAGGATATCTATTTGTATTTATTTGTATAAATTTAGCTAAAGGATCAGAAATCACTATTATTTTATCAATTTTATTAGTTAAAAATTTAAATTTCAAAATCATATTAATATACCAACCGAACCAATACATTTGATTAGAATCTTGACTTAATAGTATTATTTTGTCAATTTTATATTTGATTTTAGCATAAATAGAATGAATAATTAATGGTGTAAATATAGGCATTAAAATATTAGTTTGAGGTATAGTTTCATAAAAATCTTTTAAATAAATTAATTGAAAGAAAATTAATTCAATTTTTCTTTCAATTTTTCTTTTAAATGTTTTATATAAAACTCCATTTATAAAATATTCTTGCTTTTTGTCATTAGGTGCTACTATACAGACGTTATAACCGTTTTGAGCAAAATATTCTGCATATTTTATCATTACAAGATTACCACCAGATAACTTAAGTGTAGGAGTTAAAAAGGTTATATCATACTTCATTTTATTTCCTCTATAGATATTTAATTATTTGAGATTTAATTTTGTATAATAATCCTTTAGAATTGTATAAACAAATCATAAAAATTAACGGAATAAATGGAGCTCTACCTCTAAAAACAGCACCTGCATTATCTAAAATTAAGCCATAAAAAGAGTATATGCCTAAAATATAAAATATGGAAACTATTAACAGATAGTTCTTATCTTTTAAGCTTTTTATAATACCTGTAAAAAATGAAGGAATTATAAATATATAATAAATAATCATTTCAAACGCTGAAAATGCTTGAACTACATTTCTTACCATTATCCAGTGTATAGGAAACGGAGCAAATATCATACAAAAATAACCTACTAACAAAAATAAAGGCATACATTTTGATAAAGCTAACCTATCAATATTAAATGAAGACGTTGCATTACCATAGCCTTCTTCACTTATTTTTAATAATGTTTCTGTATCCATCAATGATAAAACATATTCAAGCCCTATAACCTTTTGAGAAAACAATAGGAATATTATAATAACAGGTAATATAGAAAGAAATATAATTGAATTTAAGTTTAATGCTATTACACTATTTTTTTTGAGTTTAAATTTAAATTTTACAAATAAAAATGCAAATATAATAGAAAAAATAATTGCAATTGCAGCGTATCCCCTGAATTGACTTAATAAGAATAATGAAATAATTAATAAGATAAAAGAACTTTTTCTTTTTTTTATCAAACTAAAATAACTAAAATAAATAGATAAATAAGAAAATAATACTATAAAAACATCTCTCATCTCTACAGAACTATAAGCACTTACAGTTAAAGAAAAAGCTGTAATGTATCCGATTAATTTAGCATCTTTTATGTTTTCAAATGTAGATTTTCCTATTAAATATACAATAATTGAAACAAAGGAGGATATAAAACAATTAAATAAACAAGCTACCAGTTCATTTATCCCAAATAATTTATATAATATTCCTACAATTAGGCTATATAAATTATACGAATACATAGAATAATCAAACGTAATAGAAGATTCAGTTATTCCTAAAAAAGATAAATAGAATTGAGGAGATAAATTTTCAAAATTTTCTGCAATAAATTTACCCATATTATGATAAAGTGCATTATCATCATCTATTCCAACACCTACCACTTCACCAGGTAAATTTAATATATAATACTTTATAATATATATAGTAAGTGCGGTGATTATTCTTACGATAAATGTTATAAAAAATATCTTTGATATAAATTTATCATTAAAATTTTTATAAAGTGCAAATGTAATAAATATAGCAATTATATAAGCAAGAGAACCAGGTATAAAGGCTTTTTCTAAAAAGGTGCCACCCAACAAAAAAGAAAGCATAACAAATAAAATCATTAAAATAATTTGTAAATGTTTAAATAAAAAATCATTAAGGCTTATCATTAAATTAACCTTTTAAAAGTTTTAAATTTAAATACTTATTAATCATCAAGCAGCAGCCTGATAAGCCTGCAACTTTATTAATTTTTTCTTTGTCTAAATGAAATAGAGCAAATTTATTAGAATTATTGTCAATGACAATAATTTCAAAATTAACATCAATCACTTGTTTATATATTGATTCTATAGTTTCTTTAAGAAAACTACCAGCATTCCAGTTTATTATTATTATTGATACTTTATATGCATATTTATGCTTTAACTTTTTTATTCCATTGTTTATAAGATCTATTACTTGCATTATTCATCGTTTCCAATCAGAACTCCAACCCAACACTCTCTATAATTTTGTATATACTGATAGGGTAACAAGAACTTGTATTAATTTCAAATTTTTAAAGTAAACCTTCATAAAATTATTTAATAATAGCCAGTTTTAAATAGAGTTTTTAACTATTATTTTCTAATTTTTTATTATTACTCTTAAAGGAGTCGGATATTTTTTATCTCCCTTATCTGAAAATAGCGGCAAAGAGCTATTTGAAGAATCCTTTGGAGGCTTTTCCTTTTCCTCAATCTTTTTTAAAGCTTCAGCAAGCTGTTTAAGAAAATTTTGAAGTAAATAATTTTATAAGTAATGCAATCAATCAAAAGAAATATTACAAAACAAGGTAAAATTATATGTAAAGTAATATAACTAAGCAACATAGAAATAAAATATACACAACCAGACTATATAAAGACTCGAAAATTGAACATAAAATCATAGATAGTATAACGATGACCATCACAAAGTCACAATGTAAGAGTTGACGGAGAAGAGAAGATATGATTAAAAAAGTAAGATTTTATTTCTTAATATTGCTTTTTTGTGCGCAAAGTTCACAAATGCACGCTCAAGTTGCGCCAACTGATATTAAAGTACCTACAAATGTTGATCCCGGTGCTATAGGAAGAGATGCCTTATCTGAAAACTTAAAGAAAAGTAATGAAAATAAAAATAAAACAGATGAAAAAGATATTCTGATGCCTAAAGAGATAAATTCAAAAGCATCGACAGGGCTTGAACAACACAGATTTAAACTAAAAAATATTGTTTTAACAGGCAATACGCGGGTTAAAAATAATGAACTGGCAGCATACATAAAAACTTACACCGACAAGGAAATCACCCTTGACGAGCTTACAAAATTAACTAATACAATTACTAATGTTTATAGAATTAAAGGCTATATTACCTCGCTTGCTTATATTCCGAACCAGGAAATTAATGATGGTATACTTAATATCAATGTTATAGAAGGAAAAGTAGGAAGTATTAATATTCACGGAAACAAGTGGACCAGAAGTTCTTATATAAAAAATAAACTGTTAAAGAAAAACCGCTTAAAAGAGAACTCTATACTTAATGTAAGCTCATTAAGAAAGTCTCTGAGGGATATAAACGAAAAAAATTATCTAAAAGGCCAAGTAAGCCTTCAAAAAGGCGAAAAACAAAAAACAACCGATATAATAATTAATATCAATGAATCTATACCGCTTGAGCTTAATGCAAGCTGGAATAACACAGGTAGAGAACTTGTCGGTATTCAAAAAGCAAATATAAATTTAAGAAATAGTAACTTAACAGGATTTGGTGATTCCGTAGCTGGTGGCGTTAGCTTTGCAAAAGGTACCTTCGGGGTTAATTCAAACTATTCGTTTCCTGTTGGACCTTTCGGAACAAGTGTTAATGCGGGCTATTACTTTTCTAACGTAAACTTAGGCGGTGAATACAAAATTTATAACATAAACGGAAAATCTCATATATTTAGAACAGGTTTGACACAGCCGGTATATAAAAGCGAAACTCTTGATATAAGCACTGATTTAAACTTTGACTTTCTTCACTCTGATATGAACATTCAAAAAACAATCAGCATGCACAAGTACGACCTAAGAGTTTTAAGGTTTGGATTAAATTCAATAAAGGAAAGCAAATCAGGACGATGGATTAGCAGGTCTGAAGTTAGTACAGGCTTGCCTTTACTTGGAGGAACCTCTGGCAGTGCATACGGTATAGGTTCAAGTAAATTTGTTAAATTTGATACGCATTTAATAAGAATACAGGCTTTACCTCACAATTGTAGAGGTATTTTCAAGGTTTCCGGTCAATACTCACCAAATGCACTGCTAGCCCCTGAGCAAATACAAATAGGCGGTATGCATACGGTTAGAGGTCATAATGAAAGTTTAATACTTGGAGATGTCGGATATAATATTAGTATGGAAATTCTTACTCCTATTCCTCATTTACCTGATATAAAGTGGTTAAGATTAAAAAATAAAGTTTATTTAGCCGGTTTTTACGACCAAGGCTTAGCTCATCAAATACATAAAGGCAGATCAATTAATTCATCAGAGTTTTTACAAGGTGCAGGCATTGGATTGCGCTGTTATTTGTCCAAATTTTTATCGGCTAATATTGACTTTGGTTTTCCAGTAGGCAGAAAAAAATACGATAGGCAAGACCAATTTAAAATCCACTTTGGCCTTAGCAGTGATATTTTTTAAAATAGTTTTATTTACAACGGAACAAAAGCAAAAATCTCCATACCCATTTTAATAAGTAACAAAGAAAAAATATTTACGTCTAAAATATTGGATATTTTATTAAGCTAATGGATGTTTACTTGGTATATTTTGTTTTTTCTTCTTAGACTGTTATATTATTATATCTTTTTCTTGCTTTTTTTGCAGCAGAAACCATATTACCTAAAGCCTTAAATGTTTCATCATATCCTCTGGTTTTTAATCCGCAATCAGGATTTATCCAGAAGAGTTTATTATCAATAACCTTGATTGATCTTTCTATAATGATTTCGATTTCTTTAACAGTGGGTACTCTTGGTGAATGAATGTCATAAACTCCAAGACCTATACCGTGATTATAATTTAATTGTTCAAAGACTTCAATAATTTCACCTTTACTGCGTGAAGCTTCTATTGATATAACGTCAGAATCCATTGCATAAATACTTGCAATAATTTCATTAAACTCAGAGTAACACATGTGTGTATGGATTTGAGTTTCAGCTTGTACATCTTCATTTGTAAGTTTAAAAGCTTTTACAGCCCAGTCAAGATAATCTCTTTGCTTTGTTTTTTTAAGGGGCATGCCTTCTCTAAAAGCAGCTTCATCAATCTGAATAATTTGAATGCCTGCGCTTTCAAGATCCATAACTTCTTTTTTTAGAGCCAGAGCTATTTGAAAGGCTATTTCTTTTTTTGAAATATCTTTTCTGAAGAAAGACCAGTTAAGTATTGTGACAGGACCTGTAATCATACCTTTTACTGGTTTTTTAGTAAGAGATTGAGCATAGATAACTTCATCCACAGTCATTTTTTTAGGTCTAGAAACATCTCCATAAATGATTGGTGGTCTAACACATCTACTTCCATAGGATTGAACCCAGCCGTTTTTTGTAAATACAAATCCGTCAAGTTTTTGTCCAAAATACTCAACCATATCGGTCCTCTCAAATTCACCGTGTACAAGCACATCAAGGCCGATATCTTCTTGAATTTTGATAACTTCTTTTATTTTATTTTTAATAAAAATATCGTAATCCTTTTTTGAAATTAAGTTTTTTCTATAGTCAGCTCTTGCTTTTCTAACTTCAGAAGTTTGCGGGTAACTTCCTATTGTTGTAGAGGGAAATAGTGGCAGATTTAATATTTCGAGCTGTTTTTGATATCTATAGTCAAACCTTGCAAGTCTTCCTATTTCATCTTCAGTAATTTCCGAAACATCGTTTAAAACTTTTTGATTATTAAATGTCTTTTGAATAGATTGAATATTTTGATAGGGTATAGCATTTCCTTTATTAACTATACCTTTTAATATATTCAATTCATTCAATCTTTCATCTGCAAAGGATAAAAGCTTTATTAAATCAGGCTGAATATTATCCTTTTCTTTTTCAAGCGAAATAGGAAGGTGAAATAAGGGGCAAGAATTTGAAATAATCAGGTCTTTTTGTCCGGTAAGGTCAATTAACTTATCTATTAATTCAATTGTTTCTTCATAATTTACTTTCCAAATATCTCTTCCTGAAACAATACCGGCAATAAGTTTTTTATCATTTGGAAATCCATATTTTTGTATATTTTCAAGATTTTCATTATTAATAACAAAATCAAGACCTAATCCATTTACAGGAAGCCTCTTTACAATATCGTCATATTTTGAAAGGCTTTCATAATAAGTTTGAACATGAATATTAAGATGTTTTAAGTCTTTTTTTATAATATTGTAGCTTTTAACTAGATATTCAACTTCTTTATCCTCTATGTCCAAAACAAGTGCCGGTTCATCTATTTGGACAGTTTGAACTCCATTTTCTTCAAGCTCTTTTAAAATTTCATTATACAAATTTGAAATTTCAAAAAGTAATCTGGCAAAATCTTTTTTTTGATAACCTTTTGCGAGTTTTATAAATGTAAAGGGACCTGTGATAATTGGTACGGTCTTAATGTTAAGTGTTTCCCTTGCCCATTTGTATGACTCAAGCGGCCTGTTTTTTTTAATTTTAAAATTTTCGTTTATTTCAGGTACTATATAATGATAATTTGTATCAAACCACTTTGTCATCTCACACGCAACAGCATCATTGTTACCTCTTGCCATAGAAAAATACAAATCAAAATCATCATTTAAGTTTGAAAATCGTTGAGGAATAATACCAAACATTGTAGATAAATCTAAAATAAAATCATAAAGTGAAAAATCATTTGATGAAATTAAATCAATGCCAAGCTCTTTTTGTTTTTTTATTCTGGTGTAATTTATTGATTCAACTTGTTCAATAAATTCTTCTTTAGAAATTTTTTTCGACCAGTAACTTTCTAATGCTTTTTTGAGTTCTCGATTTTCTCCTATTTTAGGATAACCAAAACATTTTGTTTGAATAGATTTACTCATAATTTTTCTCCATATAAAAAATACTAACAGTTAAACTTACTGTCAGTATCCAAGATCAGAATATAAATAATAGCTATTTTATGAGCAAAAAGTATGCGTCACACTATTATTTGTGTTCCTCGGTCTCGGAGTACTAACAAATAAAACTAAAGCAAGCATTCCGACTGTAACGGCTGCGGGCCAGTGTGGGATTTTCACCCTTCTTTCCTTGATTTTAGCTTTAATTCTATTATATCAAAAAATGAGTAGTGGTCTATAGCAAACTTAATCAGTATCAAATGTTTGTAACTATTAGAATCATTCAAGATTTATATATTTTTACTGTTTATTATACGCTTGTAGTTGATTGTTTATGGTTCAACGTAGTTTGTCGTGATGTGTCATGATATAAAGTATGGACATAAATAAAATTTTAAAAATCAGACAGTTTAAGGCTATAGAGCTTGAAGAAG
>JANQHM010000202.1 GCA_028282645.1 Candidatus Gastranaerophilales bacterium
AGAAGCTTCTTTATTCTACGAAAGCAATTCTGAAACTATCAAGTCAATAGTTGGCTCTAATTGGATAATTAATACTTTATAGGCTGCTAATTGGTATTAGTATAAAGACTGCTTAAAAACAAACGGTTTTTTTATTGATAAAAGGGGCTTCCAAATATTCAAAAGGAGAATTTCACAATAATCTCGGTTTAAATTCAAAAAATTTCTCTCTTTTTGATTCTCTTTTATTTTTTCTTCCGGCTAATTCCCCAATAATACCAGCTTTACGCACTAAAAAAGGGGCTGCTCTCCCCTGATACCAATGAAATATGGTGATTGCAGCCCTGACAGCATTCTTCTCCTTTTTGAACTAAAAAACAGGGAATTTACAGGGAAAAGATAAAAAATGAAATATTATTTATATGATTTTATTCAGTAACTATAAGCATTTATTATAAAATTCCCTGAAATTTAACAGGTAAATATATTTGGGAATAAGGGAAATTTTTTCGGGAATTCAGGGAATTTAAAAAAAATTTGTATTAGGTGGCGCATTTTTGGGTTCTCCCACAATTTTGGTGAAAAGGCTTGTTGCCTGATTAATAAGGAACAAACAAAAAATTCTTACGTATTAAATAAATAGGTCACAAAATATAGTAAGCAAATAAAAATGAGATACGTAAGAAGATTAACGGAAGCGGAAGAGATTACAATTATTGAAATGAGGAAATTTCACCCAAAACCAAGAGTTCGAGAAAGAGCTCAAATGGTCGAGCTGTCAAATAAAGGCAAAAGCATAAATGAGATAGTAAAAATAGTTGAAAAAAACAGGGATACGATATCAAACTGGCTGAGTCAATATGAAAAATATGGAATAGCAGGACTATTTGACGATAAGCGAAGTGGAAGAAACCCTAAAGTCAAGGATCCAATAAAAAATAAAATTATTGAAATAGCAGAATCAGATAAAACTTGCTCATCTCAGTATATTATCGAAATTGTCGAAAATGAATTTAATGTAAAACTTCATCCAAATACGGTTAAGTATCACTTAAAAAAAAGAAAGATACGTTTACAAAAGAACAAGAAAGAGCCTAAAGCACAAAAGGGATGCAGAAAAATTTGATAAGGCAAAGTCAACACTTGACGAACTCCAACAGTTGGCTAATGAAGGACAAATGAATTTAGTTTATCTTGATGAGTCTGGGTTTACAGGTAATTTACCTGTAAATTATAGCTGGATTAAAGTAGGAGTTGAGAAATGTGTAGAAAAAATCAACGATCATAGTATAAAAGTTAATTCATTATGTATGTTTAACTATTCAAATGATGACTTTTACTGGGCAACTACACAAAGTACTATTGATTCTGATATGTTTATCGGGCTTTTTGAGCTGGCAAAGCCCGATTTTGATATTCCAACTTTTATAGTTTTAGATAATTATAGTATTCATAGAAGCAATAAGGTTAAAGAAAAAACAAAAGAATGGGCAGAAAAAAATATATTTTTCTTCTTTTTACCTCCTTACAGTCCAGAGTTAAATCTAATAGAGGCTAGGTTTAAAAATTTAAAGCATCACTATATTCGCAAAAGACATTTTAATAATCGTGAAGAGTTAGAATCTAATGTCAATAATGAAATATTTAAAGTGTGTCAAAATGCCTAAGAATTTTTTGTTACCTCCTTATTATACAGTCCTGGGATACAGCAAGTAAAATAGGTTAACATAACGACTATTCCGTTTGTTTAACTCTTTTAAGAGATTTTAAAAATAATAGCTATATCCTTGAATGTTATAGAGAAAAACTTGAATTTCCTTCAT
>JANQHM010000204.1 GCA_028282645.1 Candidatus Gastranaerophilales bacterium
TGGAAACTGCTTTTTAGGCCTCATAACTTCTCCTATAGCTAATTAACTATAGAAGTCATTATACATTAATACTTTTTTGTTTGCAAATTGGTATAAAAAAAATAATAATTTATTTTTAAAATAAACGATACTTTAGGTAATAATAAAAAAAGCATTAAAAATATTTTTAAGGTATATTTATTTTATTATTAAGCGAGGTACTTAATGCTTAAATATATTTGCATATTTATAGGTGGCGGGTTGGGTTCTTTCGCTCGGTACTATGTTGGAATTTTAAGCGGAAAGCTTTTGGGTATCAGTTATCCGTTTGGTACACTGATAGCAAATATTTTGGGGTGTTTATTTTTAGGGTTTATTTTAACTCTGTTAATGAATAAAACAGGAACTTTCCATAATAATTTGAAACTGTTTACAGCTACCGGCATTGCAGGCGGGTTTACTACTTTTAGTACTTTTAGCTATGAAACTATCAGTCTTATCAAGCAAGGCCAAATAATTGCGGGTATCAGTTATGTAATATTAAGTATTTTACTTGGTTTGGCTTTTATGGGATTGGGGATTTACCTTGCCAGATTTATTTAATGAGATTTATACCACTACTATTTTTTTTGATATATTATTTATTTAAAATAAAAAAAAATATAGTAAAAAAAAAGGATACACGCCATGAAAATGTCAAAGATGTTTGTTCAAACATTAAGAGAGACTCCGGCTGATGCAGAGGTGGTTAGTCATCAGCTTTTAATAAGAGCCGGCTATATCAGAATGCTGACCTCCGGGATATATTCATATTTACCTTTGATGTTCAGGGTTTTTAAAAAAGTTGAAAACATTGTAAGGGATGAAATGGATAAGTCTGGGGCACAAGAGCTGTTAATGCCGATTTTACAACCAAAAGAAGTTTGGGAAGAGTCTGGCAGATGGGAAGCATACGGCAAAGAATTGATGAGATTAAAGGACAGACACGACAGAGAAATGGCTCTTGGTCCGACACATGAAGAAATTATTACTTTATTGGCTAAAAATCAGATATCTTCTTATAAACAATTGCCTATTAATTTATATCAGATTCAAAGTAAATTTAGAGACGAAAGAAGACCTCGCTTTGGGCTTTTAAGAGGTCGTGAATTTATCATGAAAGATGCCTACAGCTTTGATACAGATGAAGAAGGCCTTGATAAGGTTTATAATGTTATGGCTCAGGCTTATGAAAAAATCTTTATCAGATGCGGCCTGGATACTAAAATGGTTAGAAGTGACAGCGGAGCTATTGGTGGAGATGTAAGCCATGAATATATGGTTTTAACTGAAACTGATTGTGGTGAAAACGATGTTGTTTTCTGTACAGAGTGTGATTATGCAGGTAATACTAACAGGGCTGAATCAATATTGCCTGAGTGCAAAACAGATGGAGAGTTTAAAGAAACTAAAGTTACTGATACTCCAAATGTTAAAAGCATAGAAGAATTAACAAAGTTCTTTAATATTGAACCTTCTGCTATTTGTAAGTCACTTGTCTATATAGTAGATAAAAAAATAGTTGTTGCTTTGATTAGAGGCGATTTAACAATAGAAGAAACAAAATTAAAGAATTTTATTGGCGGCAATGAGATTAGAATTGCTACTGATGAAGAAATAAAAGAATTAATGCAAAAGAGTAACTTTGCTGCTGAGGCGGGTTTTATCGGTCCTAAAGGAATAAAAACTCAGGTTATTACTGATGAAAGCGTAAAAAGTCTTAAAAATTTTGTTGTTGGTATTAACCAAAACGACAAACATTTGGCCGGGGCTAATTGGGGTGTTGATATAGATCTACCTAAGTCAATAGCTGATATCAGACTGGCTCGGCGTGATGACTTATGTATAAAATGTAATGCTAAGCTTGATATAACAAGAGGTATTGAGGTTGGTAATATTTTTAAGCTTGGCACAAAGTATTCTGCGAAGATGAACGCTAAGTTTGCTGATGAAAAAGGTGTAGAAAAACCTTATATAATGGGTTGTTATGGGATTGGTATATCCAGAACAGCTGCGGCTGCTATTGAAAAATATCATGATAAGGACGGTGTTAAATGGCCTATGTCTATTGCTCCTTATCATGTAATTGTTATACCCGTAAATGTTCAGGATGAGCTTCAGTGGAATGTTGCTAATGAACTGTATGAAAAATTAAAGCAACAAAATATTGAAGCTGTTTTGGATGATAGAGAGTATAGGGCCGGTGTTAAATTTAAAGATGCTGACTTAATAGGGTTTCCTGTAAGAGTAACCGTTGGTAAGACTATTAAAGAAGGCGATGTTGAAATTAAAACCAGAATGAACGGTGAACAGGTTAAAATTGCTAAAGATGATGCTGTTAATCATGTTATAAGTGTTATTAACAGTGAATTAGAAAAAAGTTGATATTTATCAATTTAAATTTGTATCATGCTTTAAAAAAGATTTCTTTACAACTAAAGAAATCTTTTTTCTTTTTTTATTCACTAATCAGTTAAAAATAATCTAGTCTATTTTATAGAAAACTTAGGCACAATCGGATTATAGTATTACCCTAATTAATTTGAAATAATGTAAGGTACTTATTTTTTTGTACTAATCATTTCATTAAATGACTAAAAAAAACAGAATATAATTAAAATGTATTTTTTGTTAATTAATTTGTTAAGATTTTTAAAAAATTTATCTGTTAAAAAAGATAATGCCTATAATCCAAAAATAAAAACCGGAAGTAATTTACGAATTATAAAGGGGGAATGGAGCGCAGAGATGTTAAAAAATTATTTTATTTGTTGTTTTACTTCTTTTATTGTTTTACTTAATTTAAATATAACATCTTATTCTCAGAATTTTTTTTCTGACGAACAGGTTAATATTAGTGTTTATGAAAAAGTTGCTCCAGCTATCGTTGCTATTGACGTAAATATAGATGATGGGATTTCCAGCGGGAGCGGTTGTATTATAGATCAATGCGGACTGATTTTAACAAGCAGTCATATTTTAGAAAGTAATGGAGATATAAATGTTACAACTCATGACGGAAATGACTATAAAGCTGAATTAATAGCTGTAACAACTGAAAATAGTGACCTTGCCCTAATTAAAATAGATACAAAAAAAGAATTGCCTGTCATCGAATTTGGCGACTCCAGCAAAATAAAAATCGGACAAAAAGTATTTGCTATAGGTAATCCCTTTGGATTTAGCAGCACTCTAACCATGGGTATAATCAGCCGCCTGGATTATAGAAAAAATAAAATTCAAACAGACGCGGCAATAAATCCCGGCAGCTCCGGCGGACCATTATTAAATTCTAAAGGTGAAGTGATTGGGATAAACCAATCCATTTACAATCCTGATAATAATAAGTCTAATATTGGTATTGGCTTTGCAGTTCCCGTTAATGCAGCTAAAAGATTCATAATAAGTTCAAAAAAAAGTATTATTAAATTTATTAAAGCTGATACAATCCCCTGTTTAAAATAAAAAATATCAAATATTATTTTTAAAGAGTTGATAAATATTTTGATAATGGTAAAATAGTATTATAGAAGTATACGTCCAAGATGTAAACCGTTATAGTACTTCTCTCTATCTCGGTCTCATCAAGGAAAAAAAAAGAAACAAAAGGAGCCCGAGAAAAGAAATGTTTGAAGATTTAACCCTACAATGTGCTGACTGTGGTTGTGATTTTGTATTTACATCCGGAGAACAAGAATTTTATAGCCAAAGAGGTTTCTCTAATCAGCCGAAACGTTGTAACGAATGTAGAAACAAAAGAAAACAGTTCAACAAAAAACCTCAAAAAAGGCTATATGATGCAGTATGTTCCAGCTGTGGGTGCGAAACCCAAGTCCCTTTCAGACCAATGGAAGGTAAAAGAATTTTCTGCAGAGAATGCTTTAACAATAACAAATAAATTTAACTTTATCACAATTTAAAAAAATTTACTCTCAATGTTTTTCTATAAAAGCATTGAGAATTTTTTAGTAACAAAATATTGGTGATGGTCATCACTTTTCTTATGGCTTCACTGTAAGCTTTTGATATAACTTGAGTTTACTTGTAAGCATCAGTACTCAACTGATCACTACCCAAAATAATTGATATAACTAGCCTTTATTTTTTTAACCAGATAGGCTCTGAGAACCGGTATATTTATGATAAAATTTTCGGTGATGGTCATCACCTTTCTTATGTCATCGCTGTAAGCTTTTGATATATAACTTGAGTTCACTTGTAAGCATCAGTACTCAACTGACCACTACCAAATTTTCTTACATACAAGAGGATTTTAATTGTAAATGGATGTTGTAAATAAACTAATAGAAGCAATAAAAAGTTCTAAAAATATTATTTTATTAGGACATGTCGGACCGGACGGAGATACACTGGGTTCTACACTTGCGATAAAAAAAATTATTGAGCTGGCTGAGTTTGAATCAATTAAAAAAATAGATATGGCGTTATCAGGAAAAATACCAGATGTTTATAAATTTTTGCCAGATATTTTTTCTATAAAAAATATTGATGATAAATCATTATTAAAAAATTATGATCTTGCTATTGCTATGGATTGCGGGAATATTGACAGGCTTGGTGAGACTAAGGAGATTTTTAAGAAAGCAAAAAAAACTGCCAATATAGATCATCACTATATGAGTAACACAAGCTTTGCTGACATCAACTGGGTTGAAGATGCGGCATCTACAGGACAAATTATATACAAGCTTATTAAATATTTAGATATAAAGCCTGATAAAGATATTGCAACTGATTTATATACTTCTATATTAACTGATACAGGCGGATTTAAATTTGATAATACAAAACCTGAGACTTTTAAAGTTTGTGCAGAAATTATAGAGTATGGTGCTGATCCTGAATATATCTATAAAAAATGCTATGAATCCAAGCCTCTTGCTATGGTAAAGCTTCATGCCAAGGCAATTGATAAAGCTATGTTTCTTGAAAATAATAAAATTGCTTATACTGCAATAACAAGAAAACTTTTGGACTCTTTACAGGCAACTGATGACTATACTGATGGGATAAGTGAGGCTTTAAGACAGATTAACGGTGTTGAAATAGCCATAATATTTAAAGAAACACCAAAAGGTGATACTAAAATCAGCTTTAGAAGTAATGGAATCAGTGCGTGCGATATTGCTAAACACTTTGACGGCGGCGGACACAGGCTTGCAGCAGGCTGCACTATACGAAAAGGCATTAATGCTTCTATTGATGATGTTATATCAATTGTCAAGCAAGAATTGAAAAAAATAAAAAAATAAAAATACTTATATATTATATAAAAAAATACTCCATTTTTTTGATTGGAGTAAGGGGAGTTTATAAGTGTTAAGGAGTTGTTACTTTATATAGATATGTTTTTTTTAAATTTGTTCCCAAAAAATTTTCAAGATAAGTAGGTGGTAAAAAGTTTTCACCTTTAAATTTTAATGAAGCTGACGCAAAGCTAGGCCAAAAAAAATTTGACCCTATCAGGGACTACGGGGCGGATAAAAATTTTTAATACCAATTAGCAGCCTATAAAGTATTAATTATCCAATTAGAGCCAACTATTGACTTGATAGTTTCAGAATTGCTTTCGTAGAATAAAGAAGCTTCT
>JANQHM010000262.1 GCA_028282645.1 Candidatus Gastranaerophilales bacterium
AAAATAAAAAATATTTCTCAGGCAAGATTTATAAACTGTTGTAACATAGATTATGCTTTAAACTCCAAAGGTATTGCTTAGAATTAATTTGCCCTGATACTCTATTTAATTTATTGGAACTTAAAAAAAAATTAGTATAATATATATTATGCTTAATTTTTTAAAAAACAAAATAAATTGGGTAGAGAGTAGAATTAAGAAAGTTGATTTATGAAAAAAACAAAATTATTATCTTTATCATTGGCTTTGGCTTTATTTTTGGGGTTATCCCAAAAGAGCGTGGCTAATACTAGCGGTTATGAAAAAGTAACAAGCAATCAAAGAGTTATAGAAGCATTGGAAATGTTAAAAGGTACTGCCGGCGAATTTTCGCGTAAAGCAATTTTAGGACAAAATTTAACCGGCAAGCCAATGAAAATTTTATTCAAAAATTTAGGGCAATTCTCAAGAAAACATGCCGCAGGTGATGCCCTGGGCTGGAAAGAAAATGGACAATTATATATTTTAATCAATCAAAAGCATAGAAATGCTCCAATTCCGGCACTGGCCAGCTTATTAAGCCATGAAGCCCTACATCAGGATAAATATAATTCCATAAGTGAAGAAACTTATGCCTGGAGTATGGAAGCTTATGTGTGGTTGCAGTTAAAAGAAAAATATCCTAATCTTGTTAAAAATCATTACCATCCTCTGGTGCAAAGAGAAAATATTCTCGGTGATATGTACGTAAAGGCAAATTACACATCTGATTTAATTAGAAAACAAATTAGAATGAATCCTGCATATTCTGACTTACCCCAGAATTCTCCGGGGTTTGTTAATAAGTAAGTAGGTTTATTTTGTCAACAAAACAGTCTCATCAAATGGTGAGACTGTTTTAAAATTTGCTGATGGTCACGATGGGGCAGCTTTATTTTTTATAATATTTTTAGCTTTAGCCGGGTAATAACTAAGAGCCTGTCTGGTTAAAAAAAATAAAAGCTGGTTATATCAATAATACGCGATACAAGCTTTAACAAGACAGCTTCTTAGACTGTTGTAATATCCAAAGCTTCATACCACTCTAAAAGCGGTTTTCTTTTTACTTTTCTGGTGGCAGTTTTAGGCAGTTCGTTTCTATGAGCTACAATAACAGTCGGCTGTTTGTAGGCAGCCAGATGATTACCAAGGTCTTTAGCTTCATCTTCAAGGATTTTTTTAAGCTCTTGATCTGTTTTTTCTGATAATTCATCGGCAGGTACTATAATCGCACCTACCTCTTCGGTTCCGGCTTTATTGCCGGATTTTATCTTCAAAGCCATCACACAAACTTCTTTTATTTTGTCGCTTTTTTCTAAAACAGCTTCTACTTCTTCAGGAAAAATCTTTTTACCCCCAGCCAAAACAATCATATTTTTAATACGACCGGTAATATATAAGTATCCTTCGCTATCAAGCTCACCAATGTCGCCCGTGTGAAACCAGCCGTTCTCGTCGATGACTTCAGCAGTCATTTCCGGCTTGCCGTAGTAACCTTTCATTAAATTCGGACCGGTGGCTAAAATTTCGCCGTTATCTGCGATTTTGATAGTCACACCAGGTAAAACTTTACCTACAGAACCGATTTTATTATTATTAGGATAATTGGTAGTTAAAGTAGGGCTGGTTTCTGTTAATCCATACCCCTGATAAACAGGTAAACCTATTCTGTCAAAAAACTCGGCTACGTCTTTATCCAAAGGCGCACCGCCACACACAAAGCCCTTCATGTTTCCGCCAAAGTTATCATGTATTTTTTTGAATAACAGTTTTTTTATTTTTCTGCAAGGTATATAAGCAGCTAAGTTATATAAAAAGTTAAATATGTTTTGTGTGGACTTCGGGGTCTTGTTTATTTCTTTTTCAATACTGCCTTTTATCATTTTTACAAATAAAGGAACAGCTATCATATAAGTAACTTTACGCTCCTTCATGGCTTTAGTGATTTCTTTAGGGCTTAAGCTCTTGGTGTAAGAGATTTGCGCGCCCATGTGCAACATTCCTAAAAATCCCACATTAAGCTCCAACAAATGATTTAAAGGCAATATGGAAAGCAAGGAATCATTTGAGCTAATATTAAATAGCTTTTCAAAATCCCTAAGCTGGGCAATAATATTTTTAAAGCTAATCATAACTCCTTTAGGATTACCGGTAGTACCGGAAGTATAAACAATTAAAGCTGTTTCCTCCAAATCTCTTTCGCGGCCCATGTCCTTATCAGATGCTTTTAATTCAGAAATGGCCGGGATGCTTGCATCTTTTGAGGATTCTTCAATAATAATTATTTTTTCTATAGAATCAATATTATTTTTTAATTCTATAGCTTTATCAAGATAGCTGTTGGAAACACATAAAACGCGTGGCCTGCAATCAGAAAGTATAGAAATTAACTCTGATAAAGTTAATTTAATATCCAAAGGTACTGTAACTGCTCCCGTCTGAATCGAAGCAAAGAAAGCAATACCCCACTCCGGACGGGATTCTGATAATATGGCAATTCTGTCTTCTCTTTGATATCCTGCTTCTATCAAATAATTTCCAAGTTTTTTAGCCAGCCTGGAAAGCTCAATATAACTGAGTTCTTGCCATTCACCGTTTTTTTCTTTTAAAGATAAAGCTTTAACCGCAGCGTTTATATCGCCTTTCATTTGCATCAAAGAAAGAACATTATCAGCATCATAACCGTTAATTTTTACTCTTTCCAAAGCATTTTTTACAAATTGTACCCTGCTTTGCAGTTCTGTAGTAATCTTAGAATCGTCAGCATCTTGCATATTCAACTGCTGAGCGAACTGGATACTTATTTTAGAAAGTTTGGGCAGTTTCTGCCCCCAGCTCCATGCCTCAAACCCGCCGGAAATTGCAAAAGGGACAATAGGAGCTTTTGATTCTTTATGGAGATAAGACACGCCTTTTCTAAAACGGTTTATAGATCCGTCACTTGTTAGCCGGCCTTCCGGGAAAATGCACAGAATATTTCCCTTATTTAGGCATGTTACTGCTTTTTCAAGTGCTTCTTTGCCTTTTGGCGGCACCACGGGGATTACATTTAAATAATTTATAATATATTTTATAACAGGAATAGTAAAAGCAAATGTCCCGGTAAAAAACCAAATAGGACGAGCGCAAGCTACCGTTAAAATAAAAGAATCAAACCAGCCTGTATGATTACCCGCAAGTATAACTTTGCCTTTTTTAGGTATATTTTCTAAGCCTTCAACCTTAACAGGATAAAAAGTTTTAAAAGTACTGTTAATTATAGTTCTCAAAACAAAATGAGCAAATTGTTTATCAAATAACATTATTAAAATTGAGGCCAAAGCACTTGCAAGAGCTACATACCTGAATAAATCAAAAGGATTTACTTTATTTATAAACTGAGAAATAATATATGTAGCACCAATAAATACTAAAGTCCCGACGCTGGAGCGTACCCCAAAAATTTTACCTCTGATTTTATCAGGTGTAACTTTTTGTAATAAAGTGTCTATTGTAATTATAATAAGAGCATTGGCTATACCAACCGCCATAAGCCAAAATAAAGCTTTTTCGTAAGTATTTGCAAAGCAAGCAGTAGCTGTTGTAAATACAAATAATCCAAATGCTCCGGCAAGCAGATAAGATGTTTTGGTGTATTTATTTATGTATAATGCAATTAGCGAACCGGCTATCATACCAACACCAAGCTGTAACTTTAATCTGCTTAGACCTTCTATTCCTATATTATAAAAATCAATAGCAACAGCATTTAAAACATTGAAAAATGTTGCTGTAATAAAAGATAAAACAATGGATAAAATTACCAGTCTTCTTGCGTGCTTGTGGTTTTTTAGGTAATTTATGCCCATAGAAAAGTTATTTATAAATCCGTTATTTGTTTTTATTATTTTTTGTTTAAAAGAAAAAGGGATTAAAATTATGGCAGAAATTATGTAAATAGAACATATCAAGGCAATACAGTTAGTTAAACCAAAGGATTTAATATAAAATCCTGATAAAATGCCCCCAAACAATATAGCAAGAGAAATAGTACAAGATGTTAAAGAGTTTGCACTTTGTATTTGATAAGGTTTTACAATGTTTGGTATAGTGCTTTTAAATGCAGGGTAGAAAAAAGCAGCACCTGTACCTGTTAAAAATGCTATAGTAAAAGATATAAAAGCTATGCTTTCAGCTCCAATACCTTTGGCGATTAATACAAAGTACATCATTAATCCGACTGATAAAAGCTTAAAAACATTAACAGATATCATTATAGCTTTTCTTGATAATTTATCAGCCAAAATACCGGCTACCGGGCTAAATAAAAAAGAAGGCAACATAAAGAAAAACATTATCATTGCCATATTTGTTCCCATTTTATCAGCAAAACTCATTAACCAAGCAATTAAGGCTATCTGTATAACAGCATCACCCAGATAAGTTAAAATTTCAGATAACCATATGCTTAAGAAAGCCTTATTTTTTACAAGCTTTAGTGCATTCATATTATTCTCCTATTTCGGCTGTAACATAACTCTAAGAAGCTGTCTTGTTAAAGCTTGCATCGCCTTGCCAAGCAAGCCGCTTCAGCTTTAACATCGCAGTCCTTAAATGAGCCTTTATTATTGATATAACCAGCTTTTATTTTTT
>JANQHM010000026.1 GCA_028282645.1 Candidatus Gastranaerophilales bacterium
TTTTCATATTCTCCAAAAATTTGAAAATCGTTTTTTTCTTCAGCTTCTTCTTCTAAATTATTTACTTTACTTTCATTTATTTTATTTTTATTTACTTTAGTTTTCTTTAGTTTTATTTGTGGTTTTCTTACGTTATTAATTTCTTCATCTTCTGGGTTTCTTACGTCAGAAACTTCCGAGCTTTCATTTTTCGGGAATAAATGTGGGAATAAATCTTCTTTTCTTAACAATTCAATTTTACGATTGCGGTAAGCATCCTTGATTCCATCCAGAAAATTATCAGAATAAATTACCTGTTCTTCTTCCCATAATTTTTGATTTATTGCATTCAACTTTGCAAGCTTGGAGAGTATCCGGCGTAAGAAATCGTCTTCAACCCTAGTTTTTGCCGTCAGAAACTCCCAATCATCTTCATTTTTACAGTCAATATAATGATTCTCTGATGCTCCTAATTGCTCTAAAATCTTAAACCAAGAAGCATATCCGTCATTGCCAAACTGAGTCTCTAAAATAAACATTGTTTTTCCGCCTATGCAAGCATGTGGAAAGTAATCAACCGTTGCTTTAGTCGGTCTAGCCACTTTGAAACCTCCATATTATTAATTATCCGCTTACTCCACCGCTCCATTACAAGCGGTGATGGAAGGGGATTAGTCTTGTATCGTGTCAACTAACACTTCTACAGCTTCATCAGTACTTTCTTTCTTAAGGCATCTTTTACATTTCCTGCCATCATATTCTTTCTCCTATAATTTCCTAATATCCTGCCAAGCATCTAAGGCTAGTATGCCTAGAAGTATAGACCCTGCCATTGCCATTACAATTGAGGGGATAAACAGGCAAAACGCCACTACGATCAAATATATTTCAAAAAATATCTCTAGCATTTCCACTCCACCTCCTTCTTAGTGCCTACCAGCACGATAAGCACTAAAAAAAAGGCGTTTCCGCCTAATATGAAGGTATTAAATAGTAAAGGAATAAGTTTTAACCCTTTATTTCAGTTCTTTGGGCTTATTTTTCAGTATCTCCAGCTTGACCGTATACCGATTAATGGGCGCAGTCCTATATATCTGACCGGTTTTTTCCAATTCCTGTAAATTGTCTATCTTAGTAAACCTTGTCCAAGTTCCATCTTCATTTTCATAGGCTTCAAAGTCGCCCAATTCGTCTTCAATTTCTTTCTTTTCTTTTGATAGCTCTTCTACTTGAGCCTTGATTGCTTTCAGTCTTTCGACTTTTTCTTTGTTTTCTGTAATTATTGTCATTTGTCCTCCTCGGGCTACGCCCCTTGTCTTGCCAGCTCTTGTAGCAGCTCACAGACTCTATCATAATGCTGCACTTGTATCTGTTTTGAGCTGTCAATAATATAACCATCGTCTATCAATCTTTGCTTAACTTCGTTTGGATCAAGCTCGTACTTGTTGACCAAAGTGTGGAATCTTGTTAATTGGGCTTGGCTGATGTATTCAGGCTCATCCTCGTCCTCTTCATCTGCCAAAAACTCATCCGTCGACGGTATTTTTGCTATTGGTGTATGATAGCTATCTTCAAAAGACATTCTTTCTTGCTTTTCAGGGAAATTATCAAGCATAAGTCCCTCAAATTCATTAGAGAATAGCTTCCTTAAGACTCTTGTTTCAGCCTTATACAAGATCATATCAAGTGTATATTCTGCCCAGGCAGGATTTTTCTCTTTCTTAAATTCATCCAGCCAGCAAACGCTTAGCGCATCATCAAAGCCATCACGTTTTGCAACTGCCCAAGCTCCAATTATCTTGCCTTTTGGTACTTTTGGAATATGCTTAATTATTTTTTGATTGACCGGATCAAATTGGAAATCATCACCCTCTCTTATCTCAAAAGAAGTAATACCCCTAAAGCCTGAATGCCTCTCCGCTATTCTTAAGGCTCCGTGACGACCGACCATCATAAAGTATTTTCTGTATTTTCCTTCGCCATAAGCAGAAAAATAAATCTCATTATTAAAAGGATTAAGCTTTTTTGTGGTACAAAGAGCTATAAAGGCTTTAAATTCTTCATCCTTAGCCCCCTTGCATTTGACATCTTTTAGAACCCTTAGAGCTTCTGGGTCTCTTAGAGTTTGCATCAAAGTGGCGGTTGAAACATTAGAGCTTTCAACTAGCTGCAAGGATTGGGGTTGTGGATTATTAACTGCTACTATTGACATATTTTCAAATCTCCTATATTATATAATTACATTTTGAACAAGTTTTGAAATTCCAGCCGTCTAGGTTGGTTTTTTCGTTTTCATAGATTCAACCTTGCAGCACGCAGTGCACAAGCCTTTGCCGTGCTTGCGTTGTGATATCTGCTTTTCAGTCCTTGTGATCTTTTTGAAGCAGTTACTACAGCTATTCATGCGATACGTCCTTTCTTTCTTAGCTCTACCTCTACTAGTGATTTTATTGAGTTGTTCTCTTTGATAACTTCTTTAATTGCTTTAATATTGGATGCCGACTTAACGGTTATTAGCTTTACTCCAAAGTTTTTAAGTATTTTATTTATAATTCTTCTCATTATTAACCTACTTTCATAAGCCTAATTACGTTGCTCTGCCTTCTTTGGCTAAGATTAGCCTCTATACGTTCTTTAATTAACCTTTCTTTTAGCTTTTTAAGCTCTATTGAATCACGCCTATACTTGACAAAAAGGACTATTAACCAAGTAAGTAAGCACATAAGTGCTAGACAGCCAACCGCGGCCATTATCAAGATTATTGTATCCATTGTTCAAATCCTTTCAATAAAATAGGGCGGTTTCCCGCCCATCGTAAATAATGAGAGTTAATTTAACTTTAAAAAATTTGAGAGATTTGAGAAGATTAGAAAAAGATAACTCCTTTCTATTTGTTGTTATAAAAAAAAGAGGCTTGCGGCCTCCTTTTTATCTATATTATTTCCATTCCGAATTTTTTGAGCTTTTCGTCCATATCTTGAAGCTCTTTTTGTAAGGATTCAAGCTCTTTCTTTGATTTATCTATCTGTTTTGTCAAAGCTATTCTTCGCTCGATATGCCAGCTAAAGTCTGCTATATTTTGGCTTTTTATCTTCATTTCTCCTCCTTTTAAACCCTTAGCCCTGACCATCCAGACGATGGCCAGAAATAAAAGTTTATGTACAACCTTTTTTTAGCCGCCTTGCATTTACTTCAACCATCCCCCTGCTTAATAATGAAACTTCACTATTTACAGTCCAAGCAATAACGGCTGGATGTGTCGGGCATTTTTTATGACTTATTGCCAGTCTTGTCAAACTCTTTTACCTGCTTAGTCAGTTAACGTCAGGGGTCTATTGGGGTAGGCCTGTCCTGCCTAGGTCTTAATTTTGGTTGTACGATTCCCTCCCTTGTTTACACAAGGGCTACTTGAATATTAAATTTTAAAGTTTTTCATGTTAATCTTGTGCTTAATTACAGATAAATTCTCATATTAAGGAGATTAATTATGCACAGAACTAAAGTAGATTCCAGTAATTTAGACTCTGTCGGTTATGATTCCGACAATGATATCCTTGAAATTCAATTTAAATCAAGTGGTATTTATCATTTTTTCGGTGTTCCTTTTCAAAGATATCAAGAGCTAATGTCAGCAAGCTCTCACGGTAGATATTTTAATCAACATATTAAAAATAAATACCGTTACAAAAGACTTTAATCTGTATTTACAATTAATATTGCCGGTCCGACATCTTTAATGACCTTGTCTTCACTGCAAACCTCATAAGCTTGATAAGGTGCAACTTTTATGCTGCTTATTCCTTCTCTTTTTAATAGCTCATCAGTAAGCTTGCTAGTTGGGATTTCCGATAAATTAACCATTTTTTCACCTCCTATCCATATATACTTATTACGTTTTCCGCATACTGCCAAGCTATAGCCTTGCGGTATTTATTTTTAAACTGTTTTTGGTATGATTTTCATTGTGATTAGTGAAGTATCGGTCTAATACAGTGTTAAGCATATTGTTTAAGCTTCTTTTCTCCGTATCTGCCAATTCTGCTAATCCATCATACAAACTAGATTCAACTCTAAATGTTCTAGTAATTTTATTCATTGTGTTATTATCTTTAGTGTTCATTGTGTAACCTTTATGTAATTATAATACACCAATATGGTGTTAAAATCAACATCAAAATTATGTTTAAATTTGTTTTTTTATTTAAAAATAAGTGATATTTAATTATGCTAGGCAAAAAACTAAAAAAAATAAGAGAAGACTTAGACTTTAGCCAAAAAGAATTTGCTGATAAGCTTGAAACGAATCAACAATCTATTAGCAGATATGAAAAAGATGAAAGGCAGCCTAGCATAGAGTTCCTTCAGAAGCTCTATAACTTAGGAATTAGTATTGACTCCTTGCTTGACAAAGAGTCATCCAACAGGGAACCATCCCCCACCCCCGAAGAGCAACGCATCTTTGAGGTTGTCAAAAAAGCAAGCAACGGCGACATGCAGGCAGTCGAACAACTGCAATTCTTCGTTGACTGCTTGAGGGCCAAGGCCAAATAACACCACTTTAAAATTTTTCAAAACATGCTAAAATAAGAAAACAAGGACAGGGGTGGTGGAACACCCTTTTCAGAATCCTTGTAAGATTAGATTTATTTCAAAAGAGTTAGTACCAAAGGTATTAGCTCTTTTTGGTTCATCAAAACCAGAAGAATTAAGAATATTATTAATAACTCCGGCTTATCAGCCCTAAAATAAAGCTTCATCCGCATCACCTCCCTTCGAGTAAGATCGATTTTGAGTCGTATCTCTCAGGAAATGATTAAGGATTCCTAGTCCTTGTTCATGCCGATTCTAGCATAAACAAGGGGTTTTATATAACTTCTGCAAGTTCTTCTCTAAGCGAAGATTCAAGCTCTCTTCTTCGCTTCATGCTTATGTAATGCTTCTTTTCCAGCCTGTCAAGAGTAAATTCAACGCCTGCCGGAGTTATTCCAAGATTACCGTTTAAGGATGGCTTTTTGTCCTTACCGATGTAGGGTCTGTAATACTGCTCATACCCCTTGCGTGCAACTGTGCCATTGCTAAATATATAATTCCAATTCTTGAGCAACTGCTTTAGCCTGGCTGCTGTCTCTATAGCTGGGATCATTTTTGCAAGCGTGGTAAATGTTATACAGTTTCCTTCCTGACTAACAAACTCCCAAGTCTTAGCCTTCGGAAGTAACTTCTTATTCTCTTCTTCTAGTTCAGTATTTTTAATTTGCAATTGTTCGGAGTAATTAATTAACGTCTTAATATAAGGCAATGGATTGTCTAATAAATTTGCTAACTCTTGATTCTTGTACCTTTTTTCTATCTCAATGAAGTACTTTCTGGCTTGACGTCCTTTTTCATTATTCTCAACCATACATAGCTCTTTTGCCATATCAAGAGTTAAGGCATAATCTATTGATGGTCTACCTTTAGGTATTTTTTCCAAATTTTTGGATAAAATAACGTAGTCTTGATTTTTAACAAATTCATATTTTTCAATTCTGTTTTGGAACCAAACTGGAAATTTCGTTGCCACTTCTAAGAATTCGTGCAATTCTCTTGCGTCTACTAGCTGTTTTCCATCTTTTTCCGTAATTGTAATTAATTCATTCATTTATTTTCCTCCTAAATTAATTCACAGGGCAAACCCTTAACCCTAGCCAACACCTAGCTGGCCAGAGTTAAAAGTTTCGTATCTCGACATTCTACAACCAAACCAGAACTTTCAAAGAAGGGTCACCAGGTTATCCACAAGCGTCTAACAATTTATTAATAACAGTTTGCTTTCTGTCGTTATATTCAATTATCAAGGTACAAAAAGTATGAGTTTGTCCATCCCTTGCCGCCGCAAGGGGGTTAAGTCTTTGATTGTTAAGTTTTGTTATGTTATTTTTCTAAGAAATTATCAATAGCATTGTCAAAAAACTCCGTTATTGTTACTCCTCTTAAAGCTAATTTGGATTTAAATTTTTTGACTTTTTCAGTGTGCGTTCTGATTGATAATCTTGCTGTTTTAGTTTTACTTTTATTTTTCATTTGTGTTATTCTTTTTATAAATTAGATAGTTGACTTAACTTAACTGACCAATTTATGCTTTGTTGCAAATACTGCTGCTTCGACTCGGTTTTTAACATTAAACTTGTGTAAAAGTATACAAACAAAAGCCTTTGCAGTATGTATTGAAAAGTTTAGTTCCTTTGCTATTTGTCTGTTATTAAGACCTTTGACAATTAGCTCAAGAACCTGTTTTTCTCGGTTAGTGAGTTTAACTTCTTTTTCTATTATCACTTTGCTAATACCTTTCTTGTTTTTTATTCTGATTAGCTTATGTAATTAATAGTAAGATAATTTAACCGACTTGTCAATGGATAGCACCTACATCTTAAATAATTATTTTTAGGAAAATAGGAAACAATTAGTGATATGCACGAAAAATTAATAAAAAAATTAAAAGAAAAGTATAATATAACTCAACAACAATTAGCTGATGAATTAGGTATCAAAAAGCAATTCATGTCTGATGTTGCGAGGGGAAAAGCTAAAATACCTAAAGATAAGTTTAATCTTTTTATAGAAAAATATAAAGTAAATGAAATTTACCTACTCGCTGGCAAAGGTGAAATATTCCAAGATGAAAATGCAACTGAATCCGAAACTATAGAACTGCCTTTAATAGTAGCTTCTGCTGGCAATGGCTATGCACAAGTTGACCACGAGGTTATCAAAGTTGATAAAAATCAACTTGTTAAAATGGGATTTAACAACTTTAAAAATTTTGTTGTATGTAAAATAAAAGGCGATTCTATGCAGCCTTATATTATTGATGGTGATTTATTAATAATAAATACAGAATCTGAAATAGTAGACGGCAGAATATATATTATTAACGCATTTGGTGATTTATATTGTAAAAAAATAAGAAAGGGGATTAATTATTTCATTATGGAATCAATTAATAAAGATTATCCGGAAGAAAAATTTTGTAGAGATGAAATGACTGCAATAAATGTAATAGGTCAGGTTGTTTCAATTGTTAGGCAACTTAGGTTGTAAGATAGTTGATTGTAGTAGGGTAATATAAGGAGGCGTAAATATGAAAAGGCTTATAGTTTCTCTAATAATTTTTTCAATAATTAATTATCCGGCGTTGGCAATGCAAGAAGTAAAACCACCATCTTGGGAAGAGTTTTGTCCAGAAAAATATATAAATGCAGAGTATATTAATAAAATTTATTATAAATATATGGGATTAAAAGAAATATTATATGCTATTAGCATTGTTGGCATACCTGCAAATGTTAAAAATTATAATAAAGAAAATGAAAAACTACTAAATAATCATTGGGTAAAAAGAAGAATAAACTTTGAAAATGATATAAAAAATTGTAATCAATTATCTAATAATGATTCTAAAGTCATGTGCTATATGCAAGTTCGTAAAAATCAATTAGATATTAAAAATAGACCTATAGTAAATGTTAGAATGCATAATACTAATAATATCTACCAATATTAAAATAATAGATCAAGTTGTAGCAAGCATGAAAAGGTTTTAAAGAGTTGAGAGGATAGAGATGGAATTTTTGTTATACATAATTATTCTTGCAATTGTTTTCCTACCGGCAATCCTTTTTATTCTTATAAAATACCTAAAAAAACGCTTCTCAAAAAGAAATAAAACTATTAAAAATATAATAAATGCAGTTAATAACGGTGAAAATCTTTTTATAACCGGTGGTGCTGGAACAGGTAAAAGCTATATACTTAATCTTTTAAGAGAAAAGTTTGAAATGGCAGTCACAAGCACTACAGGGATATCAGCCATTAGCATAAAAGGGCAAACTATTCATTCTTGGGCTGGTATAGGTATAGCAAACCAGCCAATAAATACAGTTGTAAATAAAATATTTAATAATAAGCACCTAAGAGATCAAATAATTGATTGTAAAATCCTTGCTATTGATGAAGTTTCAATGTTGCACGCTGATGTTATAGAGTATGTTGATGAAGTCCTAAAACAAGTAAGACGCAGTGATAAACCATTTGGAGGTATTCAGGTTTTATTATTTGGTGACTTTTACCAACTTGCGCCAGTTAATAAACAAAAAAATGCTAAAGTCTTTTGCTTTGAAAGCCAAACTTGGGAAGATTTAAACTTAAAAACCTTTGTTTTAGATGAAGTATACAGGCAAGATAACAAAAAATTTATTGAATCTTTAAATAATCTCAGGGTTGGTAATTTAGGCTTAGAGGATGTACAGTTTTTTAACGCCAAAAATACTTCAGAAGATTTCAATAAAGACATCGTGCACTTATACCCTACCAATGCAGAAGTAAACAAGCATAATGACTTAAAGCTAAGTCAGATGAATTCCAATACTGAAGTTTTTAAGAGTACAGATGTTATACATCAAGGAGATACTCAAAAAAAATTTGTTCAGCCTGATGATTATAAATTTTTGAATGATAAAGATGCAAAAGTATTGGCTGAATTAAACAAATACTGCAAAGTTCCTAGAGAGTTAAAGTTAAAGCAATTTTGTCAGGTTATGCTTAGGAAAAATATTGACTTTGGAAAAGGTTTGATAAATGGCTCTGTCGGAATTTTTTTAGGTGTAGATAATGATAAACTTAAAGTTATGTTTGAAAACAATCAACAATACTTAATAGAGCCTGAACTTTTTGAATATCATAAAGAGGGCCAGCTTGTTGCAACAAGAAATCAATTTCCTATAAGTCTAGCTTATGCAATAACTATAAATAAGTCACAAGGAATGACACTAAAAGAAGTCCATATCGATTTAAACAAAATTTTTGCCGAAGGACAAGCGTATGTAGCTATTAGTAGAGTTAAATGCCCTGACGGCCTTTTTTTAAGAGGTTTTAATCCTACTAAAATTAAAATTGATGAAAGGGTAAAAATTTTTTATAATTATTTAAATAATACTTTAATATCTTAAAATAAAGGAAATTTAAAAGCAAATATTTTTCATCCAAAATTTGTACAAGATTATATGTATGAACCAGAATAAAAATTTCCAAATTTGCACAAAAAAAGACAGCTGCAATAGCTGTTTGCTAGATAAATTTTTATTTATCCAATGATGATAGCATAAAATATTAGCCTCAAGAGCTAGAAATCTCGTTGACTTACCCGCGTTGTTAAGGTAATCGCATTTTTTACCAACAGCGCAAGCTGTTTTTTTATTGGATGGTGTAATATTTTTTCAAAAAAACAAGTATTTTTAATTTCTTTTTGTTTTAATATTATAAGAATAGTGTCAGGGTTAGATTTTTTATTATGGTTTGGAATTTTTTAAAGCTAAAAACAGAGAATAGTTTTAAGTCTTTACAGGATAATTTAAGGGCTATAGTTGGCTTTATTGAAAA
>JANQHM010000131.1 GCA_028282645.1 Candidatus Gastranaerophilales bacterium
GTTTTGAAATTAAGTTTTGCGTGGCTGGCGCATCCTTTAATTTCAAATAAGATAATAGTTTTGAAAGTTTTAATGCTTGATTTAGCACTTTATTATTAGTATTAAGTATGTTTAATATTTGTTTTTTGTTTTTATTAGCAGTTTGTGCTGATGTGGCATCAGCTTTATTATTTTTATTTATTATTATTTTCTTTTTTAATTGTTTTAAAGATAAAAATATATTATAAAAATAAGTATCAATACGTGCAAAAACAGAAAAAGAAAGCTTTTTTCCGTTGGTTGGTCTTTGCGGGGCAATCATTGGACATAAGAGTACTATGATGTTCCACAAAACACAAAATATTATTTTAACGTATTGAATAATGTTCATTTTCTAACCTTTGGATTCTCTTCTTAGATAAAAATAAAACCGGATGTGCTTATGTTTTATATCTTTAATATATATCATAACATGTTTTTAAATTTTTTGCAGGTTCTTTAAATGTAAAAATGCTAATTTTGTAACATTGCTTAATGAAAAAAGTCTGCCAGGTCTTTATATTTCCTGTAATTTTATGCCTCTCATAATAAAATACCAATTTTTTATTAACTGAATATTTTAGACGTAAATATTTTCTTTTTGTTACTTATTTATACTGCTCATCATTTAATTTTTATGATTACTCTTTTTCGAGATTAGTTTATTTTATTAATTTTAACTTGATTTAATAATCTAAAAAGTATTTTCGCGGGAGTATAATAAATATTTATTTTTTTAAACATATGGTTCAAATTATTAAATAATTTTGCTATAATTCTGAATAATGAAAAACAAATAATATTTAACATGGAGTTTTGTGGGGGTTTTATCGCAAAACTTTTTATTTTTCTAATTTACTAAATAGATTATTTAATAAACAAATAAATCATTCATTTAAAGTAAAAAAATATAGTATAATTAAAAACCTGCCAAAAATTTTATAATTGTATCTTATTAAAATTTAAATTTAAATTGTTTGAGTATACTAGCGTTAGCTAAAGGAAAAAAAAATGTCTGAAATTGACGAACTGGTAGAAAAATTCAGATCAAAACTGTTAAAAGAACAAGAATGCCAAAAATATAAAGATGAAGTGGCTACTCCTGTTATAAACAAAATTTTTAATGAAAATTTTGTTAGTGTGTTTAAAAACCTGTCTGAAGAACTTAATAACAAATTAGGCGCGCAAGTCATCGGTTTTCAACAGGAGGGCACTAACAGGTTTACTATACAAGGAAAATACCACAGGGTTATTTTTCAAAGAGGAAAAGTGGAATTTGCAGGTGGTATTATTAATGTTAGTATAATTCCTGTTTATATTTGGAAAGGAGTTACTAAACATCTTGGTCCTATTTCGATTATAATAAATCCAGAGACAAGTTATTTTGAATTTGATCTTTCCTCTGACAATATTAAAGTATATTCTAAAAACTTATTTAGTAACCTTGTTGATGATAATGACTTTTTTGTGTAAAATCCCGATGAATAGCAGGATGAAAAAATGATAGTTGAGTCTGTTAACTTTAAAACAATTAAAATTATTTTTGATAATAGTAAGAACCATTTATATTATGGTGATTTATTAAAAATTATTGACGATTCAGGTTATGGAGTATTAGCGCAGGTTTTTCAAATAAATTACTCCTCTAATAATTCTGCCCAAAACATAGCCAGTGCAAAAATTTTATTTACTATAAAAAATTCTACAAGTTGGTTAAATTGGAGGGGTAATATACCCGCAAAACATAGCTATATAGAAAAAATACAGCAAAATGAACTTTTAAGCAAACTTAATGCACAAGCTGACGATACTTCCGTTAACTTAGGGGTATTAGCGTCTTATAATACTGATTTTAAAATAAATCCTTCCTCTCTTAAAAATCCTACTTTGATTTTTTCTGATGACTTTTTTCAAAAGATTGAGTTTACAAACCTTTTAACCGACGAGCTGGTAAAAACAAATAATAAAATAGTTATTCTTGATTTTAACGGCGGATTTAACTTTAATAATTCCGCTGAAAAAGTTATTGCTGGCAAAGATTTTAAACTGCCTTTAAATACAAAAGGTATACAATCTCTTTATGAAACTCTTGCCTCTGATATTTCTGATGAAACAAGAGCGATTATTGAAGATATTTTTATTCATATAGAAGACTTTACCAGTTCCGGCAAAAATCTGCATGTATCTTTTAAAAATTTTAAAGATGTAATTGAAACAGAATATCGACAAAATAGAATTGTTGAATTGGCTTTATTAAAAAACAAACTTATAAAGCTTGAAAAAGAAGGTATTTTTGCAAATAAAAGATCTGAAACAACATCTTTTATAAGAAATTTTAATGATAATGATATTATTATTATTGATTTGTCACAAATATCAATACTTTGGCATAAATATTTTGTTGAATATATTATTGATTATAATATATTCAACAAACAAAATGACTTTTTCTTAATATTAAATACTAATTCTTATAATTTAGATAGCAAAGTTATCAATAAGCTTTTTATACAAGGATTAAGCAGCGGTATAAAACCTATTACGATTACTCATTTTGAGTCTGAATTAAATAAACAGCTTTTATCTTTTGCTAAAAACATGTTATTATTTGCACCAAAAACTAATTCAAAAGAGTTTATAGAATTTAGCAATTTTTTAAGCAAGCTTGGAAATAATGAAATACTGGTTTATGGACAAGTTTCTAAATATATTCCGCTGTTTGTTCAGGTGGGCTGTAATAGTTTATTTGAAGAATCTGAAATACAACAGGATATTACGGATATAAAACAAAAAACTTCGACACTGCAAGAACCTGTTGAAGAAGAGTACGCGGAACAATCTTTTAATATTGAACAATCTCAAGAATTGGAAGCTGAAAGCCTCAATACAATATCTCAGGCAGAAGAGGATTATTATAAGACTCAAGCAAATAAAAACGATCAACAACAAAAATTGGAAGCTGAAATGGATTATTATAATACTCAAACTCAAAAAATTGAAGAAGATAAGAATTTTGACAGTGAAAATATTGAACAATCTAAACTAAATGATGATTATAAAAATTCTCAACTGCACAGGTATAATCAAAATTTTAAAATTGAAAATATTGAACAGGCTACTCAGGCCCAACCTGATTGCAGTAGCACTGTTCAACCTCAACTAAACAATGATTATAAAGATTCTCCGCAGCATAGATATAATCAAAATTTTAAAATTGAAAATCCGGGACAGCCTGCTCAATCTAATTTCAATAATATAGCTCCACAGCAGCTAAGCAATGATGATAATAATCCACAACATAGATATAATAAAAACTTTGATATAGAAAATATTGGACCTGCTCATAATGCTCAATCAAAACTAGACACTAATTATAAAGATTCCCCACATCAAAGATATAATCAATGCTTTGACATTGACATTGAAAATATTGGACAAGTTCCTAAATTTGACATCGATTACAGCAATACAGAGCAAACATCCATGGATGATGATTATCAAGATAATACGCAACAAGAATATAATCAAGACGTTGACATTGAGAACATTGATCAGATTCCGCAGTTTAACACTGATTATAGCAATACAGGGCAAGCATCCATGGACGATGATTATCAAGATAATACGCAACAAGAATATAATCAAGACGTTGACATTGAGAACATTGATCAGGTTCCGCAAGAAGATTATAATGATCAACCAAATATAAATAGAAGAGAAACTTATCAAAAAACTTTACAAAAAGATCCTGTGCAAAATTATGATCCTCAAGTTTCTGAGGATGAATTAGACTTTTATACTTATAATCAACCTCAAGAAAATCAGGATTATTTGGAAACTACTCATCAAGAATTAGCAGAAGGTGGAGAGTATGGTGAAATTTTAGAAGATGAGTTAGACTTTTATAATTATGATCAGCCTCAAGAAAATGAAGCTTATCATGAACCTCCTTTACAAGAAGAGGTTCATTGCTATGAGAATGAAAACTATCAACAAGAATTATATAACGAAGAAGAAATAAGCAACCCTGAGTATCCGGAAGATAATAATGAAAATAATATAAGTATTGAAGAATTAAATTTTGACGATGGAGACTCCGATGATTTTTCTCTTGATTTTTATGAACAAGCTCAAGAGCAACTTAATGAAGAGGATCACATTGAAGAGGATTATGATGAAAAAGACAATGATGACGAAGATATAGGCGAAGAAGATCAAGACTATGATGAAGATATAGAATCTTTATACACAGCTAAAAGACCTGAAGCTCAAGAAGAATATGAAGAAGAGCCAAAGGAAGAAGCAGGGCCTGTTGTGGTTGAAATTGGAGAAAAAGACTTTTCCGGTGTAAATCATAATATTCCAATTTATTCTCCTGATGAAGATGATACATCAAGTGATGATGAACATGCCATTTTTGAAAAAGGTGATAAGGTAAAACATTCACAATATGGCGTTGGTGTTGTAGAAAAGGTATTTAAGCATGACGGTAAAAAGTTTTATAAGTTTAACTTTAAAACCGTAGGTATAAAGGTTTTAGACCCTAGTTACTCGCCTATGGAGAAGTTATAGATGTTATTTTTTATTATTTGGATTAATAATATCAAAAACTGAATGTATTCTTGTCAAAATTGCTAAAAAACCGGCCACTTCTCCTGCCAAATTAAGCATAAAGTCTTTTTTAAAAAATTTTCCGATTCCTGCAAGTAATGCTCCACTTAGTACAGGTATAGCTATTGAGCCTATCAAGTGCTTAATTCCTTTAGAATTATCACCTTCTATCATTTGACCTATGCCGGGCTGTATAAATGAACAAACTGCATGTCCAAGAGTAGATTTTTCTTCAAAACTTTGAGAGTTTGTTTGGGTACTTGTGAAATTTATTTTTTGTTTTTTATAGTGATAGTTGGTTGCCGTTATCATTAATTTAGCCTTATAATATAGTATATAGTTTGGTTTTAATTTTTTAAGAATAACCTGATTTATTAAGTATAGTCAAGATATAAGTTTTTACAAAAAGTTTAAGAAGGCTAAGCCCAGTTATATAAAACAACTGAAAATAATTAATTGTTAAAATTTTTTGTACAAATATTTTAAATTATATAAAATAGAGTAGTTAAATATATTTTAAATATGTATAATAGACAATAGTATTAAGTATGTAACTTATTTATTTTTTAAAAAAAGTTACATTTAAAAAATAAATACCATTAGTTTGGTTGAGTAAAGGCAAAATAATGGACAATAATATAAAAACCATTATATACATAGATGAAAATAATTGCGTAGGGTGCAATAAATGTATATTAAATTGCCCTGTACAAAATGCGAATATTGCTTATTTAAAAAATGGTGAAAATAAAGTAAAAGTTTGCTCAACCCAATGTATTCATTGTGGACATTGTGTAAAAATATGTGATCATAGTGCAAGAAAATTTATAGATGATACAGATGCATTTTTCCAAAACAACAAAAAAAACATTTCATTATTAATTGCACCATCCTTAAGACATCATTTTCCAAATTATAAGCAACTTTTTGGCTTTTTTAAAAGCTTAGGAGTAAAGAATATTTACGATGTTTCTTTTGGAGCGGATATTACAACCTGGTGTTACGCAAAATATATTTCTGAAAACAATATAAAAAAGGCTATCGCTCAACCTTGCCCTCCTATTGTAAACTATATAGAAAAATACAAACCTGAATTAATAGACTATCTCGTCCCTTTACATAGTCCTGCAGTCAGTTTAGCAATATATTTAAAAAAATATTTTAATATACAAGACGAACTGGTGTTTATTTCTCCTTGTATAGGTAAATATGATGAATTTAATGATCCAAACACTGAGAATTATATAAGTGCTAATATTACCTTTAAAAATATTAAAAAATATTTAGATATAAATAAAATAGATATATCTATGTATGATGAGATTGATTATAAATTTTTTGAAAATGGTATAGGATTTACCTTTAGCCGCCCGGGCGGGCTTGGAGAAAATTTTCAGTTATACTCGGATGAAAAATGGGTTAAAGAAGTCTCCGGACAAAATATAGCATATAAATATCTTGATACTTACATTGAAAGACTAAATAAAAATCTTATTTTACCAGACTTGATAGATATTTTAAACTGTCAAGACGGTTGTAATATGGGCACTGGAACTTGTATGAATTTATTTCAAGACGATATTGACTATGTTACAACTAAATTAAAAAAACAAAATATAAATAAAAACATACAAGAAGAAAAATATAAACTTAAAGAATTTTTTGACAAAGAACTTAATTTAGAAGATTTCTATAGAAAGTATAATAATAAATTAAGTATTATCTCCAATTTAATTGAACCAAACGAAATTGAATATGAAAATGTATTTAATGAGTTACATAAAAATAGTGAAACAACACGAAGTATTAATTGCTATGCATGCGGTTATGGGGACTGTAAAAAATTAGCCAAGGCAATTATTAACGGCCAAAATCTTTTAGGTAATTGTATTTTTTATAATAAAAAAGAATTAGAGCTTGAAAATATAAAAGATGACTTTATTTCTATTGTAAGCCACGAACTCAGAACACCATTGACAGCTATAAGAGGGGCTATTAGCCTTATTTTAAATAATAAAAGTAAGGCTCAAGCAGACTCTGATCAATGTTTACAATTAATTGAATTGGCTAATAATAATTGTCAAAGGCTTACAATGCTTTTAAATGATATTTTAGACCTGCAAAAAATAGCCGCAGGCAAAATGGAATTTGTATATACTTGTACAAGTGTTAATTCTTTAATTGAGGAGGCTGTAAACTTAAATAAAACATATGCAGCAGAGTATAATGTTAATCTTATAATAAAAGAAACATTGCCAAACATGCATATATATATAGATAAAGATAGAATAATACAGGTTATTACCAATCTTCTTTCAAATGCTGTCAAATTTTCTAAGCCCAATGATACTGTTGAACTAATTGCTAAAAGAATTAACAATCTTGTTCGTTTAGAAGTGAAAGATTATGGTATTGGAATTTCTGAGAGTTTCAAAGAGGTAATATTTGAAAAGTTTACCCAAGCATCAGATATAAATACCCGCAAAAAAGGCGGTTCCGGCTTAGGTTTAAGTATTTGCAAAGCTATAGTTGAAAAGCAAAACGGTAAAATTTGGTTTAACTCAAAAGAAGGCGTGGGGACGTCCTTCTTTATTGATCTACCCGAGTGCCATTGCTAGATTTGATTACCACCTTTATTTGATTTTGCCATACTCTTTTTTGCTTTAATTCGTTAATTAATTTCTCCAGGCGACTTACACAAAGTTTTAACTAAAATTCGAAATTTAAAAATAAAAAAGTTAAGTGATATCGGATATTATGCCGGTTTTTCAAATTAAACGCAGGTACTCGGTTATCTAATAATTTAATGAATCAGTGCACTAGTATAGATCTTTTTCAATCCAATTTACAGCATCTGTTATATCTTGTGCAATATAATCTACTGCTTTACCTTTATTCTTTTTAATTTCTTCAATACCATGGCCTGTTTTTACAAGAATACCTTTACATCCCGCGTTATGTGCTAACTCCACATCAATAAACTTATCACCAATAACATAAGAATTTTTTATGTCTATATTTTCAAAATCTTTTATTGCATTATCTATCATGCCCGTTGCAGGTTTACGGCAATTACATTGTTTTGCGTATTTTTCTACAGTTCCGTTAGGATGATGCGCACAGTAGTATATTGCATCGAGATTAGCGTTTTTTTTGTTTAATATATTTTTCAATTCATTATTTATAACGGAAACATTGTCTTCGTCAAAGTAACCTCTAGCCACACCAGATTGATTAGTCACCAGAACAGTTAGAAAATTTAATTTATTCAGCTTTTTTAAGGCTTTTGCCGCACCTTGAATAAGTTTTAAATCGTTTTTATCTTTTAAATAATTTACTTCTTCGATTATGGTTCCGTCTCTATCAAGAAAAACAGCTGGTTTTAAAGCTTGCATAATTTATTTACTTTCTTAATGTACAATTTATGGTAGTGGTCAAGCGCGTACTGATTTTTACAAGTAAACTTAAGCTATATCAAAAACTTACAGCGCTGACTTAAGAAAGATGATGAACATCACTCAATTTATTATATATAATAATTATTATATAATAAAATTAAAGGAAATAAAAATGTTTATAAACATAATAAAGAAGCTCTTAAATCATAAGGACTTAACAATAGAAGAATCCAAAAACGTAATAGAAATAATAGCAACAGAAGAGATATCGGATGTTCAAATAGCTGCTTTTCTCACTCTGCTAAAATACAAAGGTGAAACAATAGAAGAGATAAGTGGACTAGCCCAAGGGTTAAGAGAAAAAGCGGAAAAAATAAATATATCAAAAGATAAAATAATAGTAGACTCTTGCGGTACAGGCGGAGATCAGGCGAATACTTTTAATATATCAACCGCAGCTTCTATAATAGCAGCAGCAGCTGGTATTTGCGTAGCAAAACATTCTAATTTTAGCCTAACCAGCAAATGCGGAAGCAGCAACGTTTTGCAAGCTCTGGGCATAAACCTAAGCAAAACATCCAAAGAAGTAGAAAATGATTTTAATAATAAAAACATAGCCTTTATTCACGCTCCTTATTTTCATAAGGCAACGTCAAGGGTGCATCCGGTAAGAAAAAATCTTGGATTTAGAACAATTTTTAATTTTTTAGGACCTTTAACAAATCCAACATTTCCTACAGGGCAAGTTTTAGGTGTTTCAGATCTCGACATGTGTTCTAAAATGATAGAAGTTTTAAAGATTTTAGGCTGTAAAAAGGCACTTGTAGTAAACAGTCAAAATCCCATAATTGATGAAATAAGCATTTGCGGCAAAACAGATATATATAAACTCGAAAATAATAAAATAGAAAGATTTGAAATACACCCTGAAGACTTTGACATTAAAACAGCAACATTAGAGTCTATATCAGGAGGCACTCCGGACGAAAATGCTGAAATAATCAAAAATATATTCTCAGGCAGGCTAAAAGGTCCTAAACTTGATATTTTAGTGCTAAATGCCGCGGCGTTATTGTGGGTAGGCGAAAAGGTATTATCAATTCAAGAAGGGGTTTTAATGGTTTATAACCTTATCGAGAACCGCGTTGTATATAATAAATTACAAGAGCTTATATGATTTTTTCTGTTTGAACTTGTAAAACTTTATAGATAAAACTGTTTGTTTTAAACTAATATTAGATTTGGTTTTTAAATTTTGATATTTATTTAAAACGGAGAAAAATAATGGAACCATTAATAAAAACAAAAGTTATAGCCACGCTGGGACCTGCAACAAGTGAAAAAGAGCAAATAATAAAACTTATAAAATCAGGCGTGAGAATAATAAGAATAAATTCTTCTCACGAAACGCCGGAAATTCATAAAGAAAGAATAAAGTTAATAAGAGAAGCAGGAAAAGAGCTAAACTTACACATTCCTGTTTTATTAGACTTACAAGGACCCAAAATTCGTGTAGGCAACCTTAAAGAAGATAAAGAATTAATAGACGGTGAATTAATAAAACTAGCACCGGGCATGGAGCAAGAAGATCCTGAAATTATACCGGTTGATTATTCAGGCATTGTTAATGATGTTGAACCCGATGATATGATCTTATTAGATGACGGTAAGCTGGAAATTCAAGTTAAATCAAAAACACAAACGGTTATAACCGCCAAAATTATAAACGGCGGAATCTTGAAAAAAAGAAAAGGCTTAAATATACCCGGTACAACTGCAAGTATTTCAGCTGTAACAGAAAGAGACGTTGATTTTATTAAATTTGCAATAGAAAACCAGGTTGATTTTATTGCGCTTTCTTTTGTAAGAACAAGAGAAGATATAGTAAAAGCTAAAAAATATATTAACGAATTTGGCGGAGATATACCGGTTATTGCAAAAATAGAAAAACCACAAGCCGTTGATAATATGAACTCAATTATTGTAGCCTCTGACGGTGTAATGGTTGCAAGGGGTGATTTAGGTATAGAAATTTCTCCGGAAAAGGTTCCTATCGTACAAAAAAGAATTATCACAGAAGCAAATGCTCAAAGAAAAGAAGTAATAACAGCAACACAAATGTTAGAAACAATGATAGTTCAACCTACACCAACCCGTGCGGAAACAAGTGACATTGCTAATGCTATTATGGATGGCACTGATGCAGTTATGTTATCAGGCGAAACCGCGGTAGGCAAATTTCCTTATAAAGCTGTAGGGATGATGAGGGCTATATCCGAGAATGTAGAAAATAGTTCATTATATAATTCAAATAGATTTATCAAGCCAAAAGAAATTTATGATATGGATTCTCAAGCACTAGCAACAGCTGTTATCAGAATGCTGTCAGAAGTTGATACAAAAGCTATAGTTGCATTTACAAAGACGGGTTTTACGGCAAGAATACTCTCAAAAGCCAAGCCTTCGGTCCCTGTTATTACTATTGCCGAAGATGAAAAGCTTTGTAGAAGACTTAATTTATTATGGGGTGTTTTTCCGCTTCTTTTTGACTGCAATATGAATTTTAGTGAAGAAGAATTAAAAGGTTTAGACGAGTGCCTTATTCAAAAAACTTTTTTAAACGTAGGTGACAAAATTATTCTTACAGGCGGTCAATTCTACTTAATACCGGGCCGAACTAACTTCTTAAGACTTCACCAAATTGGTTCAACAGTTACAAGAAGGCGTGATTAGATATACATTTAAATTTATGGTGATGGTAATCACTTTTCTTATGTCATCGCTGTAAGCTTTTGATATAACTTGAGCTTACTTGTAAGCATCAGTACTCAACTAACCACTACCAAATTTATTATATTACATTTTGTAAAAACAAAAAAAATATAATAGCAACAAATAAAGTTTCCAAACTTCATATAATAGTGATTCTTTAGAGATTTAGAGAAAAAATAATAAAAGTCCAAAATTTTTATTATGATATTTTTTTGTTTTTATTTCGGTTCAAAATTAAATTTCGGATTACTCTTTAGAATAAGCTTATAAAAAGTAAAATTGTTCAGTTTCGCAATTCAGAGAATTGCTAATTGATTAACTTTAACATGATTGAATAATCTGAAAAATATTTTTGAGTTATTATAAGTTATAGACAAAAGCTATATTGTATACAGATATATTATAATTATGTATTAGAAAAAAATGGAGAGTAAAGGTATTATGTTAGTAAGTAGAGGGAATAACGCAAAATTAGGATTTGGGTATAAGTTAGCTGTTGATTCAGGAGCAAGTGATACCAGAAGAGGAAGTTTAAAAATAACTATGTTTTCAGATGACGGGGAGAAGCTTATCTCAAGCAATAGATTGAAAGGATTTCCTACAAATGTATGTCCAAACGGAATAATGTCATCCAGTGATTATTTAAATGGTCTTAAAAATAGAATAAAAGATTTTATTAATAATGAAAAAATAAAAGATAAAATAAGTCGACAAGAAGGAGATGGTAACCTTTTAAAAGGTATAGCCCTTTTTGTCCCTGGTGCTACTGTTAATAATATAGCTAAAATATTACCAAACTTAAAAGATAAAGATAATAATCCTCTTAGAGATGTTGATTTTAAAGATATAAAAAAGATAAACAAAGATACTGATATTAACGTGCTCGCACTCAATGATATGGCAGGAGCCGCAGCTTTTGCGGCAAAACGTTTAAAATCACTTTATAATGGATTAAAGGCCGCAGTCTGCATGACTGGCGGTGGTTGTGGTGTTGCCTCAATAAAAGTTGTTAATGGTGAAACAATAGTTGTAACCACAGAGTTAGGTCATGTAAGGGGCTTAAACAATCGTAAATCTGTAGAAAAAGAAGGAGCATCTGTTCCTGCTATGATAAATAATTATGCTGAATCATTAAGCTTAAGTGAAAATGATAAAAAAAAACTTCTTGGCGTAGGAAATGCTAAAGTAGTAACTCAATACCCGCTGATTCTGGATAAAAATACTAAAGAAGCTAATAATCTTAAAGAGACAGGTCTTTTTGAAGAAAAAATAAAAAATAATAAAGTAGAAATGACATTAAAGAACGTTACAAAAGAAAAACATGCCAAAGCTTCTAAAGAAGCAATAAATGCTTATCTTGATTCTGTTGCTCAAATAGCACATATAGAAGCTGCAAAAGGGACAAATGAATTTATTTTAACTGGCCCTCTTGTACAAGGAGTAAAAAAAGCAACACAGAATTTAGGCATGAATTTTGATCAAGAAATTAGAGATAGGGCAATAAAATTATTAGGTCCCGGAGGTCAAGCAATGGCAGATTTATACAAATTTAATGTGAGTTCTATTATTGAAATTCCTGATAATACACTTGGCGGTCCAAGTTTATTAAACGGTAACTTTGTGTCAGAAGCAAGAGGAAACTGGGTAGGTATTCCAACAAGAACTTTAAAAGATAAAGATAAAGTTAGTACTGAACTGAGTGATTAAATATAAGCTAAACGCTTCAGATACTTATATTTTTTGGTGATGGTCATCACCTTTTCTTATGTCATCGATGTAAGCTTTTGATATAACTTAAGAAGCTGTCTTGTTTACTTGTAAGCATCAGTACCCAACTGACCACTACCTGTTTTTAACTGAAGTGTTTTTTATTTTTTTAAATTTATAATATCTTATGTTAGTGCTACAAGCTTTGATACGGATGAATTTGACAGACCGGTAAAATGGGTGCTTTTTCAACGTTGAAAAAGCACCCATTACAAAATTCGCTTCTTTTAGCCTTAAAGAGAGCCAAAATTTTTATTCAATTGTATGTTACGTAAAAATCAAAAACAATTTATACAACGATAATTTTGCACCGCAAAAGGGTATAAATAGGCACACTTATCCTGTAAGCGGAAAAAGTGCTGTTTTGAAACTAAATTTTGCGTGGCTTGCGCATCCTTTAATCTCTTGATATATAATAATTTCCAGCTTTGTAAAGCTTTATTTATTACTGTATTATTAGAATTTACTTTATTTGACACACAATTTTTATTTTTATTAATAAATTGTGATACTGTCAAGTTTTTGACAGCGTTGATATTATTTTGTTTTGATGTTATTTTATTTGTTAATTCTTTTATATTTTTATATATATTATTTAAAATTCTTAAAACACAATCAAAACCTGCAAAAGAAATATATTCTTTTTCTTTAATATTACTTTGTGAAACAATTGAGCATAGAAATACTATTATATTCCACAAAATAATAAACAGATTGTTAACGTATTGTGTCAGATCCATTTTTTTCTACCATTTTATCTTAATGACTTAAAGATATATTTATTTTCTATCTTTATTATATATTTTAGCACTTTTTTAAAATTTTCGCAGGCTCAAAAAAGTAAAAATGCTGTTTTTGTAACATTACTTAATAAAAAATATTTTAAACTTGTATTGTAATTATAGATAAAAAAGACTACAATGTACGAAGTATATTAAAATAGCATTTTATAGGAGATATTAAAAAATCAGGCAAAGCCGAAGTTATGGAAATGGACGTCTTTCTATAAGAAACATCAATGATCTTGCTAATGCTTTTGTCACGTCAGAAAAAGTGCCTTGCGGGTTTACTAATATCTGTCTATATCCGGTTCTTAAGTCTTTTCTTATCAAAGGGATAAATTCACCTACGCTGTCTCGATATCCTGCTATTTTTTCCATAATATTTCTATTTCTCCTTACTAAAATTCTTTCGTTCCTAAAGAATTTAATTTCGGTTCCATCCGGGAGAAGATCTCTTTCAACATTTTCAACACCTGCTTTTATATTTTGTTGGATATCATCTATATATGTAGAAACACCCCCATTAGGAAAAAAGACTTTTAATCTTCCATTTGGTTTTTTCTCTATCAGCTCAGATTGAAAGCGACCACCCTGATAAGGTTTATATTTAACCTTAAAGGGCTGACCTTCTCTATCATAAATAACATCTCCATTAGGATATACAGTTTGCTTCATCCCATCATTATAATTGGTAGTTATTTGATGGTCAGGATATCTCGTCTGTGTGATTCCACCAGGAAAATCTAAATGTTGAGTTCTATCAAGATATTCCCTTTTAGTGACTCCATCGCTATAATTGTAAATTATTGAACCATCGTTTTGTGGTATATTATTAGTAATTACTGCATTTGAATCTATTTCAGGATAGGCGAATCTAGACCTGCCTACAGTCAGATAAATAGGAGTAGGACCAGTGGCTGGATACATTTTTTTATACCTTCTTTCTTTAATTTAACTAATGTACTTTATTTAATGCTTCTGCAATTTTAGAAAAAGACACTTTTAGCGACTCTGCTATATCTAGTGTTTCTGCATTCAAGTGCTTTTTTAAAAGAGGAATAAACTCTCCTTTATCTGTAAGAAGTCCTGATTGTTTTTCTCCTAATCTTTCATTTTTTCTTATTTCAAATTTTTCCTTAATAAATCGTTTAATTTCAGTTCCATCTTTCCAGAGATCTCTTTTAATATTAGGGTCAGCCTCTTTCGTTTTTATTAGTTCATTCCCTTTATACTTACAAATGCTTCCATCAGGATTAAAAACTTTTGTTATACCAGTATTTGGATTTATCAACCTTTTAGTTCCATCATCATCAAATTTTACTTTAATAGGGTTATTTCCATTAATAGCCATTTTTGTCACCTCTTTTTTTGTAAATTGTAAACATCTAATTATAATAAGTTTAAATAAAAAAATATTGCTAATACTTTAAGAAATATTTACAAAATAATTAATAATTATAGCGAATTATAAAATCTTATCTACAGATGAATCTTCAACACCTGATAATTTAATATACAGGCAACTTCACATTAAAAACACTGCCCTCTCCTTCTGCACTTTCAGCCCAAATTACTCCGTTATGAAGCTCTACTATTTGCTTTGAAAGATACAGCCCCAATCCGGTACCAACTTGTCTGAATTTTTTTGCATTACTTTTATATTTATCAAATAAATAAGGCATTTCGCAGGCTGAAATACCCCTGCCGTTATCCTTAAAAGAAAGTAAAATATTGTCCGGATGCTTTTTAATAGTAACTACTATTTTTCCGCCTTCTTGAGTATAATTAATTGAATTTGTTAACAAGTTCATCATTACACGAGTTATTTCCATAATATCAATATCCAAAAAGATACTCTCATCTTCAAAAACCAGGGATAACTCCTGATTTTTATCAGAAATTAAATATTTTAATTCAGCACAAATATTTTTAATCAAATTAAGAATATCAGCTTTTTCTTTTTTCAAAGTAATCTTACCATGCTCATATTTATAAGTAGCAAGCAAATTCTCTATCATTTTAAACATATATTTACTGGAATATAAAGTATCTTTAAGAATTGAAATCTGATCCTGATTCAAAGACCCGAAAGAACCCTTTAGCAAAAGCTCCAAAGCTCTCATTTCAGCTCTTATAGGTGTTTTTAAATCATGAGTTAACGTTGCCACAAATGTCTCTTTTTGCTTTTCTATTTCTTTAGAATCAGTTATATCTCTAATTACAAACACATATCCCTCAGCTTCATCCACAGAAGGATTAATTTTAGAACAATTAAATTCATAACACTTTGAATATTTATCAGCTTCAACAATAACTTCTTTTTTTATACTCTTTTTAACTTTTAGACTTTCTATAATAAAATTTTCATTAAAATTAACCTCCGCAGGTATAACAGAAAAAACATTTTGTCCGTTAACAGAGGTAAAATCAATATCAAAAAATTCCCAAAACTTTTTATTAAAAGATACAATCTCAAACGAAGCATTTAACATTAAAATAGCATCGGCAGAAAATTTAAAAATCAAATCCAGTTTATTTTTTTCCGTCTCCAGTTCTTGTTGAACATCTTTTATCCTGAGTGTATTAATGATTCTGGCCTTAACTTCTTCTATATTATAAGGTTTGGTTATATAACCATAAGATCCCAGATCTAAACCCTTTACAATATCTGTTGTTTCATTTAATGCACTTACAAATATAACCGGGATCCTAGAAGTTTTAGGATTCTTTTTTAAATGCTTTATAGCTTCAAAGCCATTTATCTCGGGCATCATTATATCTAGCAAAATAAGGTCAAAACTTTCCGCCTCAAGCATCTCAAACGCCTGTTTTGCATTATAAGCAGCTTTAGCCGTTTTACCTATCTGCTCTAAAATTTCTTTTAATAAATCAACATTGATAGAATTATCGTCAACAATAAGGACTTTATGCCACTTATTCTTTTCATTTTTTAATTCCTGATCATCGACAGACAAAACAGTATTTAAAAATTTTTCATTTGTTTCATCATTACATTTAATCTTATTTAAATAATTATCAATTTTGGAAATAAAAGACGTATCAAACTTTTTAACTACATACCCGGAAAAGCCTACACCCATTATCTTTTCCAAATCTCCACTTTTTTCTTCCTGCATCAAAGAAACCAGTTTTATATCCCTGACAAATGGATCTTGCTTTAATAGCTTGGCAAACTCTAAACCTTCTTCTTTAAAGCTGTCAAAGTCTACCAATATTAAATTAGGCTTTTTAAGCCTTACCTCTCCAATTCCATCCTCTATTTTCTCAAGAGTTATTAAATTATAACTGGCATTAAGAAATAATTCCTTTATTTCTTCAGCAATAACCTTGCTATCCTTGGCTAGTAATAATATATTCATTCTATTAACAACATTCTATAAATTTTTACATTAATCTTTTTTGGCATATAAATTATACCATCAGCAAAACATTTTTGAAAATTTTTAGAAAAAATTTCAATTAATTTCAAATAAAATATAAATTAATTTAGCAAAAAATCAGGAATGAAACTCCTCGATCCAAGGGTCGAGGTATCAGACCCATAACTTTAAACACAAAGCTTTGTTTTGCATAAGTTAGCGACCCAAAGGTCCGGGTATTCTATCGAATAAAAGAGTATTAATAGCTATACTAGTACTAAATTAAATTTCAAATTTCTCTTAGGTAGTATATTTCATTGTTTTTATATTATGTTTGCTTGCTAATAAATGGTGTTATCTGCAATACACCTATAAATAATAAACTTAATATAAAAATTGTTACCAATATTTCAAAAATAATGCCCATGCTCTTCTATCTAACCTTTTTAATTCTAACTAATTAAATTAATAAAAACTTTTTGTTTTTCTTTATTTCCTGGCAAATTCAATTTCTTCATAATTCATTACCTTGTATGATACAATACAATCTTTTAAATTTGTAGTTTTATTTTTTGCTTTCGACATAGATTCAACAGATTTCATCAATGCAGCTACAATATCAGAAACAGCTTTTATCCCTAATTCATTAATATTTACATTTACATGATTAACATTAATATTACCGGGAACAACTTTTATTTTTTCTTTATTCAAAAGTGCTGTATCTATTCTCCCTGCAAAATGAACTATTTTAACTTCAGGATTAATTTGTAATATATGCTCCAAAGTTATTAAACCCTGCTTGCCAATTACATAATCAGTGCAAATAGGAACTTGAGCAATAACAACAGCATCAGCATCCGCCAAATGTTTTAAAATGTATTGCTGACAGTCTGTTTTATCAGTATTAGCAACATAAACAAAGGCTCCGGCACTTTTTAACAAATTTAAAGAAGAATCTAAAGTCTTGCCCTTACCAACAAGCAGTATCTTAGACTTATATATATCCAATCCTGCTTCATAGCACCTTTTAGTTATTATATTGGCAAAGTACTTATCTGTCATTAAATTATCATCTTGTTCATTCAGCGCAATAACAGGTATTTTATATTTAGAGCAATCTTCCAGGCTAATACCGTTAATATAATTAAAATCCACAAATTCAGGAAAAACAGCTATAACGCATGATTCTTTTAAAGAAGAAATTATTTGCTCATCAAGATATTTTATTTTATTGCCTTTAATAAGAACATCAATCTGAGATAAAACATGCGGTTGCAGTTTTTCTATAAATTTTACATTAGAAGAGAAATTAATTTTGTTAATATAATGATTAAGCCTGTTAGATTCTTCGGTGCTTTGGCTTAAAACATAAATATTTCTGGCATTAGCAAAACATGCCGTTAACGGAATAAGAGCAAGCTGCGTAACAGAGGCTCCTATAAGAATATTAAGCCCTGTCAGATCAACATTAAATTGTTTTAAACCTTGCTTTATAGAATTTATCAATTTTTGATTTTTTAATTCAGTCAAAACAAGCCCCTTATTTTATTATAGTATCTCTAAAATATTTTTCAGATTATTTATCAATTGCGTTAAAACTAAAATAAACTAATCTCTGAAAAGAGTAATCTAAAATTTAATTGACGAGCAGTATAAATATTTAGTATTTAACCATTGAAACAATATTAACATTGTTATCAAGCTTTTTTCTTCCGTTCAAAAATGTAAGTTCAACAACAAAAGCCACACCAATAAGATCCCCGCCAATTTTATTAATTAATTTGCAAGAAGCCTCGACAGTACCGCCAGTAGCTAATAAGTCATCTATCAATAATACTTTTTTACCCGGTTCAATAGCATCTTTGTGAACCTCAATAGAATCTGTGCCATATTCAAGATCATAAGAAACTTTTTCAACATCAGCGGGCAATTTACCCGGCTTTCTAATTACAACCAGTCCTGCATCAAGGTTATAAGCCAAAGGAGCTCCAAAAATAAAACCTCTGGATTCAATACTAACTATATAATCTATTTTTTGATTTTTATATTCATTTGTTAAATAATCAATAATTCTTTTAAAAATTTTAGGATCTTTAATTGCTGTTGTTATGTCTTTAAACACAATTCCCTCTTTAGGAAAATTAGGAACATCTCTAATCATTGTTTTTACTAGTTCTGGCATGATCTTATTTCTCCTTACAAGTTTTCTATTATATATAATTCCTTAAAAAAGCTTTTTTTTCAACGTTTTATTACAATTTCAAATGAATATAAAAAAATACTTTTATATTTCTTTACAAAAAACAAATAAAAAACAATTACATGTTGAAATTCTCACAACTATATATTATAATATATAATTATAGTATATAGTAAGTCGTACAAAAAACATAAATTATACAACTTTGTTACTAAAAAGCATGTTTTTTACAACTTGTTACATTACTTCAAATAACCCAAAATGTTTACATTATCTATAATATCCCTCCCCTCATCTCAAAAAAACATCAACAAATAAATTAATAGCTTGATAATATAAACAAACTCATATATTATAATTTTGTATTATAAACTTGGGTTAATAGAGGTGAGGGAGTTATTTGATGAAAAGCAGTACTTTACATAAATCCAACTTGTCAAAAGAAAGGATTAAAGCATTGGAAGAATTAATATCAGAGAAATCTATGCCATATGATTCCTCACCAGGCGTA